>JANOQR010000098.1:0-3653 GCA_031414935.1 Luteolibacter sp.
GCTGCCGGGCAGGATGCCAGCGTCTTCTTTGGGCAGCTCGATGCCGGTGGGCTTGCCGATGAAGACCATGGAGCAGCCATCGACCATGGATTTCCAACCGATGGTGTTCGCGAGGGTGTTGAAATACGGATTGCACGAGTGTTGGATTGCTTCTGCTAGGTTCTGGCCGCCGTGGCTGCCATTGTGCAAGTTGTAGATCCAGCAGCCGACTTTGGCGTTACCGTAGCTGACGTAGCCGTTGCAGGAGAAACTACGCGCAGACATTCCTTCCACCGCTCCGGCGATGGCGGTGGGGATTTTCATGGTGGAGCCGGGCGTGAAGCGCGAGATGGCGCGGTTGGTGAAAGGGCCGAGTTTGTTAGCCCGATAGTCGTCGAAGTTTTTCTTGGAAATGCTCGGGATGAAATCGTTCGGGTTGAAGTCCGGGACGGAGGCCATGGCGAGGACTTCGCCGGTGTTCACGTCCATGATGACTCCAGCGGCGCGGCCTGCGAGGCGGAGCGTGTTTTCTAGCAAATACTGTGCGGGTGCATCGAGGGTGAGTTTCACTTTGGCCCCGACGCCGGGCTTGGTGTAGTCCGACATGCGAATGGTGCGGCCTTTTTCGTCTTTGACGATGGTCTTGCGGCCTTCGGGGCCTTGGAGAAATTTATCCATGGTGGACTCGACGCCGGCGATGCCTTTGTCGTCGCCGACGTAATGGTCGAACTTGCGGGTGTCGCTGTCGGAAACGTCGCCTTTTTCCCACTGTTTCAGGTAGCCGAGTTCGTGGCTGGCGAGAGCGCCATACGGGTAGTCGCGCTGCGGGCGGAGGCTGAGATAGACGCCGGGGAGATCGAGATTGTGTTCGGCGAATTTCGCGAAATCTGCGTAAGTTAGATCGGCGCGGTAGCTGAAGGGGATGAGTCCGCCGTGGGTGACGTAGTGGGTTTTCAGGTTGCTGGCGCGGTAGTTTTTCGCGAGGCCGAGTTTGCGGAGGCGAGCGATGACGCCTTCGTTGACGATAGCGACGATGTCTTTCTCGGTTTGTTTTCGCGGGAAACCATTTTCCTTCACGATGCTTTCCATCTTCGGCTCTTCGCGCTGGGTGAGGTAGGCTTGGCGGATTTCGTCGAGGTTGAAAGAGACTTCGTAACGGCGGAGATTACGAGCTAACAGGACACCGTTGCGGTCGGTGATTTCCCCTCGGATGCCGGGTTCGCGGACGGTGACGCTGCGGTTTCCTGGGACGAGCTGGAGAAACTCGTCTTTGCGCTCGATCTGGTATTCGTAGAGGCGCGTGAGCAGCGTGCCGAAGCCGACGAGGATGAGCGCGGTGAGCAGATAGAGCCGAAGTCGGTAGCCGGGTTCCTTAATGTTAGGTTCCATGGTGTTAGTAGGCGTGGCGGCGTTTGCGGCCAGCTTCGGGGTTGATGGAATGGTCGCAGAGTCTGGCAGTGCGGAACAGCAGCCAGAAGATCAGCGGGGAGAAAAGCATGGTGAGCAGCGAGGTGAAAAGCATCTGCATCAGGGTGGCTTGCGTGACGGTGAAGTCGCCACGGACGAAGTTGATGATGGCGTATTCAGCGGTGAGATAAAGGAAGATGGCGATGCCGGATAGAAAGGCGGAGAACTGCCATTTTCCCTGTTTGAAAAGCGGCTGGATGCCCTGCATGAGGTAGCCCATCGCACCGAAAAGCAGGATGGAGTAGCCGAAGCGGAGTGACTCGACCTGCTGGGTATAGACTTCTGGCTGCCCGCCGTGTGGGCCGAGCCAGCAATGCGCGTCCCAGAAAAACCCGCCGATGAAGGCGAGCACGAGCATGGTCGGCGGACCGACGGTGACGGCGGAGCAGAGGAAAACCAGTTGGACAAAAAGCACTCGCGAGTCGTCCAGCCCAGTGAACGCAGGCAGGAACTGCTGCACCACGAATGAGGTGAGCAGGAGCAAAATAGTCATGAACGAGTAGCGGATCACGGCGGGTCAGGGCGGGGCGGAGAGCACGACGAATACCGTGCTGAGATCCGCGAAGTTCACCGATGGCCGGACGAGAGCTTCGGAATCCAGCGCGCCTTTTTCGACGGAGGCAATGGTTCCTAACAAAATGTTAGCTTGGAAGATGCCTCCCCGGCCAGTGGTGAATACACGTTGTCCGGGACGCAGGTTCGCGTCGGTGGATAGAAATTTCAGTCGCAGCATGGGCGTGCCCTCGAAGCGTCCGCGCTGGCCGCTGAGGATGCCGACTTCTGGCGAGCCTTCGACGCGGGCGGAGACTTGGCATTTCTCGTCGGTGAGTAGCAGCACAGAGGCGCGTTTCTGGCCTTCGTAAATGCGGTCGATTTTTCCGACGAGGCCTTCGTTAGATAGGACGGCGAGCTGGACGCCGATGCCTCGTTCTTGGCCGGCGTCGATGTCCACCGTTTGCCACCACGTCGTCGGTTGGCGGCGAATCACCTGGGCCGCGACGACATCGAACTGGCTGCCTTTTTTGAAATCGAGCGCGTGGCGGAGTTGGACGTTTTCGCGCTCCAGATCGCGGAATCGGGACTCGATGATGCGGAGTCGGCCAATCTCGCCACGGGTGGCTTCGAGTTCGACTTCGAGTTCCTTCGAGTGGCGAGTTTCGTGGAGAAACTTGCGGGCGTGGGTTTCGAGCTGTGAGCCGGAGTTCAGGAAAGGCGACATCGCGGCGAAGTAGAGATCCTGTACTTCGCGGACGGCGCGGTCACTGTGAGTGAGTGCCCAGACGGCTCCTCCGAGGAACAGTAACAGGGCGATGAGATTGAGCGGCTTCATGGCCGGGGTGGCATGGCGGTCCGCTTAACGGTCGGAATTGGCGACCCGCTTGAGCAGCGCGAGTTCTTGAAGTGCCTTGCCTGTGCCTTCGGCCACGGCGCTGAGGGGATCCTCCGCGATGTGGACCGGCAGCCCTGTTTCCTCACGCAGCAAGCGGTCTAGCCCCTTGAGCAAGGCGCCACCGCCAGCCAGCACGATGCCTCGGTCCACGAGGTCTGATGCGAGTTCTGGCGGGCAGCGTTCGAGAGTGGTGCGGACCGCGTCAACGATGGTGCTGAGTGGGTCCGCCATGGCCTCGCGGATTTCCTGTGAGGTGATGGTGATGGTTTTCGGAAGCCCGGCGACGAGATCGCGGCCCTTGACCTCCATGGTCATTTCTTTGGGAAGAGGTGCTGCGGAACCGAGACGAATCTTGATTTCCTCCGAAGTGCGCTCGCCGATCATCAAGTTATAGGCGCGCTTCATGTATTGGATGATCGCCTCGTCCAGCTCGTCTCCGGCCGTGCGGACGCTGCGGGCATAGACGATTCCTGAGAGGGAAATCAGCGCCACCTCGGTCGTCCCGCCGCCGATATCGACAATCATATTTCCCGATGCCTCCTGCACCGGAAGGCCGACGCCAATCGCTGCGGCCATCGGTTCTTCGATGAGGTAAACCTCGCGTGCTCCGGCTTGTAGGGCGGACTCACGAACGGCCCGGCGTTCCACCTCAGTGATGCCGGACGGGATCGCGATCAGCACGCGCGGATTTGACCGACGGCCCTTGTTCACCTTGCGGATGAAGTGCCGGAGCATCGCCTCAGTGACCTCGAAGTCGGCGATGACGCCATCTTTCAGCGGGCGGATGGCGACGATGTTGCCCGGCGTTCGGCCAAGC
>JANOQR010000099.1:0-1713 GCA_031414935.1 Luteolibacter sp.
CTCTCACCATGCAGCCCAAGGATGTTACCGAAGAGGTGAAAAAATCCGGCCTGCGCGGGCGTGGCGGTGCGGGATTCCCGACCGGCATGAAGTGGACTTTCATCCCGCCGAACAATACCAAACCGGTCTATCTGATCTGCAACGGCGACGAGTCCGAACCCGGCACTTTTAAGGATCGCTACATCCTGCATCAAGATCCGCATCAGCTCGTCGAGGGCATGGTGATCTCGTGTTTCGCCGTCGGTGCGCACACTGCCTACATCTACATTCGCGAGGAATTTCCTGAAGCGGCCCTCATCGTGGAGCGGGCCATCGAAGAAGCGCGGGCGAAGAATTTCCTCGGGAAAAACGTGCTCGGTTCGGGCTTCGATGTGGAAATTTTCGTCCATCGCGGAGCGGGTGCTTACATTTGCGGGGAGGAAACTGGCTTGATCGAATCGCTCGAAGGCAAGCGCCCCTACCCGCGCATCAAGCCACCGTATTTCCCCGCCGCGCTCGGCCTCTACATGTGCCCGACCATCGTGAACAACGTGGAATCTCTCTGCCATGTGAAGCACATCATCCGCATGGGCGGCGACGAGTATGCGAAACTCGGAGTGGCGAGAAACACCGGCACCCGCATCCTCTGCGTGTCCGGCGATGTGAAAAATCCCGGCTATTTCGAGGTCGAGGTGGGCAAGCTCACGATGCGGGAGTTGCTTTACGACGTCTGCGGTGGCCCGAAAGATGGACGCGAGTTCAAAGCGGTCATTCCGGGCGGCTCGTCCTCGAAAATCCTCAAGTGCAACGAGGTTTTCAAAATCAAAAACCCAGACGGCACCACCAAAGACCTGGATTTCTGGGACATCCAGATGGACTTCGACACGCTAGCAGCTTGCGGCTCGATGGCTGGCTCCGGTGGCGTCATCGTCCTCGACGACACTCGTAAGATGTCGTGGGTGCTCAACAACCTGAACGCCTTCTACGCCCACGAATCCTGCGGCCAATGCACGCCGTGCCGCGAAGGCTCGACGTGGATGAAGAAAATTTCCGACCGCCTCGTGGAAGGCACTGCCAGTCCGTCCGACATCGACACGCTAGAAAGCGTGGCCTATCAGATCGACGGACGCACCATTTGCGCCTTCGGTGAAGCGTCGTCATGGCCAGTGGAAGCGATCATCGGGAAATTCCGTGATGAACTGCTAGCGGATACCAAAGCCTCCAACGAAGCCCTGCCGCACAACGCCGAGGAGGAAGCGCAACGGCGGTTTCTCCAGCCCGCGTAGCGGCGATCATCGGTCGCCGCGAATCTGTCTTCCCGCATGAACACCACCGCACTCATCGCCCGCGTCCTGCTAGGCACATGGTTCGTGTATAGCGGTGGGATGAAAATTTTCGGTAGCGGCCTCGACCGCTTCACGAGAGATGTCGCGAACTACCAGCTCGTCAAAGCACCGTGGGACGCGGTGGCTGCCTACACCGTGCCGTGGCTGGAACTCATCGCCGGGCTTTGTCTCATGCTTGGAATCTTCCGGCGAGGCGCGATCCTAACAGTGGCGGGACTGGTGGTGGTGTTTTCCATTTCCGTAGGCTGGGCGTGGTCCAAAGGGCTGGATATTTCCTGCGGCTGCCACGGCGGGGAGGCACTCATCCAGTATTGGAATAAGGCTTTCGAGTTCGCAGGATACTTCGTCGTGCTCGGGTGGCTGTGGTGGGTGGAGTGGCGTGTGAATC
>JANOQR010000100.1:0-2293 GCA_031414935.1 Luteolibacter sp.
TCCCGGGAAATGAACCGCTATCTCGCCAGAAAAGAACTCTGCGATCAGCTCGAAGCTATCCGCGATGGCAAGGCCGTGGCGAAGAAACAAGCCATCGAAAAAATGCGCCGCACGAATCGGCCACGCTCGAAGAACTCAAAAACTCGCAGCGTCGCGGACAAACGAAATCTCTCGCAGAAAAAGTCAATGCGTCGCGCTCCATCAGGAGATTGAATCACTCTCTCAGCCTTGCGTGCCGTTTCGCCATCGTCCACGCGACTTCAGGGACCAAATCCTTCCACGCCTCGTCGCCCGCAGTAATCATTTTGCACACGTCTCGGCCCGTGTAGCCGAGGATCGGCTCGTCGCCGCATGGGATTCCTTCAATCCGTCCATTCGCAATGAAATGGCGGAAAAGATGAGTGCAGTCGTCCGGCGCACAGAAAGTCTCTGCCGTCACGAATTCACCGCTGCGACGGTTTTTCCATGGAAATACTTGGAGCGTCACTCCCTCCTTAAACAAGCGGCCAAAAGACTCTAGCAGTCCTCCTGCCAAGTTTTCTGACCACTTCGCTTTGAATAGTTCATTGAGCAACCCAATGCTCAAAATGATCCCAATCGGCTTGCTCGTGTAGCGATGCAGAAACGCCGCGATGCGGTGAAACTCCGCGCATCTCGACAGTAGCACGGTCTTACCTAACGCTTGGAGCGCGTCCGCACGATCCAGAAAATCCACGGGATCCACACCACGGCCACGAAGCAGGTTGTGCATGGATATTTCACAAAGCTCGATAGCCGCAGGCTGATCCGGCGCGGATAAATGGCGGACGAAGCCATCGCGCGCGAGTTCTAACATTCTAAGATGGATTTTCATCACTGGATCAAAACTGCCGCGCAACAGCAGCACCGGACGGCGATAGAGAGCTTCCGCAGGCTGCACCACCTCACCATCCGGCAAGAACATGGTGGCGTCCGTTAGGCCGCTCTCCACCAGTTGCAAGGCGCACAGCCGATTATCGAAAAAGCCGTATCCGTTCCCTGCGAACTTCAGCAGGTCCACCTCCACGCGACCGCTTGCGAGGTTATCCACCAGAGAATTTACAAATTTCTGCAAATGCCCGCGATGGCGGAAAGTGGCGTGAATCAGATTCACCCCGATCGTCCCCAGAGCCTCCATTTGATCAATCGACCGCGCATCGAGCAGTCTCACATGAAGAATGATGTCTGATGGCGGATCGCCCGGCTTCATCTGATAGCGCACGCCCAGCCAGCCGTGACACTCGCCCGTGTCGTTCCAGCCGCGTGCTCTCACCGTGTTGCAGAATGAGAAAAATGTCGTGGAAGATCCCCGTTTCGGGCCGAGCCGTTCGAGCAAAATCGAATACTCATGATCGAGCATTGCATCCAAGCGATCCGACGAAACATAGCGTTCGGAGTGACCGTAGATCGCATCGCTCATGGTCATGTCGTAGGCGGAAATCGTCTTCGCGACCAAGCCAGCGGTCCCTGACGCTCGGAAAAAATAGTTTCCAGTTTCCTGCCCCGCGCCAATCTCGGCGAAAGTACCATAGACCATCGGATCGAGGTTCAGCTCCTGTGCTTTATCGTAGGTGGTCGGTGTCATTTTGAGCCTGCTTCCACCCATCCTTCAGTGATGACGGATTCAATCTGCACTTGATCGTTAGATTCGATGACTTCAGGAAATTTCAGTGTCACCGTGAGTGCGATGGCCTTCACATCTGGGCTGGGTTTGATGCGTTGCGCGAGGATGGAACCCTTCTCTGCGTAACCGTAGATCGAGTGCTCATGGTCTGGAGATTCGAGACGATAGGAATCCCACTTATCCTCATCCTTGAAGCCGAAGTTGTAATAGACGACCGGACTCAGTGTGACTCGGAAAATCTTCGCGACCTTAGGCTTGGTCTCAAGAAACTCAGTCCATGAAATTTCTGACCAGCCCACCCAGCTCTCCCAGTCGATCTTCAGTCCCTCCGGGGATTCCTCGAATGCCATGGACTTGTCGTCGAAGTCTGCGGTCGTCACCCCGACGGAGCGCAAGTGACCTAACAAGCCGACTTCGCCACCCGTGTTGAACTTCGACATCCCGACGGGTTTGATTCCATTCCCATCATAAAACTTCCTCATCTTCGGCTCGACCACTGCGACATTGCGGACGAGTGGCAAAATTTCCTCCACCGTCGTCGCAGAGAGAAATTTCCGTGCTAGAGGCTCGGCATCCGTGACGAATGCTAGATCACTGCGAGGCACCCATGCGGGTGTTGCTCCCACTTGTGCTGAAGCTGCCGCTGGCGCC
>JANOQR010000101.1:0-10208 GCA_031414935.1 Luteolibacter sp.
TGAAATCAACGGGACGTCCCGATCTCTGGAGAGTCCGGCAATGGCGGCAAGCCGATCATCAAGCGAAAGCGGTTCGCTGGATGAAGCGAGCTGAGTTGCTTCCAAGATGCCCCGCGTTCGGATTCGGTTAAGGGCAACGCAAGCTGATCGTTGCTCCGCGCAGGAATTGCCTGCGTGGATCGCGGTGCGTTGTCCGGTGCGGAAGTCGATGCTGAGCTGTGCGGAGTAGGAGTCATTCAAAATGAGTTTTGGAGGATAGAAAGCAGGTGAAATGAATGGGAAAACTCTTAGTCCGGCGAGAAGCGCACGGCAAGCACCCGCTTATATTTCTGCCAAAGAAGCTCTCCCGCGCACTTTGGTTTCAGGGTCATCCTTGTCCGTATCAGGCATCGCCAAGCCCTGCTTGAGATACTTCTTCGCGGCTTCGTCTTGGCCCATCAGCGCGTAGGTGCGACCTAGCTCGATGACGTGGACGAGCCGCTTCGGGTTGAGTGCCATCGCTTTTTGGAAACATTTCACCGCCTCCTCATTCGACGCTGCGGGGAGGCCGCCGTAGATAATTTTCGCCAAGGTGCGGGTCGTCACACCGATGTTTGCCAGTGCTTGATGCCACCGTCCGAGGATCTGCCAAGCGAGGTCATTCTTGGGATCGAGCTTCACGGCTTGGTCTGCGGCGAGTTTGATTTTTCGCGAAGTTTCCACGCTTTCTCTCGCCCCAAGAAAAGGTGTTAGCCTGCCGAGACAGATCGCCACGCTGAGGTGCGCTTCCGCGTCTTTTGGATCGGCGGCGACCGCGCGCTCGGCGTAGGAAAGTGCTTTTCGGCAGGAAGCGATCTTGTCGGCCTTCGCGGGCAAGTCGTTCATGCGGAGCGCGTATTGGCGGGAAATTTTCACTAACAACTTGGCATTTTTTGGCTCCAACTTCTCGGCAGGCAGGAAGTATTCGAGAGCTTTCTCGGTCTCAAACTTCGCATCGTGGACATCGCCTTTTTTCACCAACTCGTCGAAGTTCGCGATAACAGGAAGCGTGGCAAGCAGGCTGAGAATGAGTGTGAGAAATTTCATAGTTCTTGGAATTTACGCGATGATACTCGAAATCCGCTCGCGTGCTAGAGGTGGATTTCCCTTTTCCTGCCGGGGGAGTATCGGCATGTTTCAGCCAGATGACGGAAAAACCTAAGCTCGTCCAAGATGATCCCTGGCTGGAACCACAACAAGGTGCCATCGAGCGCCGGATGCAGCAGTTTTCAGAAGCAATCTCAGTTATCGAAGAGAGCTCAAACACTCTCGCCGCTTACGCCACGGGCCATAAAAAAGTCGGCATCCATTTCCATCCGGCTGCGAAACAATGGACCATCCGCGAGTGGGCGCCCGCAGCGCAGGCCGTCTCGTTGATTGGCGACTTCAACGACTGGAATCGCGAGTCCCATCCTCTCACTAGTTCGGAAAGCGGCGTGTGGAAACTCGATCTACCCGCCGATGCACTCGCCCATGGACAAAAAGTGAAACTCCACATCGTTGGCGCGGATGGCTCACGCCGCGACCGCATCCCCGCCTGCATCCGCCGCGCCGTGCAAGACCCGACGACGCACGATTACTGCGGACAAATCTGGAATCCGCCCGTGCCATACGTTTGGAAAAATTCCTTCGATCCCGCGACGATCACCGCGCCACTGATTTACGAATCCCACGTCGGCATGGCGGGCGAAGAACCGCGTGTGCACACTTACCGCGAGTTTGCGGATCACGTCCTGCCACGCATCGCGAAGGCGGGCTACAACACCGTCCAGCTCATGGCCGTGCAGGAGCATCCTTACTACGGCTCCTTCGGCTATCACGTCTCGTCGTTCTTCGCGCCCTGCTCGCGTTTCGGCACGCCGGAGGATTTGAAATACCTCATCGACACCGCGCACGGACTTGGGATCGCCGTGCTGCTAGACATCGTTCACTCGCACGCGGTGAAAAATTTAGCAGAAGGGCTGAATGACTTCGACGGCTCCGGTCACCAGTATTTCCACGACGGCCCACTGGGCGATCACCCCGGCTGGGACTCGAAGTGCTTCGACTACGGACGCCCAGAAGTGCGCCAATTTCTCCTCTCCAATGTTCGCTATTGGCTAGAAGAATTCCGCTTCGATGGCTTCCGTTTCGATGGTGTGACCTCCATGCTTTACTACTCGCGTGGCATGAAATCCTTCGGCAGTTACGATGATTACTTCGGTGGTGATGCCGACGAAAACGCAATTCTCTATCTGAAACTCGCGTCCACTCTAATTCAGGAAATCAAGCCCGGAGCCATCGCCATCGCCGAGGACATGTCCGGGATGCCGGGTCTCTGCCGCCCCATCGCAGACGGCGGACTCGGCTTTTCCTTCCGCCTCGCGATGGGCATCCCGGACTACTGGATCAAGCTCCTCAAGCACAGCCGCGACGAAGATTGGGACATGGGCGAATTGTGGGGAGTCCTCGCGAACCGACGCCACGGCGAGGCTACCATCGCCTACGCGGAGAGCCACGACCAAGCGCTCGTCGGCGACAAGACGCTCGCCTTCTGGCTGATGGACAAGGAAATGTATTGGCACATGGGCAAGGACGACCCGCATCCCGTCATCGAGCGCGGCATCGCCATGCACAAGCTCATCCGCCTCGTCACGCTGGTGTTAGGCGGCGAAGGTTGGCTGAATTTCATGGGAAATGAGTTCGGCCATCCTGAGTGGCTAGACTTTCCGCGCGAAGGCAACGGCTGGTCCTATCACTACTGCCGCCGCCAATGGTCACTCGTCGATCATCCAGATTTAAAATACCGCTGGCTGGCCGAGTTCGACCGCGAGTTGATGGAGTTCGCCCAGCAAACCAAGCTCCTCACCGCGCCGCCTGCCCAAAACCTCTACATCGACAACGGCCAGAAAATCATCGTCGCCGAGCGGGCCAACCTCGTCTTCGTCTTCAATTTCTCCGTCGGAAACTCCGTCTTCGGCTACCCCATCCACGTCGCTGGCATGGAAACTCGCGAGTTGATCCTCGACACTGATCTCGCTGTCACTGGCGGTCATGGCCGTGTCGATCACGCCCTCGACTATCCGGTGGATGCAGACGGCGTGATGAAAATTTACACTCCCTCGCGCTCGGGCTTAGTCTTAGCTAAGAAATCCTAACATCCGCCGATGAAAGTCACCAAAGTCTGCTGCCAAGGATGCGGAGCTGATCTCCAAATCGACGAGACCATCCGCTTCGTCACCTGCAACTACTGCAACGCCCGGCTTGAAGTCGTGCATGACACCACCGTCATGCACACCCGTCAGCTCGACAAAATCGAGAAAACTACCGACCAGCTCGCGAACAAGGTGAAGATTCTCGAACTCCAGAATGACCTCGAACGCCTCGACAGAGAGTGGGACAAACTTCAGCAATCATTTTTAGCTAGAGATGAGAATGGAAACACTTCTCAACCCTCTGCTGTTGGCTCAATATTCGGCGGCGTCGTTATGATCTGCGCTGGCATTATCTTTATTGCAGTGACCGGATCAATGAATGCTCCAGTATTTCTCCCCTTCGGATTGGTTATCATTGGCATTGCGATTTTCATGATGATTAAAGGCACTTCAGAAGCGCAAGACTACCAATTCCAACTAGAACGATACGAAGCTCGTCGCCAGCAGATCAGCAACCGCATCGCCAAAGAGCAAAATTCCTAACCATGACCCCAAACGCTGCCAACAAGCACCTCTTCTACGCAGAGATGGCCAAGCTGCTCGACGCGGGCTTTGACATCCGCAAAGCGGCAGCCGTGCTCATGGACAGCAAGCTACCCGCGCAGCAAGAAGCCTTGCTCAAGGATCTAAACGCAGGCTTGGAGTCCGGGCAAACCATCGCTGCGGCTCTGAGCAAGGACGCGAAAACGTTCACCAATCTCGAACGCAGCATCATCGGCGCGGGCGAGCGCGGCGGGAAACTCGCTCCCGCATTTCAACACCTCGCAGACTACTTCGCCATGCTCGCCGCCGCGCGGAGCGAAATGATTCGAGGCATGATCTATCCGCTCGTCATCCTTCATCTCGGCGTCGTCATTGCCAGCGTGCCCACCGCGCTGATGCTAGGCGATCAGTCGTCCACTGGAATCCTGGGCGACCTTTTTCTAAACCTGCTTCTGCTCTACGCAGCCGTATTGATCACCGGCCTCGCCATTCGTTCGGCTCTGCGAATCGCGGAGGAAAATCCGCGCGTCGATGCCCTCATCAACCGCATCCCGTGGCTCGGCAGCACTCGGCGAAATCTCGCGATGGCGAGATTTACCAACGTCTATCACTCCTGCCTGCTCGCCAGCATCCCGATGACTGAGGCCGCCGCACTCGCCTCAGAAGCCTCACAAAGCGGCCTCGTCCGCGACGCAGGAAAGCGGCTCGTTCAGGTCGCGGAAACAGGAAATCTGCTAGGGCCACGATTTGTCGCAGAGAGCGCATTTCCCAAATCCTTCGCCCGTTCCTACCTGACAGGCGAGGAAGCCGGCACCCTCGACAAAGACCTCGCCCGCTGGTCCAAGCTTTTTCAGGACGATGCAAAATCCGCCGCGAAAACCCTCTCCGTCATGGGACCCAAGGTGCTGTATTTTTTCATCATGATGTTCGTGGCATGGAAAATCGTTAGTTTTTTCACCGGCTACTACAGCGGCATGGAAGCGATGATGGAGTGAGTGAGCTGGAAGATTTCTCCGCTCAACTCCTTTTCGTCAGTCCCGCTGCGTGAAAGCGGGTGGACGTTCCACCGCCAGCGACGATCTCAGCCAGCCGCTCGGGATGGCGACCGTGGGCGATGTGGGTCTCGATCCCTGCATCGATGGCGAATTTCACGGCAGCGAGTTTTGACGCCATACCGCCCATCGAGAAACGGCCTTTGTCATCGCGGACGTGGCGGAAGACGTTATCGATGTCGGTGACTTCAGGGATGAGTTGATTGGTCGCTGGGTCTAACAAACCATCGACGCTGGTGAGCAAGATGACGCGAGTGGCTCCCGCCAGTTTCGCCACGCGGACCGAAAGCATGTCGTTGTCGCCGAATTTCAACTCCTCCACAGCGACGGAATCGTTCTCGTTGATGATGGGTAAAATGCGCGGCTCCATCAGCAAGCGGCGGAAAGTGTCGCTGACATATCCGGCACGCTCAGGCGTACCGAGATCGCCCGCCGTGAGAAGCACTTGGGCGATGGTGATGTCGAAGTTAGAAAACAAGCTGCTGTATGTCTGCATCAGCCGCGCTTGGCCGATGGCGGCACAGGCTTGGCGGGTCGCGGTTTCCTTGGGGTATTCCGTTAGTCCCAGTGCAGAAAGCCCGGAACCCACCGCGCCGGAGGAAACGAACAAGCAGCGGTGGCCAGCATCCATCAGCCCGGCGATGGCCGAAACGAGATGCACCAGCGCGGCCTTGTCCAGCGTGCCGTCGGTCGATTTCGTGAGAACTCCGGTGCCAGCCTTGATGAGTGTGAGATCAGGAATCATGGTGAAATTTCGCTTTAAAGTAAGAGGGAATATGCGTCCGTGCGACTTCGATTTCCTAACCTTCAAGACCGAGCCACTGCGCTTTCATCGCCTCCGCGCGGGCGAGATTGGACTCGGTGGTGGCTCCGATGAAATTGGCGTGACCCATTTTTCTGCGACCACGGGCGTGACGCTTGCCGTAGAGATGGAGGTGCGTCTCGCCATCTGCGAAGAGTGGCTGCCAATCTGGCGGAGTCGTCTCGTCCTGCCACATGTCGCCTAACAAATTGAGCATCACCACCGGGGTGAGCAAGCGAGTGGAACCTAACGGAAGCCCAATGACGGCGCGAAGTTGTTGGGCGAATTGCGAGGAAACGCAGGCGTCGAGCGTGTGGTGGCCGGAGTTGTGCGGGCGCGGGGCGATCTCGTTGACGAGCAGCGAACCGTCCGATTTGAGGAAAAATTCCACGCCGAGGATACCGCGATAGTCCAGAGCTTCTGCCACCCGCCGAGCAATCGCAGCGGCCTCTAACGCTACCGCAGGCGAGATCCGCGCTGGAACGATGGAGACATCCAGAATGTGGTGTCGATGCTGATTTTCCGCTGGATCGTAAGTGACCGTCACGCCATCCGCACCTCGCGCGGCCATCACGGAAATTTCTTTCTCAAAGGGAACCCACGCCTCTAACACAGCGCGCGGTGCTTCAAAGGCAGCCCAGATTTCTGCGGGATCTTCATTGCCCTCCAGTTTGACCTGTCCCTTGCCATCGTAGCCGAAATCCGCAGTCTTGAGGACGCCCGGGCCATTGAGTTCGCTCATCGCAGCGGCGAGATCGTCCGCACTCGAAATGACGGCGTACCAAGTGTGCGGGATGTGATTTTCCTTCAGGAAATTTTTCTCCCGCTCGCGGTTTTGGGTGATGCGAATGGCACTGGGAGACGGATGGATCGCCACGCATTTCGCGACCGCTTCTAAAGTTTCTGCGGGGATGTTTTCAAATTCCACCGTCGCCACGGTGATACGATTACAAAAATCTGCTATGGCTGAAGCATCGTCGAATGGCAAGTCGATGACTTCGTCGGCGCATTCCACCGCAGGAGCTTCGAGGCCACCCGTCCAGATGACGGTGCGCACACCCATGCGCCGAGCTGCTAGGGCGATCATGCGGCCAAGCTGGCCACCACCGATGACGCCGACGACACAATGCGGCGCGTGAATAGGAAGAGAAGCGGGCATGAAATCAGTCAATGGGATCGAGAGGAGGCAACGCGGCGGCTTTCACGCTGGCAGTTTGCTTTTCGCGAAAAGTGGCGAGTTTTGCTGCCAGTTCAGTGTCGTTGTTAGCAAGCATGGCTACGGCGAAAAGTGCTGCATTTGTAGCACCGGCTTTACCGATCGCGAAGGTCGCGGTCGGGATTCCAGCGGGCATTTGGACGATGGACAGCAGCGAGTCCACGCCTTGCAATGCCTTGGATTCCACAGGCACTCCGAGCACTGGAAGGTCGGTGATGGCAGCGGTCATTCCGGGTAGATGCGCCGCACCGCCCGCTCCGGCGATGATGCATTTCAAGCCCCGGCCTCGTGCCTCAGTCGCGTAGGAAACCAACTTGTCCGGCGTCCGATGGGCACTCACGACTTCCGCCTCCCAAGCCACCCCGAAGTCACGCAAGGTGCGGGCAGCGTGCTCCATCGTCGGCCAATCCGACGTGCTGCCCATGATGATTCCGACGACTGGCACTGCGCTCATGGCGGCAGCGTGGCGGACGGGCCGCAGTGCGTCAATACGCGGCTCGCCGTTCCATTTTAGGCTGTTCGATCCAAAATGAGCGTTTCAGGATCTTGCTCCGCCGACTGACTTGGCTCACCGCTTTTTCATCATCATGACCCGCTACATCGTCACGCTCAAATGGGGAAACCGCTATGGCCCCGAGTATGTGAACCGACTCGCGTCCGCTGTTAGACGTCATACAAAATCTCCAGTGACGGTCGTTTGTTTCACAGATGACGCGGCTGGAATTGACCCAGAGGTGAAAATTTTTCCGATTCCAGAGATCGACCTTCCAGCAGCGGAAATGGTTACGGGCTGGCGAAAAATTTGCCTGTTCCGGCCAGATTTACCCATTGAGGGAGTCGGGCTTTTTGTCGATCTGGATGTGGTCATCACCGGGCCGATGGATGATTTTTTCACGTTTGGAAAACAGGCTGAAATCCCGATCATCCATAATTGGCTGCCCGCACATAAGACGTGGTTCCGGCCTGATCCGATGATTGGGAACTCGTCGGTGTTTCGTTTTCATCTGAATCATTGCACGTCCGTCTGGGAGCAATTTCATCGTGAAAAAGATTGGGCCATCGCGAACTTTCGCCCGCCGCAATCTTACCTCACACACTGCATCCGCCCGCAGATGATCTTTTGGCCAGACAAGTGGGTCCGCAGTTTCAAACGCCATTGCCGACCAATGTTTCCATTGAATTTCCTGCTCCCTCCATCACTGCCAAAGGATGCAAAAATCATCGCTTTCCACGGCAAGCCGGACCCGGACGAGGCGGCGGCTGGCTACAAGGGGAAGCGGCTGAATCATCGCTCGCGGCCTGCGCGATGGATCGACGAGAATTGGTGTTAGGGCTACTTCTGCTTCGCCACCGGACCACCGTTTCGCTCGCGCCAATTCTCACAGATTTCTAGGAAATCGTAGTCGCGGCGATACCAGTTTTTGACGAGTTCCACCGCTGCCGGTTCGAGTGGTGACTGACGTGAGTCTGAGGAACTGCGATTCGTACTCTTTGAATCCTTCGGCAAAATCATTTCATACGGCAGCCCTAGCGGCTTCTTCAGCAGCTCGAAATCCGCGTCAAAACTTTCCACTCGACCAATGAACAGAATCGCATTTTCTCTGGCAGCCAACTCGTCTTCGTTTCCAAACCAGTCCCAGTAAGAGCACTGAAGATGGCTGATGGTTCGCATCGCGTGGACCGCTTCGAGATGAGCTGGGTGGCTGGGATCGAGCGCGAGGGCCAGTGAGTTAGGATCAGGAAAATGGGTGAAGGCGATTTCCTCATCGGCTGACCACGGCACATGATGGGCGGGCGCACCTTTCCGCAGGCGACTGCCAAAGCCGCTGACGTATCGGCTCACAGGATCTCGGGTCACGAACATCACGCGATGGCCGAGTGGAATGTGATGCAGCGTGATGCGGTGCGGATGGAGATGCAGCACGCACTTGGGAGTGATTTGATGATCGCCTAACACACTCTTCAGCGTGGTGCCACCCGTTTTTCGCAGATGCAGGAAATGGACGTTCGTGCGGCCTGTGCAGCTTGCGAGAAGGCGTTTTTTGAAACTCGCCAGTTTGCGGAATGAAAGACTCATGGCGTGGTGGTGAGTTTCGCTCGAAGCGGATCTATCAAAATCTTTGCGTAAGCGGCTGGCTCGTAGTGGTGATCGTTTTGGTTAGCGTTGAGGAGGCCCGAATCGACGGTTCCATCTGGACCGAGAGACACGGCATCTAGGTTGATGAAGCCGATGTTGTGGCTTTTGCAAAACGCCTCGATCTGGGTGTTGAATCGCAGCGTGAGTGCTGTGCGCTCGATCTGCGTTGCGGAAATTTCTTTGCGGGCCGTGGCGACGTCTCCCCATGCGGTGCCGTCTTTGATGGTGGGCAGCGGCGTGCTGATGCAGAGAACGGACAAGGGCCGTGATTGGAGTTCAGATAGAAAATTCGTGTAATTTTGAACCGTCTTGGCCATCACGGTTTCGACGGGTTCGTTGTATTTCATCGCCCGATACCAGATGATGAAACCGGTGTCCACTTCACCAAGCATGACGATCACACGCTTCGCCGGAGTGTCAGCTAGAGCCTCGCGAAATCGTTGGTAGGCTTGTGTTTTTGAATTCGGATTGGCAAGGCCGGAGGCAGTGGCACCGCCGATGTTGATGACGTTGAAAAAGCAGCCGGGAGCACAAGCACGGATAGTCTGATGCTTAAAAATGGAAGTATGGGAGTCACCTAGCACGAGGATCTCTTCACGCAAAAGTCGCTTGGTCATAAGGATCAAACGCTTCTTGAGTTTGCGGAGCGGGCGATTGCGTTTCATGGCAAGTTAGCTGGCCAATCGAGCCGTGAAAGTAGCGTCGTTGCCAGCTCTTGATTGATGGGCGTGGAGCGGGGTTGCAGTCGGACGTGATCGGGCTGGAACCCTTCGAGAGCCGCAATGGGAACACGGACGATGCGTGAAGCGGATGCGAGTCGATCGAAATAGGCGTGAAGAAAACTGGTTGGTTTGATGGTTGTTTCAGCGGGCATGGTTACTAACACAGGGCGTCCTGAGGCGACAGCTTCGGTGACCATGGTGACGCTGTCCTGAGTGACGCAAACCCAAGTCGCAGAACCGAGAAACGCCGCCATGAGTTTCTCCGGTTTGTCTGACCACCAGACGGCGCGGGCGATGTTTTTTGGATCGAGATGTTCGCGCAAAATTGCTTCCGCAGGCGCGCCTGTTCGCCGTGAGGTGCTGACCAGCCAACGGATGCGGTGTGTCTCTGCCAGCGCGTTCATTTTCACAGCTAACAATTTCCAATCCGCCGCGCCGTAAGCGTGACTTACGGACGAGCCGCCGATAATCATCGCCCAAAGATTTCCTTCGGGTCGCTCTTTCCAATCACTGGCAGCGGCGTTGACACGCTCGGGCGTGATGCCAGTGGGGATCATTTCTATCAGGACATCGTTGGAGTCGTT
>JANOQR010000102.1:0-9822 GCA_031414935.1 Luteolibacter sp.
GGAGCCATCCACTCGCGGCGACCGGTGATCGCCGCTACAGTCCTGCCACCCATACGCCTCCAGCACGGCGGCGTCTAACTCGTCGTGGATTTGTCGGAGGATGGAAATGAGGCCCTTGTCGTGGATGGCTTTTTCTTTGGCCGTCAGCGGCGTGTCGGCACGGACGGCTTCAAGGACGTTATACATTCCCGTGAGCGTGAGATCCGGGTGAAGCGTTTGCTGGCGCTTGCGGTGCGCGTCGAGCCGCTCGCCGAGATCGCGGATGCGTTGCTTGAGCGGACCTTCCTCGAGCGCGGGAAATGGGAAGGACTCGAAGCAGCGGGATTTAACGTAAACAGAATCGTTACCGACACCTAGCCAAGATCCTGTGACAAGCGACCACCAGACGTGACTGATTGATGATAAAATTCCGAGGGTATAGCCATCGTCCGACGCGATGGCGATGAGCTTGTTGTCTGGCAGAATTTCATCCCCTGAAATCTTCAGATGATTTGAACCCAACTTTCATCGAAGTTCATCGTTGCCAGCACCGCACTTGGGTCAAGTGGCGGCGGTTGCTTAAGGCGGAGGGCAAGACGATCCTCGGGTAGAGTTTCCACAATCGTGAACTGCGATCCATGTGGCTGCCAAGTAAAGTGATGCTCCCCCGAGTCCTTGGATTTGCCCACTAAGTTTTTGTTGGCATTCCAAGACCACGAATACGCACTTGGTTCATAGAGAACCGTATCAAACTCAAATACGGCGACTTCTAGAAGATCATCTGATTTCACCAAAACCACAGTTCGCAAATGTTGATATTTGGACCGAATTGCTGCGACGCGCTCGTTCCAAATTCCCAGAACCATATTTCCTACGGAGTCAGGATCGGACTTCCTGATGACGTCAGCATCGTAAGAATAGCCCGGTGAATTTCTTCCTGAGATGAGACGCACCTTAGTTGCCTTCGCTGGATTGGAGTGCTTCACTGTTTTGGCACTCCACGCAGTTTGTTCGAGCAACACATCATCCAACCCCACGTTCGACGGCTTCCAGCGTCCTCCGATTGCCCTAGCAAAAGATTCTTCCCAGTCGGCTCCCTCAAACCGAGCCGTATTTCTGGTGGCGAGTAGATAAATAATTTCACGCCCCAAATTAAGAGCAAATCCAGATGGAAAGCAATTCAGAGGAAACGGTGCCTTATACTTTTCAACTATTCTTAACTTTGGTCTTTTCATTGTAAATTTTTACTGGGGAAAAAAGAACAGGGCATGACGATTGCGGATATAGATCAGTGATACCCCATTTTAAGGACAAAAGTAACTCTTTCAATACAGCTTTTGCGACATTTACAGGTAGACTGTTTCCTGCCTGCTTCCGGCTTTGAGAATCTGTTGAGACAATTTTGTAAGAGTCTGGAAATCCTTGAAGTCGAAACATCTCGCGAGGAGTAAGCCTTCGTTCTCCATTAACTAGAAGATAGTTGTACGATGCTCCAGCACGCAGAGCGCATGAGTAAGGGTATGAACTAATGTTACCAGCCTTGTTTTCATGCCATATGGTTGGCTCAGTTCCCGGCTTCATTACGGAATGACGCTTTTGCCGTATGTATGGGGAAGCGAAGTGCTTACTATCAACTTTGGCTTCAAGAATTTTACTGAGAGGAGTCATTGGGACATCACCGACAGGAAGTGATATCGGCATATCCAGTCTGTTGCCTACGATCCAAATCCGTTCCCTTTTTTGAGGGAGACCAAAGTTCAGTGCATTGAGCACGGTGTATGTTGTTCTATACCCAAGTCCTTCGAGTGTATTGAGGATCAACTTTAGGGTTTGTCCTCCATCATGCCCTCGAAGGGTTTTGACATTTTCGAGTACAAACGCGGCGGGCTTCTTTTCTTTAATGATTCTAGCAATATCAAAGAATAAGGTTCCCCGTGTGTCGTCAAACCCCTTCCGCTCTCCAATAATACTAAATGGCTGACACGGAAACCCACCAACCAGAATATCGTGAAAAGGAATATCCTTCTCATCTATTTTTGTAATATCGCCATGAACCTTCAACGAGAAATTCGTCTCATATGCGACCTGACAATCCTTATCAATATCAGACGCGAAAACGGCTTTCGATTTCATCCCGAGATCCGTGCAGGCCTGTTGCATAGCGACGTGGAAGCCGCCGATACCACAAAACAAGTCAATGAATCGGACAAGTTTAGGATCATACGGGGGTGAATCTTCGCTGAAATTCACCACATTTTGATATGAAGCCTCCTTCGCACTCACAGCTTCCATTTTTCTTTGGCGCGTGGGCACTGCTTTGGTTCGTGATTTAGAGTCGGATGGCATTTGGTCTTTATAAGAACGGGATCATCAAGGTCTGCCAATGGCAAACCGCCTGAACTTGGGTTGAAGTTTAGCCTTATTAGTTGGTGCTGCGAGTCGCATTTTTTCACTGCCTTCACGAAGAGGCTGCCGGAGGAGCTCGACGTCCTCGGCAAACATGGTGAAGAGGCAACGCTGGAGGAATCCGGCAGTGACCTTGGGATCGTGGCCGTCCTTTTCGAGGGACTTGGCGAGTTCGGCGAGAGACTTGGCGACCTCGCGAGTGACCTTGGCAGCGTGCTTGGAGGGATCGAGCGAATGGGGATCTAGCCAAATTTTCCGAAGGCGTTCGCGGATCTCTGGGCGGTGCAGGTCTGCCAGATAGATGCGATGCGAAGCGGGATCTGGAAACCGCTCATAATGCCCGCCGGTGCCGGAAAACTCGGCGTAGAGGTCGATGGAATGGCCCACGTCACAGACGATGAGAAACGGCGGGCGGCCCTCATTGGCGGGAAGTGCGGTGATGTATTTCCGAGCTTGGTTGTAGGCACGCTGGAGCACCTTGTCGAAGGCGGCAGTGCCCCGCTTGCCATGGCCGGATTTTTCCTTGGGTCTGCTGGGGATGAAGTCGAGGAGCGTGCCTTCCTTGGCGGCTTTGGAAAAGGTGCCTTGCTTGGTCTCGGAGAGGAGGCAGCCGGATTTGTAGAGGTCGATGAAGCCCGTGGTGGTGGAGCCGTCGGCGGCGTGGTGGGTGACGGCACGCTCGAAAACGTAGCGGTTTTGGGCATTATCCGGGCCAGCGGGTTCCGGGTGGGGGACGTGGAGGATCTCGTCGCAGAGTTCGGTGAAGAAGAGCGCGTAGTTGGCTTTTTCCGAGCCGCCGGATTTTTCCCATCGTTCGATGAACTGGGTAACGGTTTCCGGGGAGGCATCGGGCATGGCGGATTTTGGATAGATGGGAAGGTCGCGGCAATCCCAAAGGATGCTCATTGCGCAACCGATGAGACGCTCGCCCGTCGTGGACAAATAAAGGCCACGACTTTTTCACCTCCCTGAATACCTGCCCGGTCTGCCATTGACCCGGACGGAAAATGACGAATCGGGAGAAACGAGACCCCGAAACTGGCCGCGATACCACAGCTAGGCTCAACGCAGGCTCGCGGCGATGCTTTGAGCGAGGCGTTCCAACAGCTTCGACTGGGCGGCGACGCTGGCGTTGTAGCCGTCGGACTCGAGTGGCTCGCGGTCGGTGAAGGTTTTGGAGGCTTTGAGTTGGCGACCGGGGAGCGAGTAGGCGCGCCAGCCAGCTTCGATGACGGCGTAGCCATCGGCTTGGCTGTGGAGCTGGCGGATGTCGAGGGTGACTTGGTAGCTGACCTCGGAGTCGGATTGCCACGGGTAAACTCGGACGTTGCCGGTTTTGAGTGCTCTGCCGAGGTTGGCGGCAGTAACGCGGGTGATGGACTCGGTGAGGTCGCCAGCCCAACGGTGATTTTCGGCGACGCCGAGTTGGTTGGGGGCTTCTTGGGTGACGAGATTCACGCGATCGAGGTATTCCGCGATGCTGACGGGGCCGACTCCGATGCCGATGCCGCCGCCTGAGGGAACTGGGCCGCTGGCGGTGAGGACGTAGAAATTTTGGCTAGGCTGCGAACAACCCGCGAGGACGAGGGCAGCGGCGAGGAGAAAAAGGCGTTTCATGGGAAAAATCAGCGGGATTTGGGAGCCTTGGGGATGGGATTGCCGGAAGAGTCTTTGCCGAAAATCACGGAGTTTGGCTTCTCGTCGATGGCGTTGATGAGCGAACTGAGCTTACGAAGGGCGGCGCGGAGTTCGTCGATGGTGCGAAGCATGTCGCCTTGGACGGGACCGTCCGGGCCGTAGCTGGCGATGGATTTGTCGAAAGTGGCGGAAAGTTTCTGGAAGGAGGCGAGGCTATCGCGGAGATCGGCTGGGAGTTTCGCGAACTCGGCGGAATCGAGCATTTTCCGAGTGGATGCGGCGGTGTCCTTGATTTCTTTGAGGGCTGATGCGGCTTCCTCGGCTGCAGTGCCGAATTTCTCCATCGTGGACTGGAGAGGGAGATTTTGAAATTTCTCCAAAGCGGCGGAAATCATATTTTCTAGGCCGCCGGGGACGGTGGGGATGGAGAGAAATTCGCCAACTTTGGTGATCTCGGCGGGTTCAGCGTCGGGGTAATAATTTACGTCCACATAGAGCGCACCCGTGAGGAGGCTGCCGGGTTTCAAGGTGGCACGGAGACCGCGTTTGACGGCGGCGGCGATGAATTCGGCATCGGGTGTGCCGAGCTTTTCGGCGGCATCACGGCGGAGAAGTGAGGCGTCGATTTCTACGAGAACAGGGATGCGGGAGTCGTCTTTTGCCTGGAGATAATCGAATGAAATATCAGCCACTCGCCCGATGGGGATGCCCTTGAACTCGACGGGTGCAGGTTTTTTCAGCCCACGCACGGATTGATCGAAGAGCAGGAGAAATTTCATCGAAGGATTAAACGTCGAGCCGTTCGCTTCATCTTCGTCGGGGAAGAGGGTGAAAGTGGCGCCATCCGTGGCAGGCTCGGCAGCTTGGACGCCTTCAGGCACTCCGAACGAGGCACCGCCAGCGACCATCGCCTGAAAGGAGGGCGTGCGGACTTTGAAGCCGTCTGCCCCGGCACTGATGTCGATGCCGCTGGTGTTCCAAAAGCGGCTGTTTTGTCTCACCAGTGAGCTGTATTCCTCGCGGACGAAGGCTTGGAAAATGACTTTTTGGCTTTTGACATCCAGCAGCCGGCCCTCGATTTTTCCGACCTCGAACCCATGATAATAAACAGGCGAGCCGATCACCAATGAGCCTGCTTTTTCTGCCGTGAGGGTGAGCCGCCTGCCGGGGATGCTGCGATTGGTGGTGAGGGGAATTTCTAAGCCGTCGAAATGATTGATCTGAGGTCCGTCGATATTTCCGGGATCTAGCTCGATGTGCGATCCGGCGATCAAGGTGCCCAGCCCGGAAACCTCCGTCGCTGAGAGTCGCGGCTTGACCACCCAGAAGCTGGTTCCTTGCCTCAGCAGCGCACCTGAATCCGGCCTCAGCTCGATGGAAACGATGACGGATTTCAAGTCATCCGCCAGTTTCACGGACTTCGCCACGCCCACGGTGACAGAGCGGCAGAGCACTAGAGTTTTCTTCTCAGCGATGCCTTCAGCGGTCTCGAAGCGGATGTAAGCCACCGGCCCTTGCGAGGTCACATTTTTATAAATCAGCCACGCACCGATCAGCAACGCGATGATGGGCACCACCCAAACGACGTTCCAGCGTTGGGCAGCGCGATACTCGGGCTGCGCGGGCGGGGGTAGTTTCTTGTCCGTGTCGCTCAATGGGGTGTGTCCTTAGATTTTAATGAGGCGGCGCGGAGGATTTCGAGACGATCCCAGAGGAGTCGTGGATCGAAGCTCATCGCCGCGAACATGGTAAGCACGACCACGCCTGCAAATGCAAGCGCGCCCGGCCCTGCGGTGATCGTCATGTAATTCCCGAGCTGGACGAGCGCCACCAAAATCCCCACCACGAAAATATCCACCATCGACCACCGCCCGAGCAGTTCCGTGAACCAATAAATTTTCCCCAGCATCCCTGGCGAGGGATTGAGTTTCCCCGTCGCTGCCAGACATAGCCACGAAAGCGCCACGATCTTGAGCAGCGGGATCAAAATGGACGCCACGAAAATCACGATCGCGATGGGATACGCCTCTTGCCGCCAAAACGTCATCATCCCGGTGACGATGGTATTTTCCGTGACGAAACCCAGCTCCACCACCGTCATGATCGGCAACAAATTCGCAGGAACATACAGTGCCGCCGCCGCCAGCATGAGTGCGACCGTCCGCTGAACACTATCCGGTTTCCGCAGATGCAAATGCGAGCCACAGCGCGGGCAATTTCCCGCAGCGATGGGAGAAACCTTGCCGCAAGTGTGACAGCCCGCCAAGCCCCGCGACGCCGCTCTGGGTAAATCCGCCTTCATCCGCGAGCCACCTCCAGCCGGTCCCAAAGCTCGTTACGGTCGATAGAGGAAACCGCCGCCGCCATGCACAACATCAGCGCACCGAACGCCCAAAATCCCGTGCCAAACTGCACGTCCGCCACTTTTCCCAATTTCAACAAGCTGACCAAGACGCCGAGCAAAAACACCTCGATCATGTTCCACGGCTCCGTCCGATTCAGCCACTTCGCCACCCGGAACGCACCCGGAGCCACCTTTCCTAACAACAACGGACCACACACATAAATCAACCCCACCGCCAGAGCCAACGGGGTGACAATGGTGAAGAGTGCTAACAAAACACCCAAGATCGGACTGCCCTCATCAACCAAAGCACGCGCCGCCGCGACGAGGTTCAGCTTCGTCCGAATCCCCGCCGCGTCCATGATGAGAAAGGGAAACCAATGCACCACCACCATCAGGAACAGCGCCGTCACCGAAAACGCCGTCGCCCGCGCGAGCGATGCTGGCCGATTCTGATAAAGCACCGCACCGCAGCATTGGCACCGCGCCGCCGTCCCTTCCGGCAGCGGCTCCGCCACGTGCAGCGCATCACAAAAATGACACACCGCCGCGTGAGGACCGCCCGGCGGCTTCGGCCACGGGTGCAAGTCCTTCCTCGTTGTGAAAAAATTTCGCTTCATCTTACCGGTAAGCCACCACCCGCTGCGCCAGCTCGCCCAAGCCTTCCACGCCGCATTCCACCAAGTCCCCAGCTTGCAAATAGCGCGGCGGACTCATCCCCATCGCACAGCCACTCGGTGTGCCAGTGGCAACCACATCGCCGGGCAGCAGAGTCATGAAACGGCTCACGTAGCTGATGAGTTGCCTCACGGAAAATGACATATCGCCCGTCCAACTGTTTTGCCTAACTTCTCCGTTCACCTTGCACCAGAGACGCAGCTTTTGCGGGTCTGGAACTTCATCCGCCGTGACTAACCATGGACCCATCGGCGCGAAACTATCCGCGCTTTTCCCCTTCGTCCACTGCCCGCCCATTTCCTTTTGAAATGCTCGCTCCGAGAAATCACAAAACGTCGCATAACCCGCCACGAACTCCATCGACTCCCGCTCATCCACGTAAGACGCCGTGCGCCCGATCACCACCGCCAGTTCCACCTCGTAGTCTAACTTGGTCGAGCCACGCGGGACGATCACATCATCCGTCGGCCCGCTCCATGCGCTGGATGCCTTCATGAAAAGTGCTGGCTCCGTCGGAATCCCCTCCCCCAGCTCTTTCGCGTGCTCCAGATAATTTTTCCCGATGCACACAATCTTCGAT
Organism: Luteolibacter sp.; assembly: GCA_031414935.1. Lineage (GTDB taxonomy): Bacteria > Verrucomicrobiota > Verrucomicrobiia > Verrucomicrobiales > Akkermansiaceae > Luteolibacter. Next base: position 7,626 of record JANOQR010000102.1, read on the forward strand.
GGCCGCTCCACTGGCGGCCCCAATCTCACGAACGGATCAACCTCACGCCCGCCCGGACACCCCTGCTCCACCCACTCCGCCAGCGACTCGATCCCTCCCATCGCGAAAAACCCCTCGTCGTAATCATTAAATTCCCCGCTCGCATCGATCCGCCGTCCATCCGGCAACAAAACCCCTGGCTCCTCGCGCCCTTCCTCTCCAAACCGAATCAATTTCATAGGCACGCGGTAACAAACACCGATCCGCTCAGGAATCTGAAATTTTCACCCTCCTGAAAAATGGGCAAAAAAATAAGCGGCCCGGCTGATCATCCCCTAGGAAAAACCCATTAACCCGGGAGGCATCTCAGTCGGACCGCCTTGTCTTGCGACGCGGGAGAAATAGGCTCCACGCCCCTTCCCCGCAAGAACAAACTTTACAAGATCCGAAAAAAATCATGATCCACTACCAAACCCTCTCATTCTCAACATCCCACGCCTGAGAAAAAAATAGCCTGATCGAGCATCATCCATCCCATCAACCCGGAATGAGCCACAGAATCGTCTTGATGACCGCTGCGATCACACCAATCGCGCCGCCCACCACACCAAAGACGCTCAACAAGCCACCGCGTCTCGTGGGCGCCAGCGACAAAAGAATTCCCAACAACCCTCCAACAATCGCGACGACCGCCAACACCAGCCCCCAGAAAGCTCCGACTTGGAATGTAAAAATCGCCGCGAGCACCGCGACGATGGATGGAATACTGAAGGCTGCTTTCGGAGTGTCGTTGGAGTTCATCGGGATGCGAGGTTGGTGCTGATAGCTCTTATTTTTTAGAGCCTTCACAACAAAACCCAACCCGTCATCCGCGTCAAGAAACTCCCCAGCCGGAAAACCTACCGATCCTCCTCCACCGCATTGAGCAGAATCCTCAACGCCCCGCCCGAAATCCACACCTCGTAAATCAAACAACCCAGCGACAGCGCCATCAAAAGTAGCGCGATCAAAAACGTCACCACTCCCACGAGCTGAAATTTCCCGATTACCGCCAGCATTGAGACCACGCAGAAAAACAAGCTCATCGCTCCGAATAACTGCATCACTCGGATCAACAACAAGCGCCGCCGCAGGTTGTCGATCTGTGCTCGCAGCGTCGCATGGCTACTCTCTAGCCATTCCGCGTGAAGACTGCGAATCAATGCAGACAGATGGAGAAAGCGGTTCGTGTAGGAAAGGAACAGCAGACTGATCGCCGGAAAAAGCAGCGCAGGGGTGGAAATTTCAAGAATCACACCCGAAAAAGAGCAGGGAAAGCCGCCGGGATGAAGTTCCAACTCAGGAAAATCACTTGAACTAATCTCGAAATCGGCAACCATTTCGGAGTTCTTAATAAATTATGAAAACACCAATCCTCATCCTAATCACCGCCATCTCGGCGCTCGCCCTGTCCAACTGTGCCGCTCCTACTGGCCCTAACACCCAACGAGGAGCTGCCACCGGTGGCCTTCTCGGTGCCGCCGCTGGTGGCATCATCGGCCATCAATCCGGTCGCGGCCTCGAAGGCGCTCTTATTGGTGGTGCTGCTGGTGGAACCGCAGGCGCACTCTATGGCAATGCCCGCGACCAAGAACAATACGGCGGTCGCCGCTGATATCAGCTTCGTTTCCCCAACGGGACGCCCAGAATCTGGGCGTCCCGATTTTTTTGGATGATTCCACCCTTTCGTGTCTCTACCAATTGTGAATTCCTTTCTGCCAATGAATCGCCACCTGCTTCCACTCGCCATTTTTGCCGCCGCCATCACCGGGGCAAACGCCCAGCTTGAGATCCCAGAGGGAAAACCAACCACCACGGCGAGTCTTGTTTCCGAAGTCAGTTCCATCGCCCCAGGGAAATCGTTTTCCGTCGCGCTTCAGTTAGCGCATCCCGCAGAGTGGCACAGCTACTACAAAAACTCCGGCGGGGTCGAACTGCCGCCATCCATCACTTGGGATTTGCCTGCGGGATTCACCGCAGGCCCCATCCAGTGGCCAGTGCCTGACGTGAAAGTCGGCGAGTTTGGAACCAGCTACATCTTTCAAGGCAGCCCGGTTTTCATCGTCGAACTCACCCCTCCAGCCAACTTAGAAACAGGGAAGAGCGTCTCTCTCACCGCCGAGGCAGAATGGCAGATTTGTAAAAAAAGCTGCATCAACGAGGACCAGAAATTCACCCT
>JANOQR010000103.1:0-14404 GCA_031414935.1 Luteolibacter sp.
GAGGTCGCCTCATTTTTAGAAATCAGCATCACTCCGTGATCTCCAACTTCAAATCTTCCGAGTTCGCCCGGAGTTCCGGCGCATACATCGCCTCCGCAGTGGCAGGCAGAGCTTTGAAAACACCCGGCGTCTCGGCGCGGAGCTGATAGCGAACGGTGCTCGTCCCGCGCGGTAGAGCGCGGATGAAAAAGTCCACCGTTTCATCACGCGGCTCCATGTAGGCGTTCAATCCACTGCCGCCGACGTAGCCGCTCAGTGCATCGAGTGCCTCAAATCCCGCCGCTTTCGCATCCGAGAACAGCAGATATTCGTAGTCGTTCTTACTCTCTAGGACTAACTCCACTTCGATTCGATCTCCCGGTGCGAGCTTGGCTCCGTCTGCGAGGGGTTCACGTCGGAAACGTTCCACCTGTTGCTTCACCACCAAGCCCGTGGCATCAGGAACCTCCGTCTCCTTCTCCAGCGCGATGAGCTTAGAAACGTTACGAGAAACCTTCACTTCCAGCCCAGCCGCACGCAGCTTTTCCTCCAAAGTGAAGACCTCCAAATAAGCATTCGCATACAGCGTCCCTTTCCCCGTTTTCCTCAATTCAATCTCATGCTTCCCATCACTCACCTCGTTCCCAGAGAGAGTCACCGTCCCATCAAACGTGAACAAATTCTCGCGGTTGATCGAAATTTTCTTCAGCGACTTCCCATCCAGCAACACCTCCACATCCATCTCCGGCGCGTCTTCACCGCTGGCTTTGAAGTAACTCGCGATAGCCTCAACCGCGAAAGCCGTGTCGCGAGTGGAATCCCAATAAGTTGCGTGCTTGCGGTTATTTACCAAGTATTTCACGAGGCCACGAGTATCCGCGTCCTTCGGTTTCACCGCTGCGAGGAGTTTCAAATACCAAGCATGGGCCTCCACCTCACTGCCATACCAACTCCACCAGTAGCTGCGATTTTGTAAATCAAGGTAGCTCGTTTGGTTCTCAGCATCGCGTTTGAGAAACTGAGAAATCATCTTCATCACCTCGTCGCGGCGTGACTCGTCATCCACGCGATGCAGCTCAAGCCCTAACAAACTCTTGGCATAGACCGGAAGCTCCACGCGGTCCCGATAGAGAAACGCCAGCATCGGCTCCGAGTCGCGTTTCGCCTCACCGAGGACCAAGCGGACGAACGCATCCAGCGCGTCGCACGTAGATTTTTCGTAACGGCCATCATTCTTAATTTTCTTTCCTTCATTTCGCAAAGCCGCGCGTTCGACGTGGAGCTGGAGCGCGGCAACTTGCTTCCGCTCGTGGCCCATCAGCCAGTTGATTCCCGACTTCAACATCGCCTCAGGAACTTTCGCGCCGCTTTCCTTTGCCACTAACAAACCATGGACCACCACCGCAGTCGTATGCGGCCACGAAGTTTCACCATAGCCGGAAAACCAGCCCCAGCCACCGTCGGCGTTCTGCATGGACATGAGTTTCTCCACGCCCTTCGCGACCATTTTCTCCATCTCCAGTTCGTCGAAAACCGGATTTGTCTGCCACTGCTTCCATTGTGCCGCACGCACCGTAGAGTCACCTAACTCCTGCGGATTGAGATTCGTCCGCTTCGCCTTCACTTCGCCGAGATTGATTTTGAGATCCCTGAGCATCTTCTGCCCGATCACGGCGGGAACAAAACGATTCAACGTCTGTTCCGTGCAACCGTGCGGATAACTCGCGAGATAGGGAATCGCATCGACCACTGCACCCGCGATGGTCGGCGAGAAACGCACGGTTAGTTTCGTTTGATCCGGCCGCCGCTCCTTCGGCACTTCTATGGAAATTTTCGCCGAATCAGCACCCGGTTCGGCCGTGCGACTCCACGCATCTTGCCGTAACATGCCGTGAACGAGGACGGGCAACTTGCGTTCCACAGCATCGCCATCGTCGCCTGAGTCCGCACGCATTCGGATCGTCGCCTCGCCCTCGCGAAGTGCCTTCACCCGCCAATCGACACGCGCTTCCGACTTCGCCGCGATTTCCACCGTCTTCGCAGCACCGTCGATTGCCTCCAATTCCTTGCCATCCAGTTCCAGCGAAACTTTCACCGTCTTCGGCGAGTCATGGTCATTTTGCACCACCGCGCTGAAAACAGCTTCATCGCGCTCGATCAAAAATCGCGGTGCTTGGAGTCGGACTAACAAATCCTTGGAAGTGATGATTTCCGCGCTGCCTTCACCGACTTGCGTGCCAGTCGTCAAAACCCAGACGCGAGCTTTCCAAGTCGTAAGGTTGTCCGGGTATTCGAGTGGAATCTCCGCTTGGCCCTCTGCGTTGGTTTGAATCGATCCAGACCATTTCAAGAGGTCCGCGAAATCCTTGCGGACTAGGATGGGATTTGTCTCAGGAGCCGATGCTCCTCCGGCAGCCATTTCCATGTCTGCCGCTGCTGCTGGTGCCGCGAATGCAAATTCATGAACGCTACCAGCGCCTTCATCAAAGTTGCCATCTTTTCGATAGATGATTCCTTTTGTCCTCAAGCTAGTGCTCATTTCTCGACGACTTTCATCACCGTAAAACCTCCCCAAGGTCTGCATCGCTGCTACCTCTGGCCGAACCAGATTCCCCGGTGAACCAGGGATAAATCCAAAACTACCCCGCGGATAGTAGCTGTTTTTCCATGACCAGAAACTCTCATGGATCAGACCCACGTTTGAACCACCGGTGATGGCTTCCAGCGATTTATCATAAACCGTTAGCACTGCCACCCCGGTCACTGGCTTACCCGCCGCATCGCGGAGTGTGACGCGGAGGTTAGAAATTTCGCGTGGTTTTACCCGGCTTTTCGCAGGTTCTAGCGTCACCTCGATGAGCTTACGCACCGGAGGCAACAACACTTGCCGAACCGCCGTATGGATCTTCGCGCCATGCACGGTGACTCCTTCGATAAACATGTTCGGCATGTCGCGGAGATCCAGCGGCACTTCCACTTCCGAGCTGCGACCATCAAGCTGGATGCGTCTGGCCTCGCGCCCGGCACTGCCTGCGACGTGGAGGAAAAGCCAGACATTGGCGTTCTCTTTGTCGCTGTTCACGCGAAGCTTGAGCGTCTCGCCCGGCGCGTGAGTCGCCTTGTCCGCCACAAGCTCTAGCGGCCCAAAATTCCAAGCCGCAGGATCGTCGCGGCCCGGACCGTGGACGTTGAGAATCGTCGCACCTTCCACCGCTTCGCCATCCTGGATCGAGAGACTGGCGGCGAGACGATATTGCCCAGTCGCCGGAGCTGCAAAACGCTGACGCATCATCCCGTCCGCGTCCGTCTCAATCGGGAATGAGGAAACTTCTTTTTCCTCAATACGGCCATTTTTACCGCTGGAAATTTGCAGAACTCGCAAAGTCCCCATCGCCCCAACCACCGGCTTGCCCAACAACGTGGCAGCAGAAATACTCGCTTCAATGGCGTCTCCAGCACGCGCATAACCGCGATTCGTCCACACCACGACCTCGAAAGGTTTCCTAGCAGCGATGACCGATCCGCTGCCACGTTCCTCACGCCGCGACGCGTCCACCACCCAAGCCTCGATGCTGTATTTCGCATCCATATCGCCGTGAATCGCCTTTGCCGAAGCGGTATCGATTTCAATTTTCGCCGTGCCATCTTGGCCGATTGCCACCTTCCGCTTCATCACGAGTTCGTCGGGCGTCCAACGATTTCCTCCCCACCATGGCGGATTCGGCGGCATACAACCCCATGATTTCCATCCCGGATGCCACGACGCCTCGCTGCCATTCCACCACGCGCCGGGACCATACAGCCAATCCCAGCGCCCGGACGGAAACCAACGCTCACCTAGCGAACTCCGCTTCACAATGATTTCCACCTCAGCATTCCTAACGGGCGAGCCATGGAAATACGTCGCCGTCACCGTGGCAGTAAATTTTTCACCCAGCTTCACCGGCGCGTCGGGAGCCTCCACCTTCACCTCGTATTCTGGCTTGCGGTACTCCTCCACTCGCAGACTAACAGAGGCCGCGATTCGGTCGCCGATTTGAAATGACGCGCTCCACATCCCGAGCACCGCGTCCTTCGGGATCACCACCTCAGCCTCCACCGAGCCAAGTGCGTCGGTCTTGAGATTCTTGATCCGCATCGCTTCTTCACCGCGACCATTGGTGAGGATGAGCTCGCCCGTCTGCTTCGCCCACTTCGTTTCATCCGGCTTCGAGTAGCCGACATCACGCAGATAGAACTTCAGATGCGCGGTGTCGCCGGGCTTGTAGAGCGGCCGATCCGAGATGCCGTAAGTGATGTCTCGGTTGCCGTTCTCGAGTTGTGGCACCTGGATGTAGTGCGGCTGAAATCCATAAAACGCGGGCATCCGGCCATCACTCCGAGCAATCGCCAGCCATTGAAAATCGTCATCTAAATCACCCGGTTTGAGCAAAGTCTTGCCATCCGCATCCGTTGTGCGTTTCAGTTCTTTCGTTAGGACTTCGAGGTTGCGTGCCAGCGGATTTTTCCTTTCGAGGTGATTCAGCCTGTAGCCGAAAAACTCAATTTCCCCGTCTGTCACGGGTGCTCCAGAACCAGCGTCGGCCACCCACCACTGCTTCTTGCCGCCCACGTCGTTCTGCGCCAACACGCTATCCACGATCCATATCAGCGTGTGAAATGTGTTGCCGTCTTTGAGTTCACCTGTGATCCACCAAGCTCCACTCTTCTCCAATGGCACGCTGATGTCGGTGCGGGTATCACGATGCTTCTTCTCAGGTGTTAGTTCGATTTCCCAAGTCGTGGAAATTTCTCCGAGATACTTTGATCCCTGCTTTGCAATCAACTGCGACGCAATGCTGCTAGGATTCAATCGTTGCCAATCCAACTTGCTTGGATTGCTTTTTAAATAGGAAATCGTGTCGTTCAACACCGCATCCATCGCCACCGGAGCTGCGGTGAGCTTGATGTTCACCGCATTGCGAAATACTAGTGGCAAACTCGGCTTCACTCCGGCAGGCACCGTCGTCGCGACCTCGAAGCGGCCCCAATTTCCCACGATTTGTTGCAGAAGATTTTTCCGCGAATCATTCGATCCCGGCCCGTGCGTGGCGATGGTCCGCTCCAACACCTCGCGGGCTTTGTCGAACTGGTGACGATTCAGGAAAACCTGCACCAGCGCATCACCCGCTGAGCCACCGACGGCTTTGTTGTCGAGAACGGACTGATAGAGCGCGATGAAATGATACTCTGAGGGCAGCTTGAAGCGGCGCACGCCGTCCGATGTTTTCGCGAGACATTCGTCCTCCGTCAGCGTGTCCATTTCCAGAATCCCCTTCGCGCTATCTGGATCTTGCGGCTGCCACCAGCCGTAGGAAGCCAGTGTCTCCGTGCCAAACTGCGATTGAGAAAAACTCGCCCGCTCCGAAATCATCCTCGCCGCCGCGTCAGCATCCGTGCTCAGACGTTGCCGCTCGGCGAGTGCCCATCGCCACCGCTCGCCATCATTCTTCGCCGCCGCCCACGACTCAGGTTGCGGATAAAGCACCGGCGCATCTCCCTGCCACGGCGCACCCTCCGTGCCCCCTTCCGGCCCCGGCTCGCCCCAATCTGGCAGATTTTCTAGCGGCGTTAGTGTCTGAAGTTTCCACGGCTCATTCTTCATGAAAACCTGCGCCATTTCAGACCATGCAGAAATTTTCTCTGCCTCAGAACCCGGCTTGCTCACTGCTTGCTGGAGTAGCTGCAATGAGCGGATGTGATCCCGATACGTCGTATCCACCGCTTGGCCCGTTTCCGCATTCTCATCCTCATCTCGGAATCTTCCCCTGCCGTAGTAGCCATGTTGAGTGCGCTTGAATTCTCCCGCCACGATCTGCCCGCCATGTGGTGCGTTTCGATAAATCCTCGCCACCGCTGTCAGCAAATTCGGATTTCCCTCATGCACCGTCACCGCCCGTTCTACCAACCCATCTAACTCTGCGATCGAGTTCAGTCGATTCAATGCTCCGACCGCTTGTTCTAAATCCTCTCCCGATTTCACATCGGAGATCGGCATTAATTTCTCCTGATAGAAATTCACCACATCGCGCCACATCCCGCGCTTGGCGAGATTGCCGTGTTCCGCACGCAGCGCTTCAGGTTCCTGAGCCATCAGAGTCGCAGTCACGGCCAAGGCCGCTTGAAAAATCCAAATCAAGGTTTTCATGTCATTGACGATGACACGCCAGGGGCAGAACTCTTAGAAAAAATTTCCCGCCAACGGTCTTAGACTCTGTCGTGATTTTGTCGTAAATGGGTTGGTCGTCGCGAAATCCAAAGCTATACCTCCAGCCCATGAGCGAAGCCGCCAAGCCAGCGAAAAAATCCCGAGTGAACGTCCGCCGCCCGGATGTGATGGAGCGCGTCGCCGCAGAGGTAGCCACCCATTTTCACTCGCTCATCGTCGAAAAACTCCGCGACCGGGGCGGAAAAATGACCATCGGGAACACCACCATCCTCCTCGCCGAGCAATTCGGATTTTGCTACGGCGTCGAACGCGCCATCGACCTCGCTTACGCCTCTCGCAAAGTTTTCCCTGACAACCGCATCTTCCTAATCGGCGAAATTATCCACAATCCCGACGTGAATGCTCACCTCCGCCAAATGAACATCGTCTCGCTGCCGTGGCGGGAAATGGATGCCAGTTACGACGATCTATCGGAAGACGATGTCGTCATCGTCCCTGCCTTCGGAGCACCCACCACGTTCATGGACAAGGTCGAGTCGCGCGGCTGCTACATCATCGACACCACCTGCGGGGATGTGATGAAAGTCTGGCGACGCGTCCGCAGCTACGCTAAGGACGGCATCACCTCCATCATCCATGGCAAGGCTGACCACGAAGAAACCCGTGCCACGGCATCGCGTGCCCTCGGCGAAGCCAAAAATGGCCAATACCTGGTCATTCTCACCCTCGCCGATGCTGACTACGTCTACAGCTACATTCGCGACGGCGGCGGTAAAACTTCGTTTCTATCACGCTTCCAAGGGGACTATTCCCAAGGTTTCGATCCTGATCTCCATCTGGCAAAAATCGGCATCGCCAATCAGACCACGATGCTCAAAACCGAGACCGAAGAAATCCAACGTCGCCTCCGCAAAGCCATCACTGATCGTGATGGCAACGACGCAGCCTTTCTCATGTTCGACACCATTTGCGGAGCCACCCAAGAACGCCAAGACGCCCTTTTTGAAATGCTCCGCAACCCGATGGATCTCCTGCTAGTCGTCGGTGGTTACAACAGCTCAAACACCGCTCACCTCGTCGAAATCGCCGAGCCAGAAGTTCCCACTTTTTTCATCCGTGACTCATCCCGTATCAAGTCGCTGGAGGAAATCGTCCACTACGACCTCCACCACCGTGAGGAAAAAACCTCCGACTATTCCCGCCTTTTCTCCGATGATCGCCCCGTCACCGTCGGCATCACCGCCGGGGCTTCTTGCCCAAACAACCTCATCGAGGAAACCCTCGTAAAAGTCTTCGAACTCCGAGGAATCAATCGCGAGGCACTGGAGCTGGTTTGAAATAAATTCGTCGCCCAGCTTCAGCGGAGTTTCAAATCCTCCAGCCGCTGTCGGCACCAAGAGAGACCTTCGCTATACTCCTCACTCTGCGGACGGGATGCGACGAGATTTTCCCACAGGGACACGGCATCGGTGAAGACGCCGACAGCATCATCTTTACGACTGGCAAGCTGAAGCGCGTGACCGAGATCGCCTAACAAATAGGCTCCTGTGCTCTGCAACTGCTCAGGACGCGGGCCGCTGATGGATGGCGCGGACTCCAGCCGCCCTAGCAACTCACGCGCTTTGCCGATCAATGCGATCTCGTCATTGCGGAGACCACTCATTCCTAACATCCGGCCCTTTTGCCACCAGAGCAGCGCAAGCCGATAGCACACCACTGCATTGTCCGGCGACGAAGCGCGGATGGCTTCTAGCATTCGAATTCCCTCATCGTAGCCCTTCATCGCCTCCGCAGAAAGCCCGCGGTCGCGGGAAATCCCTGCCCGCAAGCCAAGCTGAGATGCTTTTCGCGAGACAGCCTCAGCGTTGTCAGGCTGCTCGACGACGAGGCTATCTAGCAATTTCATGGCCTCCTTGGACATCGCCTCTGCGCCAGTGATGTCACCAGAGAGCACTGCCGAGTCCGCCATCGCGCCGTAGCAGCCTGCGAGATCCAATCTCAGCGCGAAATCATCGGGTTTCTCTTTTAACAATTTCACTAACTCCACGGAAGCAAGCATCCTGACTTCGCGCGCATCGCCGAGATTTCCCATGCCTTCGAGGATCGTCGCGGAAGACAAATAACAACCCGCGAGCTCAGATCTCAGCAGCGCGGTGTCCGGGCGTTGGTCAGCGAGACGATTCAGCGTTTGGGTGGCACGCATCAGTTGCGCCAATGCTGCCGCGTTCTCGCCCTTCGCGGCCAAGAGCTTCGCCTCGTGGAAATCGAGAACTGCCAGAAGTTGATTCAGCCGATCCACATCTACATCCACCTGCGGCACATTTTCCAAAGCTCTGCGTGCCTCCGTGAAGGATGCCTCAGCCGCAGGATCGCCGTTAGATTGACGCAACAAGGCCAACAGCAGCGTATTCGTAGCGATGCGTAACTTCAGCTCCGCATCCAAAGGCAGTCCACCTAACCCTTCGAGCGCCTCACTGAGCCGCTTGCTCGCCGCTGCTGCATCACCTGCCGCGATGGAAATTTCTGAAAGCTGCAAACGAATCCGCGAACGCTCATCCGCCAGTGGCTCGATCTCTGCGGTGCGTGTTAGGAAATCTTCGAAATACCGCTCCAGACGCTTCAGCCGGAGTTCGCGACCATCCAGCGGCGGTAAGCGCCGATTCCCTTTTTCCATGGCCCAGGCGAACAGTCTGTCGCCGATGAGCCGCGACGCCTCAAGTCTAGCAAGTGAAAGCTCGCGCTCGTAAGTGAGTGATTGTTTCGCCTCCGTGAGTTGATTTTCGATTACGGCCTTGGCAGTGAGAGCCGCGTCACCAGACGCCTTGAGTATAGCGACTTCGGAGTCTCGTTCTGCTCGCTCCTTGACGAGTTGCTTGTGAGAAAGCTGCCAGAGTGCAGCGAGAATCACCGCCGTAGCCGTCGCGGCACCCGCGAAAAAAAATGTGGTCCACCCGCCCCGATCAGCACGGCGTCGTTGGTTCAGCAAGGCTTCGCGCTCGGCATCGTTCACGGCCTTGGACTCCAGCGAATCAAAGCCAGCGGCGACTTCCATCATCGTTGTCGGGCGTTGCGCGGGATCGAGCGGTAAACAGCGGGAAATCCACTCACGGAAACCCTTTTCAAGTTCGTTCTGCGCCTCGTCCGGCCATGCGAAGCCGTCCTGAGCTTCCAGATTTCTAGCGATTTTATGCAGATCCGCTTGGATGCCGTCTTTCCGCATCTGCCCCGGTGCCGGAGCGACAAAGTTAAAGGTATCGTGGCAACGCGGAAACTTACCCGTCAGGAGACGAAATGCTAACACCCCAAACGCGAAAACGTCCCAGCGATAGCCTTCTTCATCCAAATAGCCCGACGGCTTCCTGAGCTGCTCTGGCGGTTGATAGAGCACGGCATCCGTGAAATGGAACTGACGCACGTCTGGCATATTTCCCAGAGTCCAGTCGGCCAGCAGCACCTCACCTGACTCAGTTAGGAAGATGTTGCCGGGTTTGAGATTGCCGTGGGGCACTCGCCGGGCGTGCATCTCTGCTAAACCTCTGGCTAACGCCTTGACCACTTTCCAAGACCCCGTGCCTGGATGCTCTGCCAGCGCACTTTGCAAACTTCGTGGCGTCACGTCTTCACCCGAAATCTCGCCCACCAAGGGCATGACCCAGTAAGGCGTATCCGCACTGAGGTCCGCAGCAGACACTGGCATGACCGCGCCTAGCCAAGTGCCTGAGTTGAGTCGGTCTAACATTTTTTCAAGCAGGCGTCGGGAAATCGCCGTCGCTGTGAAAAATTTCACCGCACATTCCGCGCCCTCCTCATCCGTCGCTCGATACACGCGGCCACATCCGCCGTAGCCGATTTGCTTGCCTAGTTTTAGTCCAGCCACACGCGGAAGTTCCATCGCGGGATTTTCTAAAGGAGAAACCCCGCGCCGCCAACCCCGAACCTAGATGGATTTGCCATTTGAAATGATGCCAAATCAACTATCGTATCACCCTCCTTATGAATCCCAAATGCCCGGGTAATCCCCTTGAACGCTATTCGTCTCGCCGCGAGTTTTTCTACGTTGGCTTGTTAGGCGGACTCGGGTTGACCTTGCCGCATTTCCTAAAACAACAGGCACTCGGTGATACGAAAACTTTCGCAAACCGCGAAGGTGTCGCGAAAGGCATCATTCATATTTTCCTGCCCGGCGGGATCGCTCATCAAGAATCCTTCGATCCTAAGCCCTTTGCTCCTGCCGAATACCGGGGGCCGTTTGGTGCAATCGACACCAAGATCCCCGGCGTGCAGTTCGGTGAACTGATGAAGGAAACCGCGAAGATCGCCGACAAGGTGACGATCATCCGCTCCATGTCCCACGGCGAGGCCGCCCACGAGCGCGGCACCCATAACATGTTCACCGGCTATCGTCCTTCTCCGGCACTCCAGTATCCATCAATTGGCTCGGTCATTTCCCACGAACTGGGTCCGAGAAATGATCTGCCGCCCTACGTCTGCGTGCCTGCGGTGCCTAACGAGTTTGCAAACTCAGGCTACCTTTCCTCTGCCTTCGGACCTTTCGCTCTCGGGGCTGATCCGGCGGATGGGAAATTCCAAGTCCGCGATTTGAATCTTCCCAAAGGCGTCGATGATGCCCGCTTCGCCCGTCGTCGTTCGCTGCTAGAAACGGTGGATCATCACTTCCAGACGCTGGAGGATTCTGATGCGATTCACTCGATGGATGCGTTCTATCAACACGCTTACAAACTCATTTCCTCACAGAAAGCTCGCGAGGCGTTCGACCTCAAGGCCGAGCCGGATGCTCTCAAAGACGAGTATGGCCGCAGTGGCCCCGGGCAGCGCATGTTGCTCGCCCGCCGGCTCATCGAGAGTGGCGTGAGATTTGTTTCTCTGACTGCCGGAAATTGGGACCATCACGATAATCTCAAATCCGCGATTGAACGTGAAATTCCACCCACGGACATAGCCATCGCCGCACTCATCCGCGATCTTGACCGACGCGGCATGTTAGAATCCACGCTCGTCATGGTCACCACCGAGTTCGGACGCAGCCCAAAGATCAATCCCGCTGGCGGACGCGATCACTGGCCTCGCGTTTTTTCCACCCTGCTCGCGGGTGGCGGCATGAAACAAGGCTACGTCCACGGTGCGTCCGACGCACTCGGCGGTGAGGTGGATACCGATGGCGTCGGAGTCGCCGATCTGGCCACCACCATTTACAATCAGATAGGCATCAGTGCCGACAAGGAACTCATGTCACCCGGAGATCGCCCCATCGAGATCGTCGCGGGCGGGCAAGTCCTCGATGCGCTCCTCGCGAAACGGGCATGAGAACGCTCGTCATCCTGCTGGCACTGGTCTCTCAGCTCGCCGCTTTTTCACCGGGTCTCGGCCTCATCAATCCACGCGGCGGGCAACGTGGGACTGAAATGGAAGTCCATTTCCACGGCGAACGACTCCAAGACATCAGCGAGGCAATTTTCTATCAACCGGGACTTTCGATTTCTAACTTTTCAGCCAAAGACGACAAACACCTCGTCGCGAAACTCACCATTGCCCCCGATGCAGCCCTCGGTGAACACTCGCTGCGCCTCCGTAGCCCCGGTGGCTTGAGCGAACTCCGCACCTTCTGGATCAGCCAATTTCCCACCGTCCATGAAGCGGAACCGAACTCCACCTTCGACCAAGCCCAACGCATCGCGCTCAATCATACCGTCAGCGGCATCGCGGAAAATGAGGACGACGACTACTACGTTTGCACGTTGAAAAAAGGCCAACGCCTCTCCGTCGAAGTCGAGGCGATGCGGCTGGGCCGCGTGTTCTTCGATGCCTATGTGGCCATCCTCGCGCCTAACAAATTTGAGCTCGCCTCTTGCGACGATACGCCGCTTCTTCGCACCGATGCCTTCGCTTCTATCATCGCGCCGGAAGATGGCGACTACCGCATCCTCGTCCACGAGACAGCTTACGAAGGAAATGAAAACTGCCAGTATCGCCTCCACATCGGCACCTTTCCTCGGCCCACAGCGGTTTTTCCCAGCGGTGGGAAACCGGGTGAAACCGTCGAGTTCACCTTCATTGGTGATCCCGCCGGGCCTATCAAACAAAGCATCACTCTGCCAACCACGCTGCATTCGAGGTTCGCACTATTTCCTCAACAAGACGGAGTTTTCGCGCCATCGCCACACTGGATTGCCGTTTCCGCGTTAGAGCACGCCAGAGAAATTCAACCGAACCACAGCATCGCTACGGCCACTCCCGCGCCTGCCATTCCTTGCGCGATGCACGGAATCTTCGACGACGGTCAGTCAGCAGACTGGTTCAAATTTTCCGCGAAAAAAGATCAAAACCTCGTGCTTCGAGTCATCGCACGCGGCCAGCGTTCACCGCTCGACTCCGTTCTATCTATTCACCAAGCAGACAAAAAACAACTGGCTGACAACGACGATCAGGGTTCACCGGACAGTATCATCACTTGGACCTGCCCCGCCGATGGCGACTATTTTCTCAAGCTCCGCGATCAGCTCGGCAGATGCGGCGCGGACTTCACCTATCGCATCGAGATCACGACGAAATCCGCCATGCTCGCGGCGAGTTTGCCCATCGTGGAGCGCGTCAAAAGCCAGAAATGGAAAACGTTTCCCATCCCGCGAGGCAATCGCTACGCCGCCGTCGTCAACATCGTTAGGGAAAACATCGCCTGCGATTCCATCTTCGAGGCGAGTGCTCTACCCGCAGGCGTCGTGATGCACTGTGCGAAAATTCCTCGGTCGGTTAGCTCATTTCCCGTCGTCTTCGAGGCCGCAGCGGACGCACCTGTCGCTGGCAGACTTTGCGCGTTTTCTCTGAAATCCACCGGCGACACGCCGCCGCTAACTGGTCAGTTCACTGACTCGATCCATCACATCGACATCAACAACGAGGGCAACTATCACTCCGCTACTTTTGACCGCATCGCCACCGCCGTGACCACCGAGGCACCGTTCAAAGTTGATCTCGAAACCCCACGAACCCCCATCGTGAAAAACGGCAGCCTCGGACTCAAAGTGAACGTCGCGCGACAGGCAGGCTACGCAGAGAAAATCATCGTTAAATTTCTCTGGAATCCCCCCGGCATCAGTGGACCGACCACGCTCGACATCCCCGGTGACCGATCAGAAATTCTTTATGAACTCAACGCAAACAACGATGCCGCAGTCGGCGAGTGGCAAGTCTGCGTCCTCGCAGAAGCAAGCACGGCGCAAGGTCCGGTGCTCGTTTCATCTGCCCTCGTGCCGCTCGGAATCGCCGAGCCATACGTCGCCATGACGCTGGATCTCGCCGCGACCGAACAGGGCAAGAACGCCGCGATGTTAGGAAAAATCGAAGTGACTCAGCCTTTCGATGGAGCGGCGAAGGTCGAGTTGCTAGGGCTTCCCCACGGCGCGACTGCCAGCCCAGTCACATTCACCAAAGATCAAAGCGAACTCATCCTGCCCATCACCATCGCCACCGATGCCACCGTGGGAAAACACAACGGAGTCTTCTGTCGCGTGAGCGTGCCAAGTGGAGGATCTGACATCCTCCATCATACGGCAGCAGGCAGCACGCTACGCATCGACTCTCCAGCTCCCGCGCCTGTTGCGAAGAAAAACGCGGAACCCGCCCAACCTGCGGAGACCACGTCAGCAAAGCCAGAACCCACCAAGCCGCTCTCTCGTCTGGAACAACTCCGCCAAAGAGCGAAGTGAACGTTTTTCCCAGTCCTGTGGGGGCCGACGGGATCTGTCCGTCACGAGCTGATACCAACGAGCCTAACGATTTAGACTCTGAAAAACTTTGCGTCTTTGCGCCTTTGCGCGAGTCATTCTTCTGAACGGTTGCTTAGGGCTTTTGCTTGGGGGTGGATGATGAGGATGAAGAGGTTCTCGCGCAGAGACGCAGAGGCGCAAAGGAAGAAAGTGGTAGGTGAATCATCCCAGCGAGTCTAACGATGTGAACTCTGAAAAACCGAAAAAGCCGACTATTTCATGAGTGCGCTATTTTCAGTAATCAATCCAAAGTCCCAATGCTCAGTGACAACGGGCTGACTCACGAGTCACTGACGAAGGATAGGCAAACAAAAAACCCCGCCTTTGCAGGCGGGGTTGATTTACCGAAACAGGAATGGCGGAGCGGACGGGACTCGAACCCGCGACCTCCAACGTGACAGGCTGGCGCTCTAACCAACTGAGCTACCGCTCC
>JANOQR010000104.1:0-24143 GCA_031414935.1 Luteolibacter sp.
AACTACGGCGCGAACTGGGTCGGTGAAAAAGTGTGGTCTTATCAGAAATGGTTTCACGAACGCCTCGACCGCACGCTCGTCCCGTCGCCCGATGCGCGGGAAAAATTACTCGCCGCAGGATTCACCAAAGTTTCCGTGTTAGGGCGCGGTGTGGATACCGATCTATTTTCCCCTACCCGTCGCAGCGACGCACTTCGCCGCGAGTATGGCGTCACGGGAGACACACCCATCGCCCTAGTCGTCGGTCGGGTTTCCACCGAGAAAAACATCGGCCTCGCGATTCGCGCCTTTGAAAAAATGCGTCAACTCTGCCCCGAGATGGTGTGCATGATCGTCGGCGACGGGCCAGTGCGCTCGAAGCTCATACGGGAAAATCCGAGCGTGAAATTTACCGGCTACCTCACAGGCGAAAAACTCGCCGCCTGCTGCGCCTCATGCGACATCCTACTCTTTCCCAGCGAGACCGAAACCTTCGGCAATGTCCTCGTCGAAGGCATGGCCAGCGGCATGGCAGTCCTAGGCTACGACTACGCCGCTGCTGGCTGGCATGGCGAGGATGGAGAAAATCTCCTGAAGGTTAAAAAGGGCGATGAATCCGCCTTTCTCGATGCCGCAGTCAAATTACTAGCTCCCCCGCTCCGCGCCAAACTCGGCACCGCCGCACGCCGCACAGCGGAAGCTCTGAGCTGGCCCGCCATCATCTCGGATTTAGAAAATGTCTTCCGTGAAGTCATCAACCGCTAGATTTAATGCCCCACCGCACCACGCCGCTTGAGACCGACAAGATGCCGCCCGGCATCCCATACATCATCGGTAATGAGGCGGCAGAACGGTTTTCCTTCTACGGGATGCGGACGATCCTTGTCGTGTTCATGGTCCAGTACCTGCACCTGATGGACGGCAAAGCCACCAGCGGCTTAACGAACAACCAAGCCGTCGGCTACTTCCACGAGTTCACGAGCTGGGTCTATTTCACGCCGCTGTTGGGTGCCTTGATCGCAGATGTTTTCCTCGGCAAATACCGGACGATTCTGTGGCTTTCTATCGTCTATTGTCTCGGGCATCTCGCGCTTGCTTGCATGGGTGGTTACGGCAACTCGCCGTGGTGGTTGTTCTCAGGACTGCTGCTCGTCTGCATCGGCTCCGGTGGGATCAAGCCCTGCGTCTCCGCGCACGTTGGAGATCAATTTGGGAAAAAGAACCATCACTTGATCCCCAGAATTTACAACTGGTTCTACTTCTCGATCAACTTCGGCTCGTTCTTCTCCACCTTGATGACGCCTTGGCTCTTGAAGCACTGGGGGCCGCACTGGGCGTTCGGCGTGCCTGGCGTGCTGATGGCCATCGCCACGTTTATGTTTTGGTTAGGCCGAAATCGTTTCGTCCACATTCCGCCATCGGGCTTTGGATTCTTCAAGGAAGCCTTTTCGCGCGAGGGCATGATCGCGCTCGGCAAGTTGATCCCGCTATTCACCTTCATCGCGGTCTTCTGGTCACTCTACGATCAAACTGGCTCGTCATGGGTGCTGCAAGCACAGCAGATGAACCTAACATTTCTCGGTATCACCTGGCTGGAATCCCAGATCCAAGCGGTGAATCCCATCTTGGTTCTCATTTACATCCCACTCTTCACCTTTGTCATCTACCCGCGCATCCACCGTATTTTCCCACTCACGCCTTTGCGGAAAATCGGCCTCGGCATGATCTTGATGACAGCCTCTTTCGGCCTCACCACTCTGATTCAAACTTGGATCGACGCCGGTCATCGCCCCTCAGTGGGTTGGCAGATGGGCGCGTATTTCATCATCACTGCGGCGGAAATCATGGTCGCCATCGTCGGGCTGGAGTTCGCTTACACGCAGGCTCCGAAGGCGATGAAATCCTGGGTGATGGCGCTCTTCTGGCTGTCTGTGTGGGGTGGAAATCAGTTCACCGCGCGGCTCAATCACTACATCGCCATTCCATCTATCGGTGAAATTCAGTTCGAGCAAGCCACCGCAAAGCTACCGCCAGATTGGCAAACTTCACCGCGCACCATCGTGCTGCCCGGCTACGATGGCGTGACTGGCAACGATGACGATTTGGTTGCACGTTGTAGCCAAGGACGGATAGAGTCGTTAGAAATTCCGAGCCGCGAGGTCTTCGCCGCCGCTGCGAGCCGCATCGAATCCGCAGCAGGTGAAAATTTCCCCTCGACCGAAGCGGGCCGAAAATTGATCGGCAATCTGAAGGATAGGTGGGGAAACCCGATCACCTATGACCTCATCGACTCGACCCATGCCCGTCTCTCCAGTGCCGGACCAGACCGAACTAACAAAACCCAATGGGACATCGGCCTCATCATAGAAAAGACCAGTGCCCAGCCGCCGGAGGGAATAGATACTTGGCTCGGCAGGCGCAAAGCCGAGCTTAAAATCACAGATAAACCCACTGAGTCTGGCTTCACCCGCACCGAGTTCTGCGGCGGCCAAAGCAAACTGGAAGGCGCGGCTTACTTTCGCTTTTTTACCTGGTTAGTTCTGGCAACGACCTTGGTGTACATCCCATTCGCATGGATCTATCAGCCAAAGACGTATTTGCATGAATGAAATTTAGTAGGCCGTAAGACCGCCTCAACTCCCGTCACTCTCACGGATCTCGTTGAGGTCGTGTTCGTAGATGTTGAACTCGATGCGGTTGAAAGCAGCGAGTTTGAAATTGGCAGTGCCGAAATTTTGGCTGTAGCCAGTGATAGTATCGCCCTTCACTTCATTTAGCCGAAAGACGATGGATGCTCCGTCCGGGAACCATGCTCTCACATCGCCATTCTTGCGGATGCAGCGTTCAAGATCGACTGGTTTCAGTGATAACGAACGCAACGACTCGATAGGCAACTTCACTTCCCTGAAGGGCGTCTTCACTCTGATGAGGTCGCCTTCTACGGCGATCACTTCACCTGCTAGGCTATCGCCGTTTCGCATTTCCATCCGGCCATTCTTGGACTTGATCTCGGGTTCGGGCTTGGGCTGTTCCTCAAGCAATCCATTCCCAAAGCCGCGGAAATCTTGGGGAAAACGTCGGTCCGGCATTCTCTCGATTTCACCGTCCCATGCGCCGACTTCGATGCGCGAGACCCCAACTGAAAGGGAATTCTGACTCACAAATTGGATGCTTTTTCCGAAACTGTTGCTGGCAAACTCTGGGTCCGACCAGTTTTCGATGATCTCGCCATTGATGTAGAGCGATATTTTCCCGGCCTTGGTGCTGGCGCGAACTTCAATGCGGGCTTTCTCATTTTCCTGAAGCGATGAAACGTTAGACGAATGGCCGATGAAGCGCGAGGCACCTTCCTTGCCCATGTGGCTGCGAAGCGAAACACTGCGCTGCTGGAAATGAAGCTCGTATCCCGACGCGGGCGAGTCGCCGATGCCTTCGTCCGCGAAGATAACGAACTTGAACTGGAGCCTGTCCCGCCACTCCAGATCAAACGCCACACTAACTTCCTGCGGCAGATCCACATCCCGTGCGATGCCGCCCGCGCCTTTGGAGCGGAGCGCGGAGTTCTGATAGGTCCAAGCTGGCTTTTCATCCAGCATTTTCCAACCGTCCAGTCCCACCGGACCGCGATAGATGAAGTCGAGCCGCTCGGTGATGTGGATGTCTGAAATCATCAGTCGGTTAAATGTCATCCGTCCGGCAAACCAAGTATCCAGCGCGATGGCTTCGTCAGACACTCCGGCGAGTTGGCCACGCACCAGATCGCCATTGGTGAGCGTGATGGATGCTTCGTGACGAGCTTGCGTTTCGTGCTGTTCTGCCGAGAGCGTCATATCGAGCACCTTGTCTAACCTGAATGGTGTCGGTCTATCGAGAATAGACGAGCTCCAGACAAGTGTCTCCGTGGTGAGCGACTCCAGATTTCCTGATAGGTGATCTTTATTCGCGAAGCGGACAGTCGAAATTCCCCCGTCAGCGGCGAGCGCACGGGGCAAAACGTATGCTGCGATGATGATGAAATGCTTCATTCCTCGGATTCCTCCTCTTTTTCTGGCCGCAGTCGCTGCAGCGCGGTGACGCCGGTTCGCTTAATTTTCAAAGATCCTAACAATGGGTGCAGTGCATTCACCTCGGTTTCTGAAAACGAGCAGGACGTGACATGCAGTGAACCATCACCCTTGAGTTTCAGCACCCACGGAACCTGTTTCTCCGGTCGAGTCGTGCTGTCTGACTTGGCAAACAAGACTGTGGAAACATCGCTTTCTAGCAACTCAAGTGGTGCTTCTTGGAAGTCGCTCTTGAAGCTGACTACCATGCCTTCTGTTCGTTTGCGGATGCTCGTGAGATGGCCTCCCCAGCGGTCATCATAACGGCTAATCATGCTGTCCAACGAAGTGTCACCTCGTTTTTCCGAACGATGTCGCTCGCGGGTGTTGTCGAAGTCGAGCACCTCGATGTTACGAATTTCCTGAGAATTTCCTGAGGGTGAGTTACAGGCAAAAACGAATCCAGATCCGCTGGGTGGAGTTGCTACCGGGTCCACGCCTGCGGCTTCGGGTTCACCGTTGAGCAGCAAGTGAAGTCGCGATGAAGTCCGATCTACACGAATCTCCACCGCCACCTCGTTGGCAGGAAATTCATCGGGGCGGCGGTTGAGCAAGATCACAGTCTGGCTCTTCTGATCGTTATCCGCCTCGCGTGTGACTTCGATATTGGAAGCATTGAAGACAAATGAATAGCGGCCCACTTGATCTCCTTTCGCCATGAGTGGATCAGCGAAATGCACGGTGAAATTCGGGTTCGTCTGCCACTTCAGCTTAAACTTGAGGATGAAGCGTGGTGGGATTTCGATTTTCCTAACCGCAGTGGCTGGGCCGCTCGCAATAAGCGCTCCGTTAGTAAATCGCCAGTTCTTGGCACCGTCAGGGTGGGCTGTCCATTCTTCAAGTTTCAGCGGCCCTGAGTAGATCGCTTTCTGACGGCGGACGCCGAACTGCACCGATTTCAAGGCATCTCGCGGGATAGCGAGACCACCGGCATCCGAGGACGTGACGTTGAGAACTTTGCCGTCGAAGGCGTCGATATGGGACGGAAGCAAGTCGCCATTGATGAGCTCGATCAAGGCACTTGGCGGATCAGAGCTGGGAGCAGGATTGCCGAAGGTGATTTTTTCTACGGCATCTGGCGTGAGTCTGACTGCTTCTGCGGATAGCTCGGATCTGAGCTCCACGACTCCATTTTCATCAATCGAACGGATCGTGCCACTCAGCCGCGCATCACCCGTGAGCGAAAGCTCATCCGCACAGCAATCCGCAGCCGCCCATGTGAGCAGCGCGAATGCAGCCGTGGGAATCAGTTTAAAACTCAGCATCCCAGTCATCGATTACGTTGTTAGATCTTTTGAAATCCAAGATCACGGCGGAATCGAGGGCGACGTTCACCTCACCGCAGGCGGGACTGGCGATGCGAACCGCCGTGGCATCGCCCGAGATCAGACGACCAGAAATCCGCCCGAGTGGACTGAGCTGAACCGTCATGTTGTCGCTGGGAGCCTCCGTTTGCTTGGCGAGGGCATTCCGGGCGAAACGAATCTCAGCGACATCATCGACGCCGAAGTCGAACTGTCCGTATTTCCCATCGAGGCGGATTTTGCCGTCTTGCAGTGATTCCACTTTTCCTGAAAAGCGGTCAGTTCCATTCGTTAGAAGAACAATGTCCTGTTCGTCCACTTGCAAGCTGCGGGCAGAGTCGGGCATCCCGTTCCACTCGGCGACCATCACATCGGAAACTCTGACTGACGAGTCTTCGGTCTGAACCAAGAATCCGAAGGCATTTCCCTTCCCTGCGAAACGCACGGGATCATACGGGACTCCCGCGCCTTCGTTCCACTGCGCGGCGAACTCACCATCCATGAAGAGCGAAATTTCACCGGTGAGGCGATTGCTGCGGATTTCCACAGTCGCCTTGCCCGTGTCACCCAGCCGCGTGCCGCTGCCGTTGATTTGCACCCGTTCGACTGTGGGCGAGCCGTCGGCATTGATAGAAGTCCGGTAGAGAATCATCTGCATCGAGAAAATTTGGAGGACGTAGCTGTTGCCAAAAATTTTCGGCAAGATCGCGGAGTCTCCCGGCACGAAACCGAGGCCACGCTTGGGCACATGCTCTTTGCCATCATCGTCATCTTGCTGAGGCGGCTTCGGAGTCGCGAGGTCGGAATGAAACCCGATCGCAACGGATAGACGATTTCTCCAAGCGAGATCGAAGCGCAAGATCGCCCGATCCGGCATGGCATTTTCACGAATGACAGCAGTGCCATAGCCCTTATTTCGCCAAAGCCAGCCCGAGCCAGAAAAAGCCCAACGGCCTGGTTCGTCAGACTTCGCGGCCTGATCTGCGGTGTTTTTTTTCACGGGCGGTAATCCTTCCGGGAACGCTGCGTGAGCCATCTTCCACTCATCCTCGACGAATGGGCCGTGATAATGCAAGCGACCGCCTAACGGATTTGGCGCAAACATCGCTACTTGCTCGCGAGGGATTTGGATCACGCCCGCAAACTCAGTTTCCATGGCAATGCTCTTGGCATCCATAGAAATGATTTTACCTGGGATGCGGTCGCCATTGACGAGGGCGAGATGCGAGACGGATGTTAGGGCTTTCGCAGGTCTGCCGCCACGGAGGATGGCATGACGGATCTGGCCAGTTTTGAAATCAACCGGACCGCTCACATCTTCGCGCTGCCAGAGTAAACGAGAGCCGTCCTTGATGCCTTGGAACGTTCCATGGAGTTGATCCCCGTTGGTGAAACGCAGCAAGTCCGGCGTTTCCGCAGCTGCGAGAAGCGCACAGAGAGCAAGCCATGAGGTAGCGAGTTTACCGATCATTTTTCGTAAATGGGCAGGAATCGATAATTGAGTGCGAGCGATAGCAGTGCTCCAGCCGTGTTGAATGATTGACCTTGGTTTCCGGGAAATGAGCCGTCGTTAGACTGGATGGTTCCGAGGTAGCGGATGTTGCGGGCATTCCATTCTTTCCACGTCGTTTCATCCGCGTGGAAGAGCGCCTGCGACATGTAATACTCGAAGTAAAACGGGTAGTGGCGGTCTCGGTAGTCCAAGTTGCTTTTTAAATAGTTCAGGCTCGCTTGATAGCCTGCGGAGTCTTTTTGCTTGGCTAGGGAAAAGCAAAGCGAGCCAATAGCTGTTAGCGTTGGCTTGCCGCCGGAGCTGGAAGTGTAGCCGTATGAGCCTTCGCTGTTGCGCATGAGGGCGAGGTAATCGAGGGCTTTTTTAAAGGTGGAGTCTGGAACCGCAAGACCTGCATTGCGGGCGGCAAACAAGGTCACAAGCTGGCAGCCAGTGACCGTGGTGTCCGCATCACGACTGTCCGGCGTGTAGCGCCAACCGCCGAAACGGTTATTCTTCTGCGAACTAACAATCAGCTCCACAGCCTTCTTGAGCGCGGGCGCGATTTTCGGGTTCTCCACGATGCCGTAACACTCGGCGAGCGCCTTGGTCGCGAAGGCGTGATTATACATGCTCGATCCGATGTAGCCGTTTTTTTCCTCCTGTTGGGAGAGGATGAAGTCGATCCCGAGCCTGATGTTTTTCGCATAGACTCCGTGATTAGGATCTTCTCCGTGCGCGAGAAACGCCGCGATGCAGAGACCGACGACGCCCGGCTCCGAGCCAGTGCCATCGTTCCAACTTCCTTTGTCATTCTGGGACTTCGCGAGGTATTGCAGGCCACGCTCGTAGATCAATTCCGCCTGGGCGGGAACCGCATCGTCAGGACGGCCCGGAAGGTTTTGCGCCGCTGCGGAAACGATCATCGCGCCGCATAGAACGAGCCAACGCAATGGAAATTCTAGCAGGTTCAAAAGGTGGCGTGGGAGTGAAATCATTTGAGTTTTTTCTCAGCACCTTGGTTGTAGGCGTCTAGGGCTTTTCTAAATTCTTCGGGAAGCGCGTGACCGGAGGTGCCGCTGGCTTTGGGCACTTTACGGACTTCGCTATTTCCACTGCTCAACCCGGCAGCGAGTTCATTGGCTGTGTCGGATGAGCCGTTAGCTCCGCCGCCCGCTTGGTCACCGGGTTGATCGCCTTTGCCTTTGCCCTTTTGCTCGCCTTCGGGAGTTTTCCCCATCATGCGCTCCATCATTTCCATCATGGCACTGCCGGATTTTCCGCTGCCTTGTTGTTGCTGGCGCGCTTTTGCGGCTTCATAGATTTTCTCGATGATCTCAGTCTGGGCGGCGATGGTTTTGCCACCCGTGTCTGCTGCCGAGAGATTGTCTGTCGCCTCATCCATGATGTCTTCCACGGAGGTGAGTAATTCAATGACCTTGGGAACGGTTTGTTCGATGGTGAGTTGCTGCGCGTCGGCAGAGAGTTCGTCTTGCCTATCTGCAATCTCGCTAGCTGCCTCCGTGTGTTTTTCTAGCACTGACTCCGCAGAAATTTCTTCTGCCAGAGAGAAAGTGGAAAACAACAACAGCAGCGCGATGGTTTTGATGGGTGGCTTCATGGTTCGATGACGGGTTTGGGGGATTCACTCGCGCGGCGGAGTTGCTCCAGCGCACGGGTCTGAGCTCGGAGGTCTTGTTCTTGTTGGACCATTTTCATAACCCGCAGCATGAATTCAAAATCCTCGTCTTCGGGGCTTTGTCCACCGCCGCCGCCACCACCGCCGCCTTGTTTGTCCTTTTCGCCCTCCAGTTTCTTCGCCCACTCCGTCAGCTTTTCGGCCCATTTTTGCGAGTTCTCGGTGGCGACGAAAGAATGATTCGAGGCCAGTAAGGTGCGAAGTTCATCGAGTCCGAGATCA
This sequence comes from Luteolibacter sp., assembly GCA_031414935.1. Lineage (GTDB taxonomy): Bacteria > Verrucomicrobiota > Verrucomicrobiia > Verrucomicrobiales > Akkermansiaceae > Luteolibacter. The sequence goes on from JANOQR010000104.1 coordinate 8,800, forward strand.
ATCCCCGACTCCTTCATCTCCGCCAGAATTTGTTTAAAGGCTTCACTGCTGGTGCGGGCGAAATAGCTGGCGAGGTCTTCTTGAATCCAACGCACATCAGACGCGGTGTTTGCTTGTTGGACGGATGCCTCGCTCAGGCGGCGCAGATCGGATGGATCCAGTTTGCTGCTCTTTCTGCCGAGAATGCGCTCGTAGGCTTCGATGAGAGAACTGGCGATGCCGCTTTGTTCGCCAGCGGCTTTTTTGAGACGATTGACGAAGGTGCCAGCCTCGAATTGACGGTTCGCCTCGTTCGCTTTGGCGATGGCTTCTTGCATTTTCTCGAGTGCTTTCTTCTGCTCCTCGACGGCCTGAGAAACATCTTTGCCCGTTTTTTCTTCCGTGTTCGATGGGTCCTGCGATTCGTCTAACTTGCCCTCGACTTTGGGTAAATCCTGCTGGGATAGCTCCTGCATGGACTTGAGGGATTCCGCCATTTTCTTCAGCGTGTCTTTCTCGATGTCGCCATTTCGCGCGGAGTTCTGCATCAGGCTTTCCATGCGCTCGGTGAGTTCCTGCATCCGGCGTTTGCTTTCGGTTTCGGCCAGTTCTTGGTTTTCGAGACGCTTGGCGTTTTCGTCTTTTTGCAGCTCCTTGCCGTCAAGTTTTTCGAGCCGTTGATTTTCATCTAGCAAATCTTGTTCGCGGCGAGCGAGGTCCTCGAACTCCGAAATATTCCGATCAAACTGCGCCTTGAGCATCTGCGCGTGCTCGTCGCGGGTGAGCACGTAAATCACCACTGGCTCGGAATAGACTCTGCTGCGGTTGGGAAAATAGTCCTCGGTGTAGCCGCGCAACATGATTTTCTGCGGCGTGATGCCATAAGCCGCTGGAGAAAATGCGGCAGGAGCGACGACCCTGCGTTGTTCTGGTCCACCATCGTCGAGCTTGAGTTCGCCCTTCGCGGGGATCTCATCGGTCGGTCGTGTGAACTGCCCAAGCCACTCAATGCCCGACCGTTTCACTCCGAAGTCATCCTCACTCATCACTTCGAAATCCACGGTTTCTTCCGGTAAAATCGCTTTCTGCCGCTCCGTCCCTTGGAGGTAGCAAGTCGGCGCGGCATCCTTCATCGCATCCACCCGCAACCGATAGCCAGACTCGCCTGTTAGCCCGAGTTCGTCTGTCCAGGCGAATGGAATTTCAAATGGGACGGCACCGATCTCGAGGGTCGGCGTCTTGGCTGTGAAACCAGAAATTTCCAGCTCTCCGGCGACTGGTTGATAGATCGAAGCACTGCCTTTTTCATCAATCACCTGAGCGCGAGTCGGCCCGAAGCTCGCACGCGCGAGTGGGCGGTTGGTCGTGAGGGTGACGCGAATTTTTCCGCCCTCTACCGCGCTGGCGATGCCGACTTTGAGATCCACCGTGCGCTCGGGGATTCCTAAATAGGCGGGTGGCGTGACCACCGCGACGGAGTTTTCCACACTCGGTCTCGGCACTGGCTCGATCCTAACTGCGTGCCTGAGATCGCCCACGCGAAATGCGATGACGCCCGGATCTTGCTGGCCGGGAAAATTGAACTGATAGAAATTTCCCCGCAACGTGCTCTCTACGGCTTGCTGCAATCCATAACGGCCCGTCGCGACTGCTGGGCGTTGTTCCGAATCCTCAGAGAGCTTGAGTGTGATCTGGAACGCCTCACCGAAAGCCACCGCCTGATAGACGGGAGGATCTTCGAGCCGGGTGAAGGTGTATCGTTCTGTCTTCGAGAGTGGCATCAGCCAGCGTTCCAGCGCATTCTGTCCTGCGCGCGGAGTCAGCGTGAATGCCGCAGCAGCGACTCCGATCAAGCCCAGCGCGATCAAGGCTCCGATGCGGTGTTTCTGCGGTGGCAGGGCTTCATCCAGCCTGCGTTTCCCCGTCTCGGCAGCGACTGCCTCCATCGCGGCTTCTCGAAGGCGCGGGGAAAGCGTGTCTGCATTTCCCTCCTGACTCTGCAACTCGATGACGCCTAACAATCGATCACCCAGCCCCGGATAGCGACGCGCGATCAACCGCGCGAGCTGCTCCTCCCGCCGCTGCCGCCACACCCAGCGGTGCAGCCAGTAGGGCGCGAAAACCGCGAACAAAGAAACGCCGCCTAACAAAATCAACAAACGCGCCCAACCCGGAGTCTGCCAGACGCGATCAAGGCCGTAAACGAGTAGAAACGAAATCAACAACCCGATCACCCCAGCGGCGATGGCTTCCATGATTTTCACCCGCCACAAGTGGCGCCGGAAGTCGTCCAACTGGCCCCGAAGACCTTCGGGGATGGCGACTTTTCTGATTGGCGGGGTGGGTGAGGAAGACATCGGAAAAACGACCGAAATCCGGTCCTGTGGCGAATGAAGGAAATTTCCAAATCCATGGGGGGATTTCCAGCGCATTCTCAGCGAGATATTCTAATCCCTCAAGTGACTTTGTGACTTGAGAAAAACATCCGTCGCCACCCTCACGGGGTCATTTCCAACGGTGACGGCGATTTCTCGAAAACGCAAAAAGAACACCTGCTCCCCAACTCAGCAACGCCGTCGATGGCTCGGGCACGAGTCGATTTTCAAACGTCGTATTGCTGATGACGACCATTTTCACATCCGCTTGGCCGTCGTTATCAATGCGGAAGCCGTAGATTGGCCCCGGCGTTTCCGTGGTGCCTTCAAAGAATTTCGCGGCGGAGGCGACGGAAAATGCCTGGGCTTGGGTAGGCTCATTCGTGGCAGCAGCGTATCCTGAATTCCAGTCATAGACCGAGTAAGGCGCACCGCCAGAGCCGCCGAAAAGCAGCTTATTCGCGAACTCGAACGGTGTGCCATCTTGCTTGAGCGGCGTGACCTTGAAGTAAGTATTGCCATTTCTTTCAGACACTAACAAGTAGTCTGAAATCAGCATCGGCACGGTGTAGAGAATGTCGTAGTCCGGCACGTCTTGAGTTGGATTGCCCGGCGTAAGGTAATCATAGAAGCAGAAATTTCGTAGATCGAAGTCACTCGACGTCGATGCAAGCGCAGTATTAAAACCCGCGATTCCACCGGGTCCGTTGCTGTTCGTCGTGACTCCGTGATTGAAGACTCCAACCCCGGAAATATTCGACAACTCGGGATTGACGTTCATCACCGTCGCTCCCTGCGTATTGACGAAATTCAAATCCACTAACAGGCCATTGTTGTTCACTTTCACCGACTTGACGTTGACGGCGGTATCCGACGGCGTGACCGCCACACCCATAGCAGGACTGGTTTGCACCACGTCAGACGAACCCGGAATTCCGTAAATGACCTGAGTAATCGGCACATTATTCACTCCCGGCAGCACATTGATGGTGGCGGCATTACTCGGGAGAATTCCAGCGAGAAAAAGCAGTGAGAGGTGAAGGGAAAAGAGGGATAAAGGCCGCATGGCAGGGAGGTAAGTAGGTTAAAACTGAAGGCGAAACTATTTAAGAAATCTTAAATGTCAACATTCCCGAAAGCCGCGAAGTCGATCTCTTCCAGGTGAGTTTGTCCGTTCAGAAGAACGTCAGCCAGCACCCCGGCAGGAGCCGACAATCGCAGGACCGCTGTTAGGATTGAAAGGCGGCGGGCTTCCGTCCGCGCAGATAATCGGCAGCAGACATGCGGCGTGCCCCGTCGGGCTGGACGGATTCGAGGCGGAGGCAGCCTTTTCCGCAACCGATGGTGAGGTGATCACCTGTGGTGGAAATTTCTCCGGCTGATAAATCGCCATCGACAACACGGGTGGGCGGAAAAATTTTCAGCCGCTTTTCCTTACCTCCTTCGATCGCGACGGTGTAGGTGCCGGGCCACGGATCATAGGCGCGGATGCGGCGTTCGAGGGCGGCGGCGTCTTGCGTCCAGTCCAGCTTGCCGTGGTCGCGCTCGAGCTTGGAAATGTAGCTGGAGGCGGCTTCGTCTTGCGGGATGCGGGGCGCGGTGTTGTTCGCGATTTTTTCTAAAGCCTCAGCGAGGACGGCTGGTGATAGATCTGCCAGTCGATCATGAAGGGTGCCGCCCGTTTCATCTGAGGAAATGGGGATCGCCCGGGAAACGATCATGTCGCCCGCATCGAGTGCGCGGACGACGTGCATGGCGGTGATTCCAGTTTCAGAGTCTCCGGCGTCGATGGCGGCTTGGATGCAAGCGGCACCGCGGTATTTCGGTAGGAGCGAGGCGTGGAGGTTGATGATGGCTTTGCTTGGCAGCGTGAGGATGTTGGCCCGCAGGATTTGGCCGTAGGCCATGACGACGAGGATTTCTGGCTGAAGGGCTACAAGCTCTTCAGTGATGTCGCCGATTTTCTCTGGCTGATAGACTGGGATTCCAGCAGCGAGTGCCTCCGTCTTGATGAGCGGCGGAGTCATCGCCTGGTGACGCCCGACTGGCTTGTCTGGCTGGGTGATAAGCGCAAGCGGCAGCGGTCCATGCTCCAACAGATGACGGAATGATGGCAGGGCAATGTCTCCCGTGGCGATGAAGATGAGGCGCATAAAAATGACTAACAATAACGATCAGGCCTCCGCTGAGGCAACGAATACGATCAACGGAATCAACAAAGCGACATCTGCTAAGACCCGTAACGCCTCCATCGAAAAACGGCCTCGGTTACGGTTGAGGATGTGCAGCAGTGCCGCCCCGGTAAGGATGGAGTAGAAAAATGGACGAGTCGTCATTTCGTGATCCTGCGCGGCGAACACGAGCGCGAAACCACCCAACAGAATGATCGGTAACGTGAGCGCCATCTCGTGCGTCGCCTTGGTTTCTAAATCAGACGAGCGGTCCGCATACTCCCATAAGTCGATGGCGGAAATGTTCAGAATGCAAAGGACGGCGAAGCAAATAAGCTCTCGGGACCACACGAACTCCCAGAGGTCGAAACTCGTGTAGGAATACGCTAACATCGCCGTGCCGTAGGCGAATGCCATCCCTGCGAGGATGTTCTTGGCATAGGGAATCTCATCCGGGCCTTTTATTGAAAAAACGGATAGGGTGAAAAAACCTGCGACCATCAACCCGCCGACCAACGCGAGTCCGTAGATTTTCACCGGCAATCCGGTCTCAATATAAAGCCCGAGAATCGTCACGCGGAGAGGGACCGTGACGAGAACCAGCGAGATCAATGCCACGATCATCGCGGCTCTGCGAAACACCCGCCGATGCTTGCGGTGAAATCGATGACGAGCTTGCAGTCTGGACAAATTTTCATTTTCCATCGACGCATCAAACAAGCGGTCTGTGACGTAGATGACCCACACCACGAGACCCAGCGCGAAATAGACCGACCACGGCAAGTAATCGACCCGCCACGTCTTGGCGAAAATGTACAGCCACGCGATGGCGACGAGCGGAGCATCCAAGCTCAACAGGTTGGGAATGAGCCATAGCGGCTTACGTTGCTCAAGAGGCACGATGCGCGGACCATCCGCAACGTCCGCGATGATGGCAAGCGCTCAATCCGCCAATCCCACCGCCTTGCGAACGCGACTCAGCACCTTGCCCGCCTCCTCGCGGGCACGCAGCGCACCCGCCGCAAGAACCTGATCCACGTAGCCCGGATCTGCCAGAATTTCCGCCCGCCGCGCACGCATCGCGGCAAAGAAATCCCAATACGCCTCGGCCAGCCGTTTCTTGAAATCCCCATAGCCGATGCCGCCTCGCTCGTGGTCCGCGATCATCGCGGCGTGATCCGCCGCATTGGCAAAGAGCTTGTGCAACGCGAGAATGGTCGAGCCGTCCGTGGGCTTGGGATCTTCCACCGGAGTCGAGTCGGTGGTGATTTTCATGATGAGTTTCTTGAGCGGTTTTTCCTCACCGAAAATGGGCAAGGTGTTGTGATAGCTCTTACTCATTTTCCGCCCGTCCAGCCCGACGACGATGGCAGTGTCTTCGCGGATGATGGGCTCGGGTAAAATCACTGTGCCTTCGCCGTATGCTTCGTTGAGTTTCACGACCAGATCGCGAGTCACCTCCACATGCTGCTTCTGGTCTTTGCCGACGGGGACTTTGTTCGAGTCGTAGAGTAAAATATCTGCCGCCATCAGCGCGGGATAAGCGAACAGCGCATGGTTCGGAGAAATCCCGTTCGCGATCTTGTCTTTATATGAGTGGCATTTTTCCAACAGACTCATCGGGCAAACGGTGGAGAGAATCCACGCCAGTTCATTGACCTCCGGCACGGCACTCTGGCGGAAAAAAACCGCCCGCCGCGGATCGAGCCCGCAGGCGAGGAAATCAACTGCCAGCTCGCGGACATTTTCCCGCAGAGCCACCGGATCGTGAGCCGAGGTCATCGCATGATAGTCGGCGATGAAATAGAACGCCTCACCCTCATCTTGGAGGCGGACGGCTGGCTCCATCGCCCCGAAAAAATTTCCGACGTGAAGTTTTCCGCTGGGTTGAAGACCGGTGAGAATACGCATGACGCGGAGCATGGATTCCGCGCGGGGAGACGGTCAAGGCGGTAGGCGTTGTTTGGTCACTGTGCAAATCAAAGTGACTTTGCGTGTAACGGGCGGGTTCCAACTGAGCATGAATGATTTCTCCTCGTATTTTAGTGATGGAGGAAAAGAGTTTTATCTAACAAATTATCACGGGGAATCAAAACCCTTAACTACCAGATTTTCATCGTCCCCAAAGACAACACCGTACTCCGCAGAATGGACGGCTTCTGGGGCGATATCATGCAATACGGCTGGTTTTCCATCGTCTTCCGCGTCCTCAATTTTGTCCTGCACCATCTCCTCCATTGGCCAAACTTGGCTCATGAGCAAAGTCCCCGAACCCAAGTAGCGGCGATCACTGGTCGCCGCGAATTCATTCATTTTTATAATCACTCACTCCTCTCAGCATAGGCACTCTACCATTATTAAATCGCCATGATTGAGAGCATCGCCGTGGCGGTGACCGATGAGATCCTGATGAACCATTTGCTCAGATCGGCGAGACGCTGGAGGCATTTCTCGCAAGGCTTCATCGACTTTTCATCGAGTTTGACGCCCTTGGGATTGCTCCTCTCATCAGAAGACTGGATTAAGTCTGAGGTTCCCTGAAAGCCGCCTATAACACTGCGGACTTCGCCCAAGTCCCCGGCCATCGCCTCAGATGCGGGCCGAAGGTGGTTTCAATCTTTTGCTAGAAGCAGGTTCAGATTGAAGATTTTCTCCCGCAAAGCCGCAGAGGAAGAGAGGGATATAGGCAAAGCTTGGTCTTGTGAGTCTTAAAAAACTTTGCGCCTTTGCGGCTTTGCGCGAGTCACTCTTCTGTTTCGGCCTTCCTTCACACGCGGATGAAAAGCCTCTCAGTTTGGTGTCGATTTCGTCATAATTTCCCTCTCGCGAGATCTGATGCTTTGGGATGCTTTAGTTTTCCATGCCCACGCAACGCTCCCCGAAACTGAGTCCCGCACGGAAAGCCACCAAGGCCACGCACGACATTCTCTTCAAACACGTTCACGGCTCTAACCTCATTTATAACTGCGCTTGGGAAGACCCGAGAATCGACCGGGAACTCATGCAACTGGATGCCGATAGCACCGTCGTCATGATCACCAGCGCAGGCTGCAACGTACTAGATTATCTCCTCGACGATCCCGCAAGAGTCCACGCGATCGACGTGAACCATCGCCAAAATGCGCTGCTCGAACTCAAGCTCGCACTCATCGCCCGCGACAACTTCGAGGATCTTTTCGAGATGTTCGGGATCGGCTCACACACAGACTATCAGAAAATTTACGCCTCGGTGCGTGGCCAGCTCAACGCCGCGTCGCAAAAATTCTGGGACAAACGCATCGGCTTTTTCAATCCGCGCAGTCTCAAGAAATCGTTCTATTACCACGGCACATCGGGCCTCGCAGCGTGGGTCATGGGCAACGCACTTTTTAAACTACGGCCTAACATTCGAAACTTCGCGGACAGCTTGCTCGATTGCCGCACGCTCGAAGAACAAAGCAATGCCTACGCACTGATCGAAACCGAAGTCTGGGGTCGCTTCAGCAACTGGCTCTTCCGCCAACCTGCGCTGATGACTCTGCTGGGCGTGCCGCGACCACAGATCAATCTCATCGAGACATCTTATCCCGGCGGTCTGACCGGCTATGTGAAGGACAAATTAAAACACGTCATGACTGAGCTACCCATCGAGGACAACTACTTCTGGCGGATCTACATCACCGGTTCATACACCCTTCACTGCTGCCCGAACTACCTCCGTCGCGAGAACCAAGATGCGTTAAAACAACGTGTGAATCGCGTAAAACCTCACACGGGCACTCTCACCAATTTCCTCCGTGAAAATCCCGCGAGCTACTCTCACTACGTCCTGCTAGACCATCAAGATTGGCTCGCTTGGAACGACCCAGCAGCACTGCTAGAGGAATGGGAACTCATCCTCGCCAACAGCCGCCCTGGCACCCGCATCCTGATGCGCTCAGCAGGTCTCGACCTCAGCTTCGTGCCACAACAAGTGCGAGATCGCCTGCGTTTCCACACCGAACGCACCGAAGCACTCCATTTGCTAGATCGCGTCGGCACCTACGGCAGCACTCACTTCGCGGAGGTGATCGCATGAATCATTCACTTCACAACTACTACGCTCTCCACGCGCGCATTTACGACGCCACACGCTGGACCTTTCTATTCGGTCGCGAGCGCATCCTGCATCGTATCGCCACCGTTTCTCAGCCAACACGCATCCTCGAAGTCGGCTGCGGCACAGGGCGTAACTTGAGAAGTATGCAGCGCATTTTCCCGAATGCGGAAATCACCGGCGTCGATCTCTCCATCGACATGCTAGAAATCGCCAAGCGTAAAACCTCCGGCGTCAGGCTCATCCAGCAAGCCTACAACGCGCCCATGGTCGGGAGTTTCGATCTCGTCCTCTTTTCCTACGCGCTCACGATGTTTAACCCCGGATGGGAACAAGCCATCCAGGCCGCCAAGGCAAATCTAACTCCCGATGGCTTACTCGCGGTCGTGGATTTCTCCCACACCCGCTCCGCAACATTTCGCCGCTGGATGGGCATGAACCACGTCCGCATGGAAGGTCACCTCTGGCCGGAAACCAGCACCAGTCTCGAACCGATCATCAACGAGCGCATCCCCGCCTACGCGGGCATCTGGCACTACGGCATGTTCATCGGGCGAAACGCGGCGCAGACTGCGTGCTGAGCATTCAAAACCCAAGGAAGGGCTGACTCCGATCCGCCCCGGCCCATGGAAAGCCAAAGTGTGGAGGATCGCCGCTCCTTGGTTAATCATCACGACCCGTTACCAGACCAGATCCTCATTTTGAATCACAAGAGGCATTGCTCTTCTGCCTTGAAATTCAGAACTTCGCAGCGCGTGATGCTGGTGATGCGTAAAGAAACATTTCTCCGTGATCTACTCGCCCGGATGTCTGTTGAGGAAAAAGTCGGTCAGCTCAATCTCCTAACAGGTTCGATGGACGCCACTGGGATGAAACACTCGGGCGATCTGGCAGCGAAGATTCGCACGGGGCAATGCGGCGCGGTACTGAATGTTTTCACGCCCGCCGCGACGCGTGAGCTTCAGGAAGCAGCACTCGCATCAACTCACCAAATCCCGCTTCTTTTCGGCTACGATGTCATCCACGGCCATCGGACGATTTTCCCCATCCCGCTGGCGATGTCTTGCTCGTGGAATCTAACTCTCATGGAAAACTGCGCCCGCGCGGCGGCAGCGGAAGCGGCGGCAGATGGACTGCACTGGGTTTTCTCGCCGATGGTGGACATTTCTCAAGACGCGCGCTGGGGCCGAGTGGCGGAGGGCGCGGGTGAAGACCCGTGGCTGGGATCACAGATCGCGGCGGCGATGGTGCGTGGCTATCAGGGAAATGATTTATCAGATTCCACCTCGGTCATCGCATGTGTGAAGCACTTCGCACTTTACGGCGCATCCACTGCCGGGCGCGACTATCACGCCGTGGACATGAGCCGCCGGGAAATGGAGGAAACTTATTTCCCTCCCTACCGAGCCGCCATCGACGCTGGAGCACGGACGGTGATGACGGCTTTCAACGTGGTGGACGGCATTCCCGCGAGCGGCAATCGCTGGTTACTAACTGATTTATTGCGAGACGCTTGGAAATTCAACGGCTGGGTGGTGACGGATTACACCGCGATTTCCGAGATGAAAAATCACGGCACTGCGGCGACGGATGCGGATGCCGCCCAGCAAGCTCTCGATGCCGGTGTGGACATGGACATGGTCTCCGAGGCGTTCCTAACCACTCTGCCAGACTTGGTGAAATCCGGCGTCATTCAGGAAAATCTCATCGACACCGCCGTCATGCGGATTCTGAAAACCAAGTGGAATCTCGGGCTGTTCGCTAGTCCATTTGCCCGTTGCGCGGATGTCTCAGATTTGTCTCAAACTCACCTTGCCCTAGCACGTCAGGCAGCGCGGGAGTCGATGGTACTTTTGAAAAATGACGCGGGTCTCTTGCCGCTGAGGAAACAAGGAACGCTCGCCGTGTTGGGACCACTGGCAGAGAGTCGTCGCGACGTGTTAGGATGCTGGATTGCGGCGGGAAATGTGGATGACGCCATTTCACCCTTGGCTGGAATCCGCGAAGCCGTGGACGGACACGCGACGGTGATTTTTGCCAAAGGCTGCGAAATCGAGGCCGCTCACGCCACCCTGCTAGCAGAAGCCATGCAAGCAGCGGACGCAGCAGAAGTCATCATCCTCGTCGTCGGAGAAAGTGCCACGATGAGTGGCGAAGCCGCCAGCCGCACCGACATCCGCATCCCGAAAGCCCAGCGAAATCTCGCCAAACACGTCTTGAAATCCGGCAAGCCTGTCGTGCTGGTGACGATGAGCGGTCGCCCGCTCGATCTCTCCTGGGAGGATGAAAATTTTCCCGCCATCCTCCACGCTTGGCAACTCGGCACCGAAGGCGGCAGAGCGTTAGCGGATGTGCTTTTCGGTGATGCCGCGCCAGTCGGTAAGTTGACCATGGGATTTCCCCGCCATGTCGGGCAGTTGCCGATGACTTACCGCGAGAAGCCAACTGGCAGACCATTCGACGCAGAAATTTCCTACTCCAGCAGGTACTTGGATCGCCCGAACGACGCTCTCTTCCCCTTCGGCCACGGGCTGACTTATGGGAAAATAGAAACTGGCGGGCTGATGATTGGTTCCACCGAAATGTCGCCCGGCGGAACCGTGACAGTTTCGCTAGACCTAGCAAATCTCGGTGACTGCGTGGTGACAGAAACTTTTCAGCTTTATCTCCGAGACCTCGTCGCATCCGTCAGCCGGCCCGTGAAAGAGCTGCGCGGATTCCAACGCGTCACACTGGCACCCGGCGAGTCGCGCGTGATTTCCTTCACGATCACCGATGCTGACCTGAGTTTCCCAGACAGAGATTTCAAACCCGTCATCGAGCCTGGCGAGTTCGAAGTGATGGTTGGGACGAGTTCCGCGACAAATCATACTCTGCGCTTCACTCGCATTTCGTAGTCGGTCGGCTAGCGGCTTTCGGACTGCGTGTGACATGTCACCGCTTTCCCACTGGCCGACACGTCAGCCAGTGAAAAGCTTCGACATGTCGAAGCAGTCCACGCCGCACCCTTTTGCCTTTGCCTTGCTGCAGGAATGGCTTACCAACTCCCGCCCACCGCATGAGATTGCTACGCATCCTTACTTTTAAAGAACTCAAAGGGTATTTCCTGACTCCGTTCGGCTGGGTGGTGCTGGCCTTCGTCACGGTCATGCAAGGCATCTCGCTCTCCACGGCGATGAAGGGTTTCCGAGATACGCCAGTGAAGGACAGCTTGGTTTACGTCACCTTTCACACGCCACTTTTCTGGTTCTATTTCCTCTTCATTTTTCCGCTCATCACCATGCGGCTGTTTTCTGAGGAAGAGCGTTCGGGGACTTTGGAAACTCTACTAACTGCGCCAGTTCGGACTTGGCAGGTGGTGCTTTCAAAATACGCGGCTGCCATGATTTTCTACACGACGCTGTGGATTCCAGGGCTGATACAGTTCAAAATGTTTGAATGGGTCACCGATCTTCCGCCCGCGTGGACACCGGGCGCACTCGGCGGCGCACTCACGGCGGTGATGCTGATGGGAGCTGCATTCACGGCGATCGGTTGCTTCGCATCCGCGCTGACCTCCAGCCAAATCATCGCGGGCATCTTCACCATCGGACTGCTAGTCATTCAGTATTTCCTGGGCTTCGTCACCGTCATCTGGGGCGAGTCCTTCGCGGGCGCGGAGTTTTTCCACTACATTTCCTCACAACAACACCTGCACTACTTCGCCAGTGGATTGTTCGACACTCGGCCCATGGTCTATTTCCTGAGCTTGGCGTTGTTCGTGTTGTTCCTCACCTATCAGGTTGTCGATTACCGCCGCTGGCGCCGTTGAATTTCTTATGTCCGAATCTCCGCCCGAACCGATGGCCAAGCCTGCCCGCCCGATGAATCGGTGGGGCATCGGCACGCTATCGGTGCTTCAGATCGTATTTCTCGCCGTGACTCTGCTGGCGCTGAACTACCTCGCGTCTTCTCATTTCACCCGCGCCGATCTCAGCCGCCAATCGGACTACACGCTCTCGTCATCCACTCAGCGTTACCTCAAGGACAAGGATCTAGCAGCGCGGCAGAAGCCCATCAAATGGATCATGGCATTCCGTCGCAGCTCGCCATTCTACGAGCGAGTGCGAGCCTTGGCTGAGGAATATGCTCGGCTTTCTGATGGGAAAATCGAGGTGGAATTCGTCGATCCCATGCGTAGCTCGGATCGCACGCAGGAAATCAGTGCCGCTTACGGACTGCCATTTACCAAGGATCTTATCATCATCGACGCCCGCACCGATGATGCCGCCGTTTCCACCGAGGCGAAGCAATCCACCCCATCTACCGATCCCGAGGCGGACAAGAAACCCTCTCGCATTCTCCACCCTAACATCAAGCTCGTCGTCGCCGATGACATGATCGTCCACACGACCACCGACGGCCAACGCAAGATCACTGGCTTCCAAGGTGAAGACGTCCTCACCGCCAGATTGGTCGAGTCCATCGAAGGTCGCACTCGCAAGATGATCTTCCTTTCAGACAAGAGTCAGATCGACCTCGAAAGCGAAAACTCCCCGCTTAAGTCACTCCAGCGCATCCTCCTTTTCCAGAACGTCGAGCTGAAGGGCGTCAGCCTAGCAGACATGCAGGAAATCCCCGCTGACACGGAAGGCGTCGTCATGGTCGCGCCGAAATACGATGTGACTCCCTCCGAGCTCGCCATTTTAGAAAGTTACTGGAACCGTCCTCGCGCTGCTTTCATGGTGTTCCTCAAAGCAGGCGAAACTCCCCCGAAATTGAAAACCTTCCTGCGAAGCAACGGCGTGACTCCACGCAACGACCGCATCATTTCGATGAAGGACGCAGCCGTGAACACCGTCACTCGTGGCGCGTTCACTTATGGCGTGGATTTCACCAAAGACATGGCTGGCCAAGCTGCGATCTTCGAGGGTGCAAGCTCGTCGCTCGAAGTGCGCGAAGGCGCGGAGGATTTGATGAATCGACAGATCAATCCCATCGGCCTGATTCAAGCGGCGGAGGGCTTCTGGGGTGAAACGAAATTTGGCGAAAAGGGCGTAGCCTTCGATCCACGTGAGGACCATCCACAACCGCTCTTCATCGCCGCCTGCGTCACTCGTGGGGCCGCAAGCGATGATCGCTTTTCCGATGCCACTTCCCGCATGGTCGTCATGTCTAACACCGACTTCCTCAGCCCCGATCTCCAACACGCGGAAAACATCGACTTCGTCGCATCCTCAGCGAACTGGCTGATGAATCGCCAATCGCTCTACGGCGTCGGGCCACGTCCTCTCGGCGTTTACCGCCTGCCACTGCTAGAGGCTCAGGTTTCATTCATCAACCGGGTGAACTTGTTTTTCCTACCCGCGTTTTTGTTCCTCATCGGCACCTTCGTTTGGTCATCCCGTCGTGCCTAACACGTCATGCGCTCTCTCGGTTTTACGCTGATTCTCGCCTTACTCGCCGTGCTTTGTGGCGGCTTGGCGGCATGGCAATGGATGGCGGGAAATTTTCATTCCATCCTCGGTGCTCCTCCCGTGGCTGTCGGCGGACGGATTTACGAAAATTTCTCGCCAGCAGATGTGAAGTTCATCCGCGTCTCGCAAAATGGCACGACCGCCTCATTTGAGTTAGGCCCAAACGGCTGGCAAGCCACAAGCCCGTGGACGGATCGCATGGACCCGCGTGCGGCGGTGAGCATCATTAATTTCACCCTCGCCATGCGCGTCGAGGACGCCGCTCCCCTTGGCAAAGTCGATCCGCAGAAAGCCGGTCTCCGCGAGAGCGGCATCAACATCCGCCTTGAGTCCGCTAACCAGACTCCGTTAGCGAAATACAAAATTGGCCGCCAAACTCCGTGGCTAGCCAACGTGCCGGAAATCGTCGATCCCGTCCCGACCGTCTTTGTCCAACCGCGTGATTTACACCGCAAAAGCCACGTCTATGCCTGCACTGGCGACATCATCCCCCTGTTCAAAGACAACTTGAAATTTCTGCGCGATCACCGCCCATTTTATTTCAACCCCACCGCCCTCAAACAGATCCGCATCCGTGCCTCTGAGGGCGAACTCACCCTCGCCCGCAGCGATGAAAAAAGCCCATGGCGCGTCAGCAAGCCGCTCGATCTCGCAACGAACAAAACCGCGATCAAGACACTGATCGAAAATCTGTTCGAGCTCCAAGCGCTGAAAATTTCCGACCGCGCCTCGATCACGCTTCCTACTAGCAGCGCGCCTGTCGGATCACGGCAAATCGCGCTCACCGAGTTCGGCTCCGAAACGGAAACAGTGCTAGAAATTTACCCGCCAGAAACTCCCGAAACCACCGAAGTTCTCGCCAGCGTCAGCAGTCGCCCTAACACGATCTTCAGTCTGCCGCTCAAGCCCGAGGCGGATTTCGTTTCTCTGGCAGATTTGCCGCTCGCCATCAATGACCTACGCGACCCGACTCTCACCCACCTGAACCTGAAAACCCTGCGCCGCGTCCTCATCCAGCCCGCAAACGGCAGCGAAATTCTGATTTCCCGGATACCACCACAACCGTGGATCGTCACCATCGACGGACGTTCCCAAGACGCGAATGAAGAGAGACTTTTCTCGCTGCTGAAGACCGCGACCGAAGGAGCCGCGATCGGATTTGAAACCGACGCCGCCACCGATTTCACTCCGTGGGGACTGGATCGCCCGATCTTGAAATTGCGCTTCACGGGCGAGATCGAGTCGCAAGTCATCGAGCTCGCCTTCGGGATCGACAGCAAAGGCGGCT
>JANOQR010000105.1:0-5495 GCA_031414935.1 Luteolibacter sp.
GGTGGCTATCGCATCGCCCGCTATGCTTGGAATGACGATTACCACGATCTCATCGAGAAACGGCTGCGGGAGTTCGATGTGAAATTGCAAACTCTCGGCGGCACACAGCGGTTCTATGTGGATACCGGACCAGTCCTCGAACGTGACTTTGCCAGTGATGCGGGTCTTGGCTGGAATGGAAAATCCACGGTGCAGATTCATCGCCATCTCGGGGCGTGGTTTTTTCTAGCTGAGTTACTAACCACTCTTGATCTCTCGCCAGACGCACCCTTTGGCGATCACTGCGGAAAATGCACGGCGTGCATCACGGCTTGCCCGACGCAGGCGATCACCGCGCCTCGTCGGGTGGATGCGAGGCGATGTATTTCTTATCTCACCATCGAGCACAAAGGCTCCATTCCCGAGGAATTTCGTATCGCGATGGGGGACCGGATTTACGGCTGCGACGATTGTCTCGACGCCTGCCCGTGGAATCGTTTCGCCGTGGAATCCCGGGAAATCAGCTTCCACGCACGGGAGACGGTCTTTGAAAAAAAGCTGCGAGATTTTCTTCATCTCGACGACGACGGCTTTCGCACGCTCTTCGCCAAATCACCGATCAAACGCATCAAACGGGCGAGATTTCTCCGCAACGTCTGCGTGGCGTTAGGAAACACTGGAACGCGGGATGATCTGCCTGCTTTGGAACTTGCCGCGCAAGATGCTGACCCTTTGATCAGCGAACACGCGGTGTGGGCGGTTCGCCAATTGCTAGAGCGGCTGGAAACCGAAATCAGTCAGGAATCTTGACCGTGTCCAGCTTGGGCGAGAGCGTGTGAAGCACCACCAGCGCGAGCACGTAGGCCGATGCTGCGATGGCAAACAACGGCACATAGCCGCCCGCGTTGATGATTTTCCCGACGTTCGCCGCCAGAAGAGCGCCGCCCAAGCCACCCATCAGGCCGCCGATGCCGACCACGCTTCCGACGGCCCGCCGTGGAAATTGGTCTGCCACAGTGGTGAAGAGGTTCGCGCTCCAGCCTTGGTGAGCGGCGGTGGCGAGTGCGATCAATGCGATGGCCACCGTGATACTACTCGTCATCGAGGCGAAAATGATAGGAACCACGCAGAGGGCGCAGATTCCCATCGTCACCTTGCGGGCTTTGTTGACGGACCATCCCATGCCGATGAATTTCGTCGCCAGCCAGCCGAAGAAGACACTGCCGCCGTCGGAAATTAGATAGATCACGAGGAACGGGATGCCGACCTGTTTGAGGTCGAGCTTGGTGGTGAAGGCTGCGTTCTCGTTGAAAAAGCTCGGCAACCACGTCAGGTAGAACCACCAGATCGCATCGGTCATGAACTTGGGAATGGCGAATGCCCAAGTCGCGCGGTAACCGACGAGGTTTCGCCATTTGATGGGTTTTCCTGTCTCTGGCGGTCCATCTTGGCGGATGAATGCGAGTTCTTCGGCAGACAGTTTTGGATGCTCTTCAGGCGTGCGGTAAACGGCGAGCCACCAGAACAACACGAAAACGCCGACGGCTCCCGTGATGATGAAACTCGCACGCCAACCCCAGTGCGAAATGATCCAAGGCACGCAAAGTGCAGTAGTAATGATGCCGACGTTGCAGCCCGCATTGAACACGCCGGTAGCGAAACTCCGCTCTTTGCGCGGGAACCACTCAGAAACCGTTTTAATGGCAGCAGGGAAATTTCCTGCTTCACCTACTCCTAACAATCCGCGTGCCCATGCCATGCCCGGCACGGAACTCACCAGTCCGTGGAGCACGGCAGCGAGGCTCCAGCCACCGATGCTGACGCCATAGCCACGCCGCACGCCGATGCGGTCAATCATGTAGCCAGCTAACAAAAACCCAAACGCGTAACAGTATTTAAAGATGGAATCCAGATAGCTCATCTTCTCGCGGAAGAGCTTCATGTCCGCTTCCGTCAGCGGTTGGCTCTCGGGAATGCCTAGCATTTGATGGCGGAAAACCGGGTCCAGCATCGTGAACGAAAAAACGTTCCGGTCGATGTAGTTGATGGTGGTCGCTAGGAAAAGCACCGCGCAAATGCGCCAGCGGTAGTTGCCGATTTTCGGAGTCGGGGAAGAAGACATGCAGAGTAGGATCGTGGGTTTGTTAGGCGGGAAATCTATATGGAAGCCGCTTTGGAGCCTGTTCGTGGGGAAAAGAGCTGACAAGAAACAAAATCACCCCTGCAAGGCTCGCAACGCGCCGCGCACGAGAGCCTCCGTGGGAGCGGCTGGATCGGCGTCGAGCACTTTTCTAACTGCTTTACGCGCGTCCACTTGCTTGTAGCCCAGCGCGATGAGAGCCAGCTCCGCATCCGCCGCGCCAGCACTCACTTGGCCAGCCGCTGCGTCTTGCCAGGTCTCGGTGACGCCGACTTTATCTTTCAGCTCCAGCACGATCCGCTCTGCGGTTTTTTTCCCCACGCCTTTGAGTTTCGATAAACCCGCGACATCGCCCGCGACCACGGCTTGCTTGAAACGCGTTACATCCATTCCACTCAAAACGGACACCGCCATCGTTGGACCCACGCCACTCACTCGGTCGATGAGTAGCAGGAAAACATCGCGTTCTTCCTCACTCGCGAAGCCAAATAACTTCTGCCCGAGCTGGCTGAAATGCAGATGCGTCCGCAAGTCCACAACCAATCCCTCCGCCGCATGAAGGCGATCAAACGTCGAAAGCGGAATGAAAACCTCATAACCTACCCCGCCCGCATCCACGACTAACCGATTCGGATACGCCTCGATCACCATGCCCCGCAGTCTTGCTATCATGCCGCGAGCTTGGAGATGATGCCTTCTCCGTCAATGCCAGTTTCCCTCTCAAATTCGGCGATTCGCCGAATTTTCCGCCGCTGCCAAATTTTGAGGATTGCCGATTACTTTGGGTTTGCTTACTTTTTCCGAAAAGGTGTGGGATGCGTGATTTCCACATGTTTTGCTGCTCATTCACCCAAGCATCCGTGCCGAAATCTCACAAAATTCTCATCGCCTGTGGTGGCACAGGTGGCCACTTGTTTCCCGGAATCGCCGTGGCGGAGGCATTGCGTGCTCGTGGTCACGAAGTCATGCTTTTGATCTCGGAAAAGAAGGTCGATTCCGAAGCCTCTGCGAAATATAAGCACCTTACGTTCAAGACGATGCCTGCGGTGGCCAAGCCGCCCACCCTATCGCCACGGATGCTGCCATTTCTCTGGAAAATGTTAGGCTCCGTGCGGCATTGCAAGCGGGTGATCCGTGAGTTCGGAGCGGACGCGGTGCTGGGCATGGGCGGCTTCACTTCGCTCCCGCCAGTGTATGCGGGGCACCAGATGGGGCTGAAGACTTTCATCCACGATTCCAACGCACGACCGGGCCGAGCGAACGTTCTCACTAGCCGATTTTGCACCCGCGTGTTCCTCGGATTGGAGCCTGCGAAGAAATTTTTTCCCAACCGAGAAACCGTCCTGACTGGAACTCCCGTGCGTCCAGAAATCATCGACTTGCCCTCGCTCGAAGACGCTGCTGCGTTGTTCGGGCTGCAAGTCGGACGACCCACCATCGTCGTCACGGGTGGCAGCCAAGGAGCGAAGCGGCTGAACGAACTTTGCGCGCAGGCGGCGGCGAATTTGCCCGCGCAAACGCAGGTTTTGCATATCGCCGGAGCTCAAGATTTCCAGCGAGTTTGTGAAATCACCCAAGGTCGCGAAGGCTACAAAGTTCTCGGTTTCTGCGATCAAATGCCTGCCGCCTATGCCATCGCCGATCTCGTTATCGCACGCTCTGGCGCATCGAGCCTGACGGAAATCGCCGTCGCCGGACACCCGTCCATTTTAGTTCCGTATCCCCACGCAGCGGACGATCACCAGACGCGAAATGCTGAGGTTTTCGCCTCAGCCGGAGCCGCCAAGCTCGTCCAAGAGTGCGATCTGGATGCAGAAAAACTCGCCTCACTTGCCAGCTCCATCTTGCAAGACTTGCCAACTTACAAGCGCATGGCAAAAGCCGCCCGCGCACTTGCCGTCCCCGACGCCGCAGAACGGGTGTGCGCCGCCATCGAAGCCACTCTCACGCCATCATGACCGATCTCAGCCAACGCCTAACCGACCGCAGCAACCCGCTCCAAATCCACCTCATCGGCGTCGCCGGATCTGGAATGAGCGGCCTCGCATTGCTGCTGTTAGGTATGGGTCACAAGGTCAGCGGCTCAGACCGCGTCACGACGGCTGAGACGGAGCGGATGCAAGGCGTGGGTTTAAAATTTTCCTCACCTCACAGTGCCGCTGCCGTGAAAGGCGCAGACCTCGTCGTTTTCTCTTCTGCGATCAAACCCGAAAACGCATCATTTTCCGCCGCGAAAAAAGCCAAGATTCCCCTGCTCCGTCGCGCTGATTGCTTGGCCGCCATTTTGCACACGAAGAAAGGCATCGTCATCTCCGGCACTCACGGAAAAACCACGACGTCCTCGATGACCGCCCACGTTTTGCGCGAAGCCGGGCACAAGCCAAGTCACTACGTCGGAGCGGAAATCCCCATCCTCGGGGCGAACGCGAAATGGTCTCAAGACGGCGAACACATGGTCGCCGAGGGCGATGAAAGCGACGGCACACTCGCGCTCTATCATCCCGAGCACGCGGTCATCCTCAACATCGAGGCGGAGCACTTGGATTTCTATCGGGACATCGATCACATCAAGGAAGTCTTCTCCCAACTCGCCGATCAAACGACCGGGAAACTCGTCTATTGCGCCGAAGATCCCGTGGCCAGCGAAGTCTGTGCAGGCCGTAAAAATGCCGTCTCCTACGGCTGGGAGGACGCCGACTACACCGCCACGGATCTCCGTGATCTCAAAGGCTCGTCTGCATTTACCGTGAAGAAAAAGGGCGAAGTGTTAGGCGATGTCGAACTCGGCATCCCTGGCAACCACAACGTTCTCAACGCGCTGGCCGCCATCGCGCTGGCGGACAGTTGTGGCGCGGAGTTCACCCTCGTCGCCCGTGCTCTCGCCACCTTTGCCGGGGCCAAGCGTCGTTTCGAAACGAAGTATCTATCCGCGAGCTACCGCATCATCGACGACTACGGCCACCACCCATCCGAACTCGCCGCCACGTTGCAAACCGCGCGTTCGCTGAAGTCCAAGCGTGTCATCGTCCTCTTCCAGCCGCATCGCTATTCACGGACGAAGGCACTCGCTGATGATTTCGGAAAAGTCCTCCAAGCCGCAGATCTTGTTTTCATCACCGATGTTTACGCCGCCTCCGAAAAGCCCATCAAAGGCATTTCCGGCCAGACGCTCGTCGATGCGATGGCGGCTCATGGCGACATCCCAGCCACCTATCTGCCAGATCTCGCCACCGCTCATCACGCCGTTGGCCATGCGCTCCAGCCGGGCGATTTACTCATCACCCTCGGCGCCGGAAACGTTCACGAAGCTGGCACTCGCCTCGCAGCGGATTTAAAAATCATCGAGGAAATGCGCGGCCTCATGCCACCCGGCGAG
>JANOQR010000106.1:0-34510 GCA_031414935.1 Luteolibacter sp.
TTTCTCTTGGTGGGACTTGCCTTGGCAGCAGTGATCATGGGGGGTGGGGGGGTGGGGGAATCGAATTGGAGAGATTTTTGTCAGAATGCCATAGAAATCAGAGTGTTTGGGTTTTACTTTGAAAAGATCTTACACGCTACCGCCCGTGGTCGTTTAGAGCCGGAAAACTCTAAAACCAATAGGGGGGACAAAGTGGTCGATTTTTGAAAGTTGGTTTCATGTCTTTGAATAATCATTTTGTCGAAAACCAACATGACGTGGGCTATGAACTTACGACGGGCGATTTCTTATCGACCACCGATTGATTATTCAAGGATAATTACCAAGGTGAGAGCTTCCTGACCTAATGTCAGGCGGTTATCAACAAAATACGGGAATCTTAAATGAGTCGAAGCGTTTGAGGTCTCTGAAATTTAGTGTAGCTAGGCTAGCGATTTGCCAGACTGGAGGGGATGAGCCAGAATCCACCAAACTCAAACGTTCGCAAAATGAGGAAAAGCTTTCGCCGATCATCTTTGGAAGACTCCAGTAACCGGTGTTTCGGATCGAACCACCATTCGTTCCATCTCTGAAATCAGGCGGCGTAGGTAAGGGGGGCATTCTCATTTAAAAATGGGGCGGAATTGTTCTTTGGAAGCAATTGGGGGGGAACTTCCATGAAGAAACACGGCTTTATGGTGACTCAAATACGTGTTTTGATAACTACGTGATGACGTATCGTCCACTTTTCCCGAGTTTCGGAACTGTCACCAAAGTTGAGGGCGTAAGACTTTTGGTAGCGGAGAATTTGCGTTAGCAGCTTGAGGAAAATCATCACTGATCTTGGTGTATTTATCAGCAGGATGCTTGCCAGTTCGGCTCATTTGAAATTGCCTTTGCCCTACTCTCACCGTAAGTTCCTGAGGTAAACAGCACTTTTTTACTCAACGGCGAAAAAGATCTATTTAAGAAAAATCAAAACTGAACGTCGATTCCAGCATATACTTGTACCTGCTCCCAGTTCACTTGACCGTCATTGGTCGAGTAACGAAGTTTGGATTCAAAATCCACGCGCTCCATAAAGAATTTCCGGCGATACGTCAGGTAAACACTGATATTATTCTCATTTCCAATCTCAGCTCCAACTGGCCCAACTCCCTCGTAACTTGATAAATTGTAGTCCAATCCGAATCCCACGTTAGCTCGCAGAAATTTCCTGTCTAGTACTGTGGAAATCAAGAAGTTGTTGACCACGTAGTTCGCATCCGTCGGCGACGGAATGGTGACGTATTGGACCAGATTTCTCCAAACCCAGAGTTCATTGATCGCGTAGCTTGCCGTGAGATTTCCCGTGAGGCCGAGGTCGCTACTATCGCCGTCGCGCGAGCCTTTGGAGTATTCCAGACCCAGAGATCCTTGGACTTGAATTCTTTGCCCAGCCAAATACTGGGCTTGCATATAGAGTGCCCACGCATCGCGAGTCCCGATATTCGAGGACTCTGCGATTGCGTAGCGGATCGCAGGACCAAAGCTAAGCCGCTCAGTGGCGGACCAGTAGCTTCCTACATTGAACGTGTAAATATCGGCACCGACTAGAGAACTCTTACCGTAATCCGATAGCGTCGCCAAAAAACTACCATTGAGCGAAGTTCTCGGGGCGATTTGATACGACCCTTGAATCCCGCTATTAAAAAGGGCCCCGGTCACGAATTTACCTGTGAGCCGATCCGTCCCGGAAATTTCTGAGAATCTCGAATAAAGATCCAGCACCGTCTTGGCTCCCTGAATTTTCATCGTGATGTCACCTGAATGGTCGAATCCATTCAAATCTGAATTGTTGAGGTAAGCTCGCGCAACGGGATGGTAAGTCACCCCGATTGATGCGACAGCACCACCTTCGGGATCGGTGTTGTAGGCGAACCAAGGCGTCAGGTTGACCGCGAGATCGCTCTCTACATCATCTTCCCTGAGAAACAGGTTGGAGTCGTAAACCGTTTCAAAACCAAGACCATACGCGATTCCACCCTTCAGGCCGGGACCATTTCCGAAAACCAACGGATCTCCCACGGCGACCACGTTGCTCAAGTTCAAAGGATCAAAATTCCCTACTTGCGTGGTGAAATCTTGAGCATTCGCAACCGACCAGAACTGGATTGAACAAACCAGCAACGTGATAGTTGAGAAACGGGAAGTGATTCCTTGGGGCTGAAGCATTGATTAGAGGTTGAACAGGCAGAAATTTTTTAAACATTTGCTTGATCTCTGTCAATCCCTTTACCGAGTTCAAAAACCTACGAGATAAGCCGTTTTTGCTGCTAAAAGTGCATCAACACGCGAGAGACAGGCAAATCTTCTCTACTCATGCAGAAAGCGATATTTGAGTTTCGCAGCCCATCTTTTCAAAATCCATCGCGAATTTTTGTGTCACGACACCTTGAAACTCAATTTGTTCAAAAATAAATGAGATATTTCTTGTTAATTTTAATTAAATTTTTATAGTTCGTGAAAGGTTGGAGGTCTTAAAAACCTGAGTCCTTTCGCTGTCCAACACCTCAATCGACCCGAGTGACTCAACCGTCTTCTCGGATCAAATAAAATTCTTCCTGAGCTGCGGGGTCCCTCCCACAGGTCAGGCGTCCCGGAACGGGTTCAGTCCCGAAACGCCATACTCCATCGAGCCAAACTCGCTGGGCCATGACGGTATCCGAACCGGGTCGGTCGTCTCTCCAGAGAGTCCCGCTCTGGAGGCTAAAGACGGCAGAATCGCAACTGCTATCACCCTTACAACCAGCCATGAAAATCAACTGTTTGGCCGTCGAGGCCAATCCGGGCGGAGCTTTGCACCAAAAGTTCACCACCCTCGCGACCCGTGCCGTGTCTTACGCCAGCGCAGTGGCTACCACTGCCGCAGCATGTCTCACTGTCGTACTTTTGATCGCAGCGGCCACTCACCCCGCGCTTACAGCCGCAACCGTCGATCTCTCGTGGAATGCTAATCCCGAACCCGACATCGCCGGGTATCGCGTCAGCTACGGGACGACCCCAGGCATTTTCCCCAACTCGATCCAAGTCGGTAAAACGACAACCGCCTCTGTAACGGGACTTGCCGAAGGCGCCACCTACTATTTCGTCGTCGCCGCCATCAATCAAGCAGACCAACAAGGAGCCGCCTCCGACGCCGTTTCCCACCTCATTCCCTTCTCCACACTTATCCCATCCACCGCTTGGAGCCTAAAATACGCAGACAGCGAAGAGTCCTCCGACTACCGAGCTGCCTACGCCTTCGATGGCGATCCCTCGACCATCTGGCACACCTCTTGGAGTAATCCCGCCGCCACTCCGCCACATGAAATCCAGATCAACCTCGGCTCCAGCCGAAACCTCATCGGTTTCCGCTACCTGCCGCGCGGTGGCAGCTTTCTGGTCGGAAATGTCGGACAATTCGAGTTCTACGTCAGCCCCGATGGCGTGAACTGGGGAAATCCCATCGCCGCTAGCACTTTCCCCAACACGGGCGAACTCAAAGAAGTTCGCTTCACCGAGATCAGCGGCCAATTCGTGAAATTTCGCGGTCTCACCGATGCCAACGGCGGCACTTACATGAGCGTCGCCGAGCTTTACCTCCTGCAAGGCAGCACCACTCCCAGCAACAACCAAGCTCCCGTCGCAACCGCGAAATCCGTCTCCACTTCAGAAGATCTCGCCATACCGATCACTCTTTCTGGAACCGATGCCGACGGCAATCCTCTGACATATTCCACCACAAACCCCAGCAAAGGAGCACTCTCAGGCACGGCTCCAAATCTCACCTACACTCCCCATGCCAATTCCAACGGCAACGACAGCTTCACCTTCCGCGTCAACGACGGAACCGTAAATTCCGCCTACGCCACCGTTTCCATCACCGTCACCGCCGTCAATGACGCGCCAGTCGCCATTTCCAAGTCCACAAACACCCTCAAGGATACCGCTCTCCCCATTTCCCTCACCGGCTCCGATTTAGAAAATAACTCCCTTACCTTCTCCGTCGTCAGCATTCCCGCCAATGGCATCCTCAGCGGTACCGCCCCAAATCTAACATACACGCCCGCCACCGGATACACCGGCAACGACCAGTTCACCTTCAAAGCCAGCGACGGCTTCCTCGACTCCGCTACTGCCACCATTTCTATCACCGTTGCCGCGCCTCCCGTCACAGGCGGCTTCACCGTCCTCCCCCGCACCGGCTGGAGCTTGAAATACACAGACAGCCAGGAAACCTCAGACTCCCCTGCGAATTTCGCCTTCGACGGCAATACCAACACCTTCTGGCACACCCAATGGAGAGCCAACACCCCCGCCACCATGCCGCATGAAATTCAAATCAACCTCGGCTCCACCCAGTCCATCTGCGGATTCCAATACCTCCCGCGTCAGGACGGCTACTCCGTCGGAAACATCGGCAAATACGAATTCTACGTCAGTCTCGATGGCACCAACTGGGGTTCCCCCGTCGCCAACGGCACCTTCACGAACACTCCCCTCCAGAAACAAATCACCTTCACCTCTACATCCGGGAAATTCATCCGACTTAGAGCCCTGTCTGCATCGAACGGCGGCACAGAAACCTCCCTCGCCGAGCTCAATATCCTCACCGGCACCCACACCAACCAAGCCCCCAGCGCATCTTCACAATCCATCACCACGTCTTCTAACACCCCATTCAACCTCACCCTCAGCGGCTCTGATCCCACCAACAGCCCAATCACCTTCAGCATCCTCAAAAATCCCACAAACGGCACCCTCTCCGGCACCGCTCCCAATCTCACCTACCTCCCCAATCCCAACTTCGTCGGCTCCGACCAATTCACCTTCTTCACCAACGACGGAGCCATCAATTCCACTGCCGCCACCGTTTCCATCACCATCACCGGTCCCGTCTTCGTTCCGGGAAATTCAGCTCCAGCCTTCACCGGGCCCGTCATTGCCGATTCCGCCCAAGAGGAAAAATTCTACCAAGGCCAGCTCATCGCTCACGACCCCAACCCCGACGACATCCTCACATTCTCGAAACTTTCAGGCCCCGCATGGCTCACCGTCACCGCCAGCGGCACCCTCATCGGCACCCCCCTCAATGCCCACGTCGGCACCAACACCTTCAGCGTAAAAGTCACCGACCAACACGACGCCTCAGCCACCGCCACCGTCGTCCTCACCGTCGCCAATATCAACAACCCACCCATCTTCACCTCCAGCCCCACCGTTTATCCTGCTGGCATAGAAAAAGTCGCCTACCGCGGCCAAACCCTCGCCCCCATCGCCCACGATCCCGACCTCAGCGACACTCTCACCTACTCCAAAGTTTCCGGCCCAGTCTGGCTCACCCTCGCCCCAGACGGCAGCCTCAAAGGCACCCCACCCAGCGGCAGTGCTGGAAATAACATCTTCACCATCCGCGCCACCGACAGCTCCGGCACCTCAGCAGAATCCATCCTAGAAATTAAAATCAACACCAACACCCTACCCCTCCCCTGGAAACTCGAACTCGTCGGCCACAACAACCTCGCCGGCCCCGCCAACTACTCCGCTGGCGTCTTCACCGTCGCAGGCTCAGGTGCCCTTGATGAAAAATCCGACGCCACCCACTTCGGCTGGCAAAACCTCAGCGGCGACGGCGAAATCTCCGCCCGCATCGCCAAGCTCGACGACACCGGAAACGCCACCCGCGTCGGCCTCATGATCCGCGACTCCCTCGCCCCCGATGCCCGCCAAGCCTTCATCGGCCTCAACGGCAACGGCGACCTCCGCTGGTTCAAACGCTCCAAAACTGGCGAAAAAGCCCACGAATCCGCACGCAAAATCAACGGCTCCAGCGACATCTGGCTCAAGCTCGTCCGCGCCGACAACACCATCACCGCCTACCGCAGCACCAACGGCACCAAATGGATTCCCGCTGGCTCCATCCAACTCAAGCTCCCCCAAAACTGCTACATCGGCCTCTCCGTCAGCAGCGGCGACCCAGACCTCCTCAACACCTCCAAGTTCAGCAACGTCCGAGTCACCCCCTGATCTCAAATCCCAAATCTCCTTACTCTGGCTCCACCACCTCCGGCAAATCCTCCGGCGGCGGCCCCAGCGGCTCCAAAACTTCCCCCGCCTTCTTCCCATTCACCAAATCCTGAAACCGGATCTGCCCCTCCACCACCTCCCCCGGAGCCATTCGTTGCTCCAGCACGAAAACCATCTTCTTCGCCGCGAAATCCTTACCTTGCGCCGCCACCCGCGCCCACTTGTAAGCCTCCACATCGTCCTTCGCCACCCCCGCGCCCGTCATGTGCATCCGTCCCACCTGACACGCCGCCGCCGGATTTCCAGCTTCCGCGCATTTCAAAAACCACTTCGCCGCCTCCGCGCTATTTTTTAGAACCACCTTCCCCGCCAGATAAATCCCCCCCAACGCCATCTGCGCCTCCCCGTTCCCCTGCTCCGCCGCCTTCGTCAGCCACTCCACCGCCTTCTTCGCGTCTTTTTGCGTCAAAAACCGCTGCCCCAGTTTCGCCTGCGCCCCCGCGTCACCCGCCTCTGCCGCCTTCGTTAGCCACAAAACCGCCGCCGCCTCATCCTTCGGTGCCGCCTCGCCTCTCGTGAAAATTTCCGCCAACTCCACCTGCGCCGCCGTTTCCCCCTTCTCCGCCCGCGCCACCAGATCCGAAATCAAATCCCCAAACGCCATCGGCGTGCCCACCAACATCAGCAACCCAACAAACTTCGCTTTCATCTCCGCCACTAAAACACCCGCGCCCCCACTCGCCAAGATTCATTTCCTCACACCCGTCCAGTTCCCCAAAGTGGGGAACGGGCGGCTCGCCCGTTCATTTCCTCACCACCCGCTTTGCCCACTTGCGCCCCGCCTGACCACCGCTAGCATCCTCTAATCATGGCCCGTCGCGACGTATTTATCAAAGCAGCCCTTGTTCTCACCCTCGTCTGGATCTCCGTCTGGGGCATCCGGGCCTACGCCGGGTCCAAGAAAATCACTGCCGAGCTCGTCAACCGCACCGTCACCGAGGCAAAATTTGCCGATTGGTCCACCGCACCGGATTCCCCCAACCCCGCCGAGGCCGCCCGCCGCGAAAAACAACTCCGCAACATCGCCACCCTCGTCAACCGCCTCGACTTCCAAGAGCGCGAAAAAAACCGCGAAAACCGCACCGGCGAAGATTTCTTCCGCATCCTCTCCCCCAGCGAAAAGTCCCTTTTCATCAATCTCACCGTCGTCGAATCCATGACCAAATTCATGGAATCCCTCGACTCCATGAAACCCGAGCAACGCAAAAAATTCGTCGAGCAAGGCCTCAAAGAAATCCAGACCGGCCGCACCGGCGAAGACATGGCCCGCGCCGAAGAACTCGGCTCCGACCTCCTCGAAAAAATCACCCAAGAAGGCATGAAAGCCTATTTCGAGAAATCCAGCTCCGACACCAAACTCGACCTCGCCCCCCTCATGGAAGCCATGAACGAGCAAATGCAAGGCCTTCGCGGCAACGAATTCGGACCACGACAATGATCCAAAGCCGCATGTAGTTTAACCCTTTAGGGTGTCTTCTCCACGCGCCGCAGACACCCTAAAGGGTTAAATTACATACCAAAAACCTCCCAACAGATTTCACACCCCAAGATGAAACCCGGCATCACCCTCATTGAGCTACTAGTCGTCGTCGCCATCCTCGCCGCCCTGGCCGCCATCGGCTACCCGCTCACCCAGTCCTTCATCGGGAAATCCCGCGAAGCCGCCTGCCTCAACAACCTCCGCTCCCTCGGCACCGGCCTCCAAGGCTACCTCCAAGATCACAACAACATCATGCCCGATCTGCAAATCGCCAGATCCTCGAAAAACGACGACATCCCCGTCCTCGATACCGTCCTGCTCCCCTACCTCGGCTCGCCCGACGCCTTCCGCTGCCCCGCCGATTCCAAGGAATTTGAAAAAACCGGCTCCAGCTACAACTGGAACCACCTCCAGAGCAAACGCCACGTCAACGACCTCTACTTCTTCGGCGTCCGCACCGAGACCATCCCGCTCATTTCCGATAAAGAATCCTGGCACCCCTCCGGCACCAATTTCCTCCACGCCGACATGAGCACCGCCAACAAACCTCGCTTCACCACTGGCTCCAATCCGCCCTGATTACCCCATGCTCACCGCCACCCACCTCCACAAAAAATTCAGTGGCAAGCCCGCTCTCACCGACGTCTCCTTCCACGTCCAGCGCGGCGAAATTTTTGGCCTCCTCGGCCACAACGGCGCTGGGAAAAGCACCTCCCTCGGCATCATCCTCGGCATGGTCATGCCAGACCAAGGCGACGTCACCATCGACGGCATTTCCGTCCTCAAAAACCGCTCCCATGCCCTCCAAAAAGTCGGAGCCATCTTCGAAGCCCCCGCCTTCTACGACTACCTCAGTGGTTGGGAAAACCTCAAACTCCTCATGAGCTACTCCGCCGGATTTGACCCTGCCGCCGCCCACCAAGTCGTCGAGCGCGTCGGCCTCACCAAGCGCATCAACTCCAAAGTCCGCACTTACAGCCACGGGATGCGCCAGCGCCTCGCCCTCGCACAAGCCCTCCTCCCCGAACCCGAAGTCCTGCTCCTCGACGAACCCACCGACGGCCTCGACCCCGAAGGCATCAAATGGTTCCGCGAATTTGTCCTCCAGCTCCGCGACGAGCGCGGCATGACCGTCCTCTTCAATTCCCACCTACTCGCCGAGGTCGAGCTCATGTGCGACCGCGTCGCCATCCTGCGCGAGGGCAAACACGTCTATGAAGGCACCATCGCTGGCCTCCAAAACGACACCCCCATCTTCGAGGTCGATCTCGCCCCTTGGGACGCCGCCCGCCCCATCATCCTCGCCGCCGGTGGCGAAATCCTCACCCCCACCCGCATCAGCCTCCCCCACCAAACAGACCCCGCCCACCTCATCGAAAAACTCGTCCACAACGGCATCCGCATCCGCGCCTTTTCCCCCGTCCGCCGCTCCCTCGAAGACCTCTACATGGAAATCCTCAACGGCGCGGGGAGTCCGAATTGAGGGGGGTCCCATGTTGAAACTGCATCCGAAACCGCAAAGTAGAAGCCGTCGGAATGAGACGATTACTGTGTCATTCGACACGCGGGGGGCGTTTACTCCCCTTTTTTCCTAGTTTGATCGCTCATCCGAGGACTCACTAACTTAGTTTTTGCGAGCACCTGTTGTTCCTGATAGCACGTCAAGTCACATGACGCTTCACCAAGGGCTGCCTCCATTTCAATCTCAGCCCGTGGCTGGGAGAGGATTCAAACCGAAGTTACAATTTTCTGTCTTTCGACAACTTCGTAACTCACCCAAAAAGAAACCCCCTAAGGTCGCGAGACCGAAGAGGGTTCTGCGGGCAAACCCTTTCAGATCGGCCCATCGCCACAAAGGCGAGAAGTTGCGTGAACATCACCACAGACTTGAAAATGTCAACTTTGTTTTCAAACATGTTTGAGTCACCATCAGATCCCGCAATCACTCCAAAACGCAAAAAGGCCATGGTTTACGTGGATGGCTTCAATCTCTATTTCGGGATTCTTCAGGGTTCTCCGGGCCTAAAATGGCTGAATCTCCAGTCGTTCATGGATTTCCTCAGACCAGACGAAGAAATTGTCGGCGTTCATTATTTCACCGCCTTGGTGGACCCACAAAAACACCTTTCCGTCTCCCGAGACCGCCAAAAACGCTATCTTTTGGCCCTTGAGTCCTGCTCCCGGGTCAAGATCGTAAGAGGCAAATATCAGATGAGGGAGGTGAGCTGTCGCGCACGCTGCCGGGAACGCTACGAAGTGCCCGAGGAGAAAAAGACGGATGTGGGTATCGCCGTCCACATGATTTCGGATGCCATCGACGGACTGATCGACCGGATTATCCTCATTTCAGGAGATTCCGACCTTGAGCCAGCGGTGGAGTGGATTCGCAAACGCCATCCCGCGATCAAGATCACCGTTTAGATTCCACAAGACCCAGGCAATCCCAAACAAAGGCGGAATGATACTTATCGAAACATGGGAGTCGATGCCAAGCCCTTGCCCACCGCAGACATCCATCAATTCCAATTTCCCTACAAAGTCGATCTCGGCAGCGGACGCGTCGTCGAGCGGCCCGGCGAGTGGAGATAACGAGACTCCTGCTGCATCTAAAACTCTCCACCGAGACAATTTCCCTGCTGATGCCTGCCACCCTCCTTGAATCCATCAAAATCGAGGCAAACAAACGCGCCGTCCCCTACCAATCGCTCATCAAAATGACCCTAGCCGACCAGGCTCGGATTTCCCCGCCAGCACCCCAAAGAAAGCTCTTCGATGCCGATAAGCACCGCCGCCGGATGAAGGAAACTTGGGGCGACCGAGTTTTCTCCGCAGAAGAAGTGAGAGAAATGCGGGAGGCCGCGCTTGGAGACCGGAGTTGATCGCTTACCCGGACACCTCGTTTCTGTGCGCCCTCTATCGAATGCAGGGAAATTCGGATCGGGCACTTGCCTACCGGAAAACCATGATGGGGCCGCTGCATGTGACTCGCTTGCTGCTGTGGGAGTTCCGGCAGTCGGTCCGATTTCAGGCGTTCCGCCACAGTAAAAGCCCGCACGTCGGCTATCCGCTGCACGAGGCGGAGAAAATGCTCTCGGACTTGGGCGACGATACGTGAGATGGCTTGGTGGTGGTCGTGGAAATCGAAATGACCAACATCCTCGTCACTAGCGAGCGGATTTCCAAGCTGCGGACCTTTTTCGGCGGGCATCGTAGTTTCGATATCCTGCATGTGGCGACAGCCGTGGATCTGGATGCGCGGGAGTTTCTTTCCTTCGATGCGAACCAGAACGAACTCGCCGCCGCCGAGGGCTTGGAGGCTCCCTTGGGCAACGCTTGAGAATGAACAAGTAGCGAGTTGAATTCCGCGGATCGTGGACTTAACTCGGCGCGTCCCATGCTTTTCCTCCAACAACTCCGCGGCGAACTCCGCAAGCTCTTCGCCCGCCCGCGCACTTGGATGGGCTATGGCGCGTTCATCACGATGGAGGCCGTCATCCTTGCGGTTTACAAACTTCCCCGCAGCCAAAAACTCATGAGCGGCGTGCTGGAACGCAACGGCCTCGACTTCGGCACCTACTACAGCTCGCTGACCATCACGTTCACGATCATGCTCCTCAGCATGTTTCTCCTCGGTTCGATCTATTTCGCCCTCGTAGCCGGGGACATCGTCGCGAAGGAAAACGAGGACGGAAACCTGCGCCTCGTTTTCGCCCGGCCCATCAGTCGGTTGCGTTTGCTGCTGGTGAAATACACCGCTGTCTCGCTTTACACCTTTTCCTTCGTCTTTTTCGTCGGCGTAACCGGTTACGCCATGGCCGTCGCCGCTGTCGGCTGGGAGGGCGGGCTATTCGTGATGGAGCCGAAAATGAAAGTCTTCGCCGCCTACCCGAGCTGGTCTGAAGGCGCGGGCCGCCTCGCCATGTCCGCTGCCGGCATCGGCCTGAGCATGATCACGTTGTCGTCCATCGCCTTCATGTTTTCCTGCTTCAAAATCAAGCCCGCCGCCGCCACCATCATCACCCTGACGATCTTGTTCGTGGACATGATTTTACAAGGCTTTCCCTTCTTCAAACCGTACGAAAGCTACTTCGTCACTTGGCGGATGAGTGCTTGGGTTTTCCTGATGGAGCAGGAAATTTCGTGGCCGAAAATCATCGAATCCTACGCCTTTCTCGTCGGGCTGAACGTCACCCTATTTGTCATCGGCTGGCTATCCTTCCAGACCCGGGATTTTAAAACTTAGCTGGCAAGCACCCACTCAGATTTACCCGCAGCTATAAGTATTCCTCGCAGTAATCGCCGCGCAGCGTAAGCGTAGTCCGCAGCACCATGTGAAAATTCTGGCTGGAGCATAGCATAGCCGTCATGGCGTTGCGGATTATGACCGCTACGAACCACGCTATCTTAAAGCCCGACCGCCGGAGCCGACTCCGCTATTCCAAGGAACAGAAGTCCGTCCTCGTCGATGCCTATCAATCCAGCGGCCTGAGCGGCCCGCGTTTCGCCGCACTTCACGGCATGAACTACCAAACCCTCGCGGGCTGGCTTCAGAAACACAAACGACCCGCCTCCCCAATCCGCGCAAATCCACCACAACCTGCGATGCTCTTGCTGGCAGAAGCCGAGATTCAGGCAATGCCGCCTGCCGGAGCCATAGAGCTTATCCTACCCGGCGGCGCGAAACTCACCATCGCCGCGCCCGGCCACATCCCGCTCGCCGCCGCCCTCATTCGCGAACTCGCCAACCTCTACCAGATCGAGAGCCGCCTTCGCGAAACCGTTCGCGCTGCCCAAAAGCAACCTCGGCAAAGCCATCTGCTGCGCTCTCAACCAATGGCCCAACCTCCAGACCTATCTGGCAGATGGCCGGGTCGAGATCGACAACCCCCTCGTCGAGAACTGCCGCCGCCTCGGCATCAATCCGCGTGACTACTTCGAAGGCGTCCTCACCCGCCTGCCCGCCATGCTGGCCAGCGAAGCCGCCAGCCTCACCCCCGCCAACTGACTCGCGGCCCGCAGCAAAAAAGCCCGCCGCGCCGCAGTCTGATAGCAGAGCAGTCATAGACCCCTGAACCATGACCGCTACCCACCCGCCGTAACAAATCCATCCGCACGGGGCTTCAGGCAACGCTTACACATCACCTGCCACCATCCTCAGTCCACGTCCGTCCGGAATGGTGATGCGGGGATGCCTTCCTTGTTGAAAAGATTCACCTCCGGCACATTCGCCCAGCCATAGCGTACCGCCTTCGGATCGGCCACGCCCTCGCCGGAAACGATCACTTGGTCGCCAGAAATCACCGCCTTGGCAGCAACGAATTTCCCATCCGCCGCGGCGATGGTGAAACCTTTCAGCTCGCCATCCTTCGCGACGAGACCGCCACCAACGTGGGTGAAGCTGATGGAAATTTTATCCCCCGCCGCTTTCATCGCAGCGTAGAGAGGGCCGGAGTATTCGATCTTTTCGCCATACGTCAGAGCCCGTGCTGCGAGAGCGAGGCGCTGGCCGACCGGCATCTTCTGTGTCGGATGAATATCCCCTGCGTTTCCCACATCCGTAGTCACCGCCATGGCCACGTTCTTCACCTTTGCGAGGGTGAGAAATTGCGCCTCGCGAATCTCCGGCGGCTGGGTTTTGTGCGGTGCGATTTGCACGAAGAAAAACGGGAAATCTCCCTGTTTCCACTTCGCCCGCCAATCCGCAATCAGTGCCGGAAACAAAGTGCGATACTGCTTCGCCTGTTTCGCATTCGACTCACCTTGATACCAAATCGCGCCCTTGATCGCGTAAGGAACCAGCGGCGCAATCATGCCGTTGTAGAGTGTCGTCGGCTGGCCCGAGGACCCATCCGGGCTAACAGGCGGCTTGGGTTGTGGACTGGCTGGCGTGGGCTTAGGCGGCTGCGCTTGGCCAGCCGCCTTCGCTGCCGCACTAGCCACATTCCATACCTTGTTCGCCTCGTTGAAATTTTTACCAACGGTCTCATCCCACTCCTTTTTCGCCTCCGCATACGCCGCTTGCCTCGCCGGATAAGCTGCCGCTGCCGCATCGTAACCCGCGAGAAGAGACTTCGCGCCATCCACATAGCCTTTCAGCTCAGGAGCATTTCCGAAACCTTCGACACTCGTCCACGCCTGCGCCGGTGTGCCACCCCATGACGAGTGAATCATCCCCACTGGCACGCCGAGTTTCTGATGCAGATCACGAGCGAAAAAGTAACCCACTGCCGAAAACCCACCCACCGTCTCCGGCGCACATTCCACCCATTTTCCCTGCGCCTCTGCCTGTGGCTTCGCGGCGGTTTTTTTCGTCACCGTGAACATCCGAATGTGAGGAAACTTCGCCTTCGGTCCCTCTTCTTTCGCGTTGTGGGCGGCGGCGAATTTCCATTCCATGTTCGACTGGCCCGAGCAGACCCAGACTTCGCCCACCAGCAAGTGATCCACCGTGACGATATTCTCTCCCGTCACCGTCATCTTGAACGGCCCGCCCGCCGTCAGTGGCTTCAGAGTCACACTCCATTTCCCCTGAGCCGCCGTGGTGCTGACCTTCTGCCCGCCGAATTCCACCGTCACCTTTTCCCCATCATTCGCCGTGCCCCACACTGGCACATTTTGCCCACGCTGGAGGACCGCGCCATCGGTGAATAGCGGGTTCGGCTTCACGGCGGCGGACGCATGAGAAATAAAAATCGCCGCAATCACTGCGACGAACGGCTGAGGATGAGTTAGTTGTAGCATATCAGGAAATCTGAATTGGCAGCTACGTTGGAGCCGACCGATTTTTTCGAGAAATCCTGAAATAGATCGGAATTCTCACCAGCGATCCTTCAGAACTGGACGAATCACGCTCTGCGTCCTTCGCGCTTCGCTTCAATTATCTTAAACTTCAACTAGACAGACTAGATCGAACTTGTTTTGCTGCCGCCATGATTTCCAAGAGTTGGCAGCTTCAGGATGCGAAGAACCGCTTCAGCGAGGTGGTGGAATTGGCCCTCAAAGAAGGCCCGCAAACCGTAACCAAGCACGGGAAACCCGCCGTCGTTATCATTTCCGCTGCGGAGTATGAAAAGACGCTCGCACCCAGGAAATCACTCATCGAACTGCTGCGCGAATGCCCGGAAGACCTCGGGGAAATCATCCGCCCACGCGACGTCCAGACAGCACGGAACCACTCACTCAAATCCTGACCATGGCCTACTTGCTCGATACCAACGTCGTCTCTGAAGCTGCTTCCAAAACTCCTGACCCCAAGGTGATGGAGTGGTGCCATAAGCACGCGACCAGCAGCTACCTTTCCTGCATCACGCTGGGCGAAATCCGCAAAGGGATCTATCTGATGCCCGCTGGAAAGAGCAAAGACGCTCTGGATGCTTGGGCGACGCGCTTATTTAAGGAACTTCCCAACCCTTTCCTGCCCATCGACGCCGCCGTACTGGAAATCTGGGGTGAACTTTATGCGAAGAACCAAACAGGCGGGGTGAAACTAGACGTACTAGACAGCTTTCTAGCTGCCACTGCCATCCGCCATCACCTCACAATCGTCACCTGGAACACCGCCGATTTTCCGCCCGAAGTGAAAACCCTCAATCCATGGCTGGCTTGAATTTCCCCATCTTCTCATGACCGAAGACCCCTCACCTCCCACACCTCCGAAACGTGGCGGTTCATGCCTCGTGAAATCACTGATCGGTTTCGCTGCCGTGGCGCTGATCCTCGGCGGACTGTGGTGGTGGTCGAGCCGTCCCATCCGCCCGGTCGTTTTGACAACGCAAGAAAAAGTCGAACTGGAGGCAAAGGTCGAAGCGATCGAAAAGCCCGCCGAGCCAAAGTATGGAAAAGGCGGCAAGGAAATCATCCTCACCGAGCGCGAACTCAACGGCTTGCTCAACGAGCGGACGGATTTCGGAAAATCCATGAAGTTTGAGCTGGCGACCAACGCGATTCTCGCTCGCGTGGAAACGGACTTGGATCCAGACCTACCCATCGTCGGCGGCAGACGCTTGAAGGCGCGAGCAAGATTTCTCGTCGGCGACACGCCCGGCCAAGCGAGCTTCATCCTCGAAGATGTCACGGTCTGGGGAATTTCCCTGCCGAACGACTGGCTCGCAGGTCTGAAAGGACGTGATTTGCTCAACGAAATACTCGGTGGAAAAAGCGGCAAGGTCGCGGGAGTAGAGGAGTTCAAGGTCGAGCCCGGTCGTTTGATTATCCGGCTCGCGGAGTGAATTTTGATTCTCTAAATTCTGGGCATGAGCCACGGGGTAGAAGTGACAGATCGCAGCGGGGAAAAGGCGTGGTTGCCGTTTGCCCTAATCATTTTTGCCACCGCGCTGGCGCATCTGTGGTGCCTCGGTTCCCAGTTCTATCTGGATGACATCAACCAGATCCGCGACAATCCCGAGATCGTCGCGGGGAGGTTTCTCGATCAGGGGAAAAATACTTGGACCGTCTTTTGTTACATCATCCAGCACCGCTTGTTCGGCATGTCTGCGGTGGGATTTCATGCGGTGAACTGGCTGCTGCATACTTCCGTCGCCTGCGTTTTGTATGGGTTAGCGCGGGATTTGATGATGGACCGTACCCAGCGCGGAGTGGCTTTATTTGCGGCGCTGTTGTTCGCAGTGCATCCACTCGCCAGTGAGATTCCGAACTACGCCCGGACTCAAGACCTCGCGTGGGTCACGCTTTTTTCGCTGCTGGCCTCGTGGCGGATGATGAAATTTCTATCCGGTGGAAGCTGGATCAATCTCTGCTGGACGGGAATAGCAGTCGTCGGAGCGACTTTTTCCAAAGGCCCAGGCTTATTTCACGCACTGATGATGGTGGGTGCGGTCAGCATCGCCTTCGCACGCCCGGAGCATTGGTCGTTTGTTAGGAAACGCCGCTGGTGGGGTGTGGTTATCGCGGTCATCGGCCTCGCGCTCGTCTGGCAGATAGGGAATGTGGTAAATCGAATTCCCGCGCTCACGGATTGGAACAACCCACGATTTATCAGCCACGGACTCACGCTTTGCCGCGTTTTCTGGGAGTTCGCATGGCGTGCGGTGATTCCGGTGTCACTGAGCGCAGACCACCACATTGCGGAGACGTTGGTCCCGCCCGGCACGACGTGGTGGAGCGTGCCTGACCACGGTGCGCATCTCGCCGCCGTGTCACTCATCGGTCTGGTGGGCTTCAGCATGTTTCTCGGCTGGCGAAAATCGACGCGACTGTTGGGTGTCTGCCTGTTTATTTTCACTGGCACGATTTTGTTTCGTATCGCCTACGTGGTGCCGGA
Organism: Luteolibacter sp.; assembly: GCA_031414935.1. Lineage (GTDB taxonomy): Bacteria > Verrucomicrobiota > Verrucomicrobiia > Verrucomicrobiales > Akkermansiaceae > Luteolibacter. The sequence goes on from JANOQR010000106.1 coordinate 16,848, forward strand.
GTTCATGCCGGAGTATCGGATCTATCCGGCGCTGCCGTGGTTTTGCATCGGGGCTGCGATTCTCTGCGTTGCGGCTTGGAAATGGATGTTCACGACGGTTTCTCCGCGCATTCCGGCTACGATTTTACTGACGGTTTTCATCGTCCTCTCGGCGAAACGATCCTTTCTCTGGCATGATCTGGACCGCTTGATGGCAGACGTTCTCAAGCAGTATCCAGCCCAAGCCCGTGCCATCTGGGAGCTGAATGACCGCGATGTCGCCACGAAAAATTGGCAGGCGATCATCGACCGCCAAAGCCGTTTATGGCCCGAAGTGGAGCGGCAATTTATCACGCGTAATACCAAGCTCGCTCCCCGGCGCGAACTACCATCCGGCCACTTCGTCTGGGCGATGGTCGCGATCCGTGGCCGCTTCGCCCGTGCCATCGCCCACACGCAAAGCCCGGCGGCGGGACTCCGCGTGATGGCCCAGCTCGAAGCGCACATGCGGCAGATGAAAATGACGCCCGCAGGAAAGCCGCTCGAGTGGGGCTACTTTTATCATGACAAGGCGCTGATTTTCGAACTGGCAGGAAACCTCGAAGCCGCCGCTGAATTGCTACGGCGTGAGGAAGTCCCGCAATACTGGCCGCAAGATCGCGAGCGCGTGGAGAGGAAACTCAAGCCAAGTTCGTGAACACCGCCTGCACGTCATCGTCGTCCTCGATCTTGTCGAGCAATGCTTCGACTTCTTCCATTTGCTCTTCGGTAAGTTCGACGGGTTGCGTCGGCAGGCGTTGGAGGCTGGATTTTGTCGGGACGATGCCCTGAACTTCCACCGCTTGGGTGAGTTTCGCGAAGGCAGCATACTCGCCGATGATCGAAACAATGCCGTCATCGACCGACAGCTCTTCCAAGCCGGCGTCGATGAGTTCCAGCTCGAGTTCTTCCAAGTCGCGGCCATCGGGCACGGGGAACTCGATGACGGATTTGCGGTTGAACATGAAATCAAGCTGCCCCGAGTTCACGAGCTGGCCGCCATTTTTATTGAAGATGATTTTTAGATTGCCGACTGAGCGGTTGGAATTATCCGTGGCACACTCGACGACGAACAACGAGCCATGTGGTCCTTTGCCCTCGTAGATGACTTCGGAAATATCAGCCGCATCCTTACCCGCAGCGCGCTTGATGGCGTTCTCGATGTTTTCCTTCGAGAGATTTTGGGCCTTCGCGTTGTTAATCGCCACCCGCAGCGGTGCGTTCGATTCAGGATCTGGACCACCACTTTTAGCAGCCATCGTGATAGATTTCGCAAGCTTAGGAAACACCTTGGACATCGTGGCCCATCGCGATTCCTTCGCCCGGCGGCGGCATTCAAAGTGTCTTCCCATGGAGTTGTGAGGTTAAAATTAGACCGGCAAATCACCGGGCCACAGATCTAAACAGGCGAACGGCGGGATGCAAGTGAAGTGCTGGCATGAATCATTTCCCACCACCCGAAGGATCGCTCTGAAAATTCACAATTTGAGAGTTGTCAATCCAGCAGCCGCAGGGATAGTTCATACATCTTGATTAAATGGATCAAAGATTCGATGTCACGATTTGGCACTGCGCTTGTCAGCGACGGGCTGGCATGGTGCAGCCTATCACCCGTCAAACCACCCAGTATCCCCACCCATCACGATGATTCATCGCACCGAGGAAGGTCAGTCCGCATTGTTCGACGAGAAACTTGAAAATGGAGGCGGCACCCGGAGGAAGCGAGCGGGCAGCGGCAACCCAAGAGCCATGGATTTCGGACTCACAGCCCCATCACAGATCGCTAAAAACTACGTTCTCGATACCAACGTGCTCTTGCACGATCCCGCAGCGTTAGAACGATTCAAAGAAAACCACCTTTGCATCCTCGTGGATGTGCTGGCGGAGTTAGACAAATTTAAGTCTGAGCAAACGGAGCGCGGAGCAAACGCCCGCCGCGTGCATCGTCGCCTGACGGAAATGTTTTCCTGTGCGGAAAAAGTCACGCAAGGAGTCACCACGGAAGGCGGCGGCACCGTGCGACTCGTCATTTACGATCCCGCAAGCTGCCCGAAAAACTCGGACGAGCTGAACCGCTTCCACCGTGTTTTCCCAGATCGCGAGCGCGTGGACCACCGCATCCTCGCCGCCTGTCTGCTGCTCATGCAGTATAACGACGCGCCGGTCGTGCTGGTAACCAAGGACATCAATATGCAGCTCAAAGCCCGCTCGGTGGGGATCGACTGCCAAGACTACCTGAATGACAAAGTCGATGCTCGCGAGGTGTCGAACTACGAGGTTCGTCGTATCGAGGTGGACCCGAGTGAACTTCAACGCTTCGCCGCCACGGGCGAACTCACTGTGGATCAAGATCGCACTTATGGAGTGGCGACCAACGAATATGTGCTGTTGGGAGCTGGTGAAAAACAGACGATTCCTGCACGACTCGCGGCGGAAGGAAACTTTGTCAGACTCAACATCCCGGAGGTTCTTAAAATCCCGGAAGGCCAATCGCTCAAGCCGCTCAACCTCGGTCAACGTTGTCTCATCGACGCGTTACTCAATCCGGATATTTCGCTCGTCACCTGCTACGGACACGCCGGCACCGGGAAAACTCTCGTTGCTGTGGCAGCCGGACTTCATGAAATGTTTAACCGGAAATACAACGGCATCACCGTCAGTCGTCCGGTCGTGGCGATGGGAGATCAGCTCGGATTTCTCCCCGGCTCGCTCGATGAAAAAATGCGTCCCTGGCTGCAACCCATCCACGACGCGCTCGATCTTCTGATGCGCCCAAACACCCCACTCGGCCCACGCCGCAAGCAACAACAGAAATCCGGCGGCGCACCCGCGACAGCACCAAAGAAGCCTTACGAGCTACTGATGGAACAAGGTATCTTAGAAATCGAAGCACTCTGTTACATTCGCGGACGCTCGATTCCTAACCGTTTCTTCATCTTGGATGAAGCTCAACAGCTCACGCCGCAGGAAGCGAAAACCATCGTCACCCGGATGTCGCGCGACTCGAAACTCGTGCTCGTCGGCGACCCCGCGCAGATCGACAACCCCTACGTGGACAGCCGTAGTAACGGACTCGTTTACACGCGGAATCGCCTGAAAGGTCAGCCCTTCGTCGCCCATGTCGCCCTCAACCGTGGCGAGCGATCCGAGCTAGCCGAAGCAGGCGCGCAGTTGATGTGAGTTTTTGAAATGGAAATGCCTTCCGGTGAGTCGTCCGAAAGGCATTTTTTATTTCCAAGCGATTGTTGACCTTCAGATCGAGTTGGACTTTTTGCCTACCTTTTTAAGCAGTGCTCGGACTTCAGGAAGTGCATCGGCTGGCTCTATCGATGACCACGGGATGTAAAACGATAGCTCTTTCTGCGGAAACAGAAAAACACCTTGGGGAGCAAAAGTACACTCAATAAATCCTGATAACATATGATAGCCCTCGGAACTATCGGACTTGATACAAATACGATCATCGTAAAATACAAACTCCCCAGAATTACTACCGCCAGCCAGCAGGCGTTTCCTAGTCCAGCGTGAGCGATAAGTCAGAGCATCAACGAGATTGAGGAGTCCTATCCCAAGGTTCAAAATTCCGAGTGCAAGATGGTTGCTGAATAAAGTGCACAAGACGATCCCTGCAACTATGAGAAGAATAGCTATAGCTAGGTTATATTTTCGGAACCTGCTTCTTGTCTTTATCCAGTCGGAAAAATACTGAGAATAGTATTGTTTGTCGAATGTGAGCTTACTTTGAGCGATCATGGGTTGATCAAATTTTGGACTCGATCACTCACCCCGCAAAACCATTCGCCGGAAGACCCGTGACACCGAGGCCTTGGATGACAAAAAGCCGTCCTGCGTGTTCTTCGACGACGGATTTGTGGACGCCGGTGGTGACGTAGAGATCTGCTAAATCTGGGCCGCCGAAGGTGCAGGCGGTCGTTTCGAGGCAGGGCAGCGGGATGTGACGAAGTTGCTCGCCATTGCGTGGATCGAAACAAACCACACAACCGCCGTGACAGAAGGCGATCCAGAGATTTCCCGTGTTGTCGATGGCCATGCCGTCGGGCGAGGATTCGAGATGAGCAGTGGAAATGACGCTGCGTGGATTCCTCAGGTGGCCGTTATCGTAATCGAACGCGAGGACTTCTTTGCGCGGGGTATCGATGTAGTAAACGGTGCTGCCGTCGGGAGACCAGACGATGCCGTTGGAGTTAGTGACCGGTCCGAAAGCCTCGTGGAGGGTAAGATCGGGATCGAGCCGGTAGAGTCGGGCATCGCCGGTTTTTTTTACGAGGCTGATGGTGCCAGCGAAGAGTCGCCCGTCGGGAGAGCATTTCCCGTCGTTGAAACGGTTGTCGGGCATGTCCGACTCGGGATCGACGATGGCAGTGAGTTGGCCAGTTTCTTCATCGAGGAAATGCAGTCCGTGATCGCCCGCGATGACAAGTCCGCCGCTCTCACGAGGCTCAACGGTGCCGACGCGCTGACCGACGTCCCATGATTTTTCCGAGCCAGTCGCGGGATCATAGCGATGAACGCAGCGGCCCTCCACGTCCACGTAGTAGAGGCAATCTCGCCACCAGAGCGGGCCTTCGCCCCATGTGCTGCGTGCAGTTCCGACAGGTTTTATGGAAATCATGGCTACAGCTTAGAGGAGCGCTGGTGTTTTCTCCAAGGTGAAAACCTGTTTACGCGAGGGAAGTTTTCTAGCCGCAAAAAGGCTAAAAAACTTTGCGTATCAACCCGGAGCTTCCCATTCCCCTAAAACACTAGCAGACTCCAGACATGCGCGATGAGGCATTCAGCGATGTTTTAAAAGTCTGGCTCTATGCGGTGGCGACGGTGCTGCTCGGAGCATGGATCTCGCCGTTGCTTTACAACGCGGGCAAGGCACTGGCGGAAGTTTCGGCAGCGAAACGGACGAACAGCCTGCTGGAGTGGCTGGCGGGGCAATGCCGGGTGATGGACTTCCCGGCATTTTTCCAACTGTCGATCCTGGGCGTGGCGGCGGTTTTGTTCATCCCTATGGCGGAGTGGCTACGTGGCGGAAGGACGGCAGAGAGCGGAAAAATCAGCGGCTTGCGGCTGCCAGACGGAGCGCGGAATGTAACACATGGGCAGCGATTGGTGAAAAATCCGCGCGGGCCGATGCAGGCGGTGGCCGGATTTCTCGGGGTGTGTTCGGTGTTTTTTGCGTTGTCAGGAATATTGGTCCTGACGGGGACTTTTGAGGTGAACGCCCTGCGCGAGCCAGTGCTGAACCTGCTGCTAAAAGTGCTCACCGCATCGGTTGCGTGGGCAGCGGTGCAGGAGTTTTTCTTCCGTGGAGTGGCGATGGGGATTTTCCTGCGAGCGATGCGGCCAGCAGCGGCACTCGGCTTGTCAGCCTTGCTTTTCGCAATCGTGCATTTTCTCAATCCGCCGCCTGGACTGAACGTGCTGGACCCTGATGCGGCGGGTGTGGGCTTCGAGTTGTTGCGGAAAATCGTGCGCCAATTCTCCGAGCTAAAGATGATCGGGACACTGGCTCCGTTGTTAGCACTCGGCGGAATGCTTGCCTTTGCGCGTTGGAAAACGGCGTCATTGTGGTTGCCCATTGGCCTCCACGCGGGCTGGATTTTTGTCAACGCGGTGCTCACCAGCTTCACCGTTGGGGCGAGCCGACCAGATTCGTTAGTTTGGATTTTTTCTGGAACCACGTTCAAACAAGGTCTCGTCCCACTCGCCGGAATCCTCATCGCTGGGGCGATCATTGTCCGCCTGACCACACCGCCCGATGCTCCCGAAACCGCAGCCTGATCCGAGTGGTTGGCGACGGCTGATTTCTCGCTCGCTGGATCTGCTTTACCCGCCGAGTTGCGCGATTTGCCGAATCCCGCTCACTCATGGGCGGGCTTTATGCGATGGCTGCCACGCGGATTTGCCACGTCTCGCCGAGCCATTTTGCAAATCCTGTGGCGAGATGTTTCAGGGCGAAATCGAAGGTGAGTTCGCGTGTCCAAACTGCCGTCACTTGAAGTTTTTCTTCGAGTTTTCTCGACCTGCGATGGTTCGCGACGACCGCACGCTGGAGCTGATTCACCGCTTGAAATACAACCGTGAAGTCCATCTTGCCAAAGATCTCGGGCGGCTGGCTGCGGAGGCTTTTCTTGATCCTCGGCTGACTCCCGCCCTCACCGAAAAGTGGGCACTCGTCCCCGTGCCACTCCATCGTGGCCGACTCCAACACCGCCATTTCAACCAAGCGGAAGAAATCGCCCGAGAAATTTCTACTCTCTCCGGACTCCCCGTCGTCCGCGCATTGCGCCGTGTTCGCGCCACCGAGCACCAGACGTTTCTCACTCGCGCCCAACGTCTCGAAAGCCTGCACGGCGCATTCCAAGCAACCCCGCTCGCCGAAAATCTCCCCGGCGCGATCCTCATCGACGACGTGCTGACCACTGGCTCGACCATCGACGAGTGCGCGAAAACGCTCCGCCGCGCTGACGTTCCCCACGTCTGCGCGGTCACGGTGATGCGCGGATAGAAGATCATTTCGAGAAAATGAAATCTCCGGGATTTGGCTCACGTTTTACCTCGCTGATCCCATGAAATTCCTCATCTCCATCTGCCTCCTTTCATTCCTTTGTTGCACGGTAGTCCACTCAGAAACGAAATGGAAATCTCTATGGAACGGGAGCGACTTGAGCGAGTGGTCCACGTGGCTCTATCGGCCAGATCCCAGCTCGGAAGTTCCCGGTCTTTCGCGGGGCGCAGATGGGAAATATAAGGATTTCATCGGCTCTGGTCGTGATCCGCTCGGAGTGTTCAGCGTGGTAAAAGAAGATGGAAAACCCGCGATCCGCATCACTGGCGAAGTCTTCGGCGAGTTGCGTTCGAAGGAGGTATTTCAAAACTACCGCCTGCGCCTCCAGTTCAAGTGGGGCATGGCGAAATGGCCGCCGCGCGACGAGGAGAAAACCCCGCGCGACAGCGGTTTGCTCTATCACGTCCACGCCGAACCCGGCGCCGAAAACCGCGTCTGGGCGCGCTCCATCGAGCTGCAAATCCAAGAGCGCGACGTGGGCGACTTGTATGCCATCGGCGCAGAAATTTCCGTCCCATCCACCCCGCGCACCGTCAATGAACGCACCGTTTTCGACTACAACCCGAAAGGCAAACCCCACGTATTTTCCCAAGTCCCCGGCCAAGACGGACGCTGCATCAAGCAACCCGACAACGAGAAACCCAACGGCGAGTGGAACACCGTGGAAATCGTCTGCTTCGGCGAAGACTGCCTCCACATCGTCAACGGCAAAGTCGTGATGCGCCTTCACGCGCCACGCCGCATCGACGGCCCCAAGCCCACCCCCGTCACCCAAGGCCCCATCATCCTCCAATCCGAGGGCGCAGAAATTTTCTATCGAGATCTCGAAATGACACCCATCACTGCGATTCCAGCGGAGTTTGTGGAGTGAGGATGGGGGAGGCTAGCACATGAAGACGCAAATAGTGTGAGGCAATTTGTCCAAATTCATTTCAGAAGTAATTCTACCTGCTGCAGCTTTTTCTGCAGTGGCTGTTTTACTTCATAATTTGTAAAAAGTAGTTCACTTATATTTCTATCTTCTGATTTTAAATTAATTTCTCTACGTGCGTTCACGGGCGTGAAGTGGTAGCCCTTAAAGAGTTCGCGTGTGAAAGGAGTATCGCTATTAGATACAGCCCATCGAATGCCACGCTGGTCTAATTCTCGGCATAGTGACGCCAAACGGATATGTTCGACCTCTTTGAATTGATCGGCAGTGTATCGATTAAAATCCGAATACCCACCGAGTTTGTAATAAGGAGGATCAAAATAGACAAAATCTGCCGAATTCGCATTCGCAAGACAAAGCTCAAAATCACCATTCAAAATCTCAACTTTAGCTAAAAGTTTTGATACCCCTTTGAGATTGGATGGGTCGTAATAACGACGATCATACTCACCATATGGCACATTAAAAACTCCCTGTTTATTAACACGAAACAGTCCTCTAAAGCAGGTTTTATTTAAGTAAATAAATGCAGCTGCTCGCTCGAACTGAGTTTTGTACATCGAAGCGTGCTTGGATCTCAGCTCAAGATAAAATGCCTTTTCATTTGGCATTGTATCGAGAATTGCCGCTACGCGTTCCCAGTCATCTCGGATAGCTTTGTAGGTATCAATTAACCAACCGTTCATGTCAGAAATCACTGCATTTTTCCAATCCGTCGCCATGAAAACACTACCACCGCCAACAAATGGCTCATAGAAACAACCAAAGTCCTCGGGGAAACTGGTTAGCAACTGATTTACTATGCTTTGTTTTCCGCCTGCCCACTTGATGAACGGGCCGATATTGTTCTTGAACCTTACCATGGAAGGAGTGAACTACGTCGCGACGCGCCAGAGCAAGCAAAAAACAATGCTCGCATGAACAGGCTGGCGATTTGCAAGTTAACAACTCATGACGCGAATCGAACAATATACTATACTCTCTTGGAATCATGATTTTTGGAGCCTTGTGCGTTATTTCCGATCCTTGCGCATCACTGGTGGCAAATTAGCAGAGTGGTTAAGTGACTTGCGGACCGACGCATGCCTGCCCGCGCAGACTAAAAAATTTCCAATCGACCCTCAACATATCGAATTATTGGAAAACTACATTCAAGACTCGGCATTCTTGCTCAGTAAAGCGTTGGCAACACTTCGCAGCGAGGAAGAGTCGTTAGCATTTTGCAAAAAACTAAAATTTCCTGTCGGATCCACAAAGACGCAAAACCGATCACATCATCAATCATCCAAGGCATTGATCGCAGCCGTGTCGGGTATTGCACGAAAGGCGTGTGCTGATGCTAATATCGGAATAGATCTTGATCCACAACGACGCGCCATCTGGTTTTCTGAACAAGGATTACATGTCAGCGCAAGGAATTTGGATGGAGCCATTCCATCACTTGAAAATCCCAAAGCTGTGTGGGAAATCAAAGAATACTGGGGCAAAACCAGCGGTGGCAGCAAAATGAGTGATGCGGTTTATGAATGCCAACTGGTGGGCCTTGAGTTGAGGATGTTTGAATCAAAGAGTGATATTTCTATCGATCACATCGTCTTCGTGGACGGCAGGGATCAGTGGAATTCCCGCAAATCAGATCTATTGCGATTCATTGATTTGCATCAGCAAGGCTTAATCGACCACTTGATTGTTGGTCGTGAAGTGGAAAGTGAATGGTCGGTTCTCGTTGCTGCAATTATACAAAATAAAGGGTAGTAGCTCTTGAATAAGAGTGTCTCAGCGATAAATCTTGCCCTCCCCTCCACCGTATTTCACAACCGCTTCGACAAATCTCGTGGGCGTCATGGAATCCGGTTAGAACCCGGAGCTGTCGCGCAGCGGTATCCGGTTACAAATCCCCACACAGCCAATCGTCCGCAAGGGCGGTGAAGGCGGGGAGGAGGCATGAAACCGGGAGCCCGAATACTTGGCCCCACGCAGGCTCGTCACCCGGCCAACGGTTTTTTCCGGCGGCTCGGGGCAGTGGTCCTCCGCGAAAGGGGATCGACGAGGGAAAATTGCGGGCGTCTCGTCCGCAGTTCTCTCTTCGTGAGAAATACAAAATACCGAAGAGAAAAACATGAAACTAAGCCAATCGCGGCGGGGATTCCTCGCCGTCGTCATCGCAGGTGCTTGCCTGCTTCCGTCCGTTTCCACCGCCGCCACCATCTTGGTCGGCTCGGGACCGGATACGTCATTCCTCGTGCTGGAATCGCCGAATCTCGGCGCCCGGACTTACGAGATTCATTACACCTATAACGCCAGTGCTTCGCAGGATGCCTATTTCCTGCTCAGTCAGGTGGTGACGTTTGATTCAAACTACACCCTTGACCTGAATAATGACTACGGGACTCCGTCAGCTCCAAACTACTTCCTGAACTCGATTAATTACAACAGTGTGGCTGAAGCGGGAGCTGGTCCGTTATATTGGGCGCATTGGGTGGCGCGCGGGCAAGCGGGTTACCCGACAGCTTCGCCGAAGCCTGCGGGAACATGGTCGTTCGGCTCTGGCATCTCCTCGCCCTACCGTCTGATCGCGCCGGACTCATGGGACGCGCTCTATTTCTCGAACGGCAGCTCGGCTCCATCCGTCGCGCCCGTGCCGGAAACTTCGTCCGCGCTGTTGACGCTGCTCGGCTCGCTGATGATTTTCAGACGCCGTAGAAATTAAACTAACCCTCCCCAGCTCACCCACACCGGGTGAGCTGGGGAAAATTTCCCATGAAACATTTTCTCCGCCTCATCATCGTCACAGCTCTGATCTCGCCGATTTTCGCCGGGCCGTTTCCACCCGCTGCGGGTCAGCCCGGCTCAGACGCCATCGCCGCCAGTGACATCCGATTCACCACTTGGGCCACCGCCGCCACGATTGATCGCGGCCCTACGGAGATCGACTTCCCCGAAAGCGCTCTCGCCAGCTACGGCACGGAAACCGACGCCATCGGCCCAGCCGACGCTGACCCCGACTCACCCTACCCCGTCGTTTCTCTCGGCGACGGCGGCACGGCTACACTCGTATTTTCCCAACCCTTCGGCGACGTGCCGGGGCCAGATTTCGCGGTTTTTGAAAACGGCTTCATCGCCACTTTCCTCGAACTCGCCCACGTCGAGGTCAGCTCGGATGGGGTCAATTTCTTCCGTTTTCCCTCCGCCTCGCTCACTCCTTCCAGCGCGAATCTCGGCGAAGGCGGAGCTGTCGATCCCACCAACATCCGCAACCTCGCCGGAAAACACCTCGCCGGCTTCGGCACCCCGTTCGATCTCGCCGAGCTGCGCCTCGCCTCGCCGCTGCTCGACATCCAGCGCATCACCCACGTCCGCGTCATCGACGCCGTGGGCACCAACGATCCCGCCTTCGCCTCGCTCGATGCGGCGGGTCGCTTCGTCATCGACCCCTACCCCACCTCGTTTTTCTCCGGCGGATTCGATCTTGATGCCGTCGGCGCATTTTCCCAAACGACGATCACCTTCGCCGCTTGGAAAATTTCCCAAAACATCACCAATCCCGATCCCACCGCAGACTCGAACCACGACGGCGTGCCGAACCTCATCGAATACCTCACCGGCAGCGGTCGCGTCATCCCCAGCCACTCCGGCGGCATCCGCACGCTGAAATTTCCCCGCCTCGCCTACCGTGCAGAGGGAAATTTACGCCTCGAAGGTAGCACCGACCTGCAAACTTGGACCCCACTCGCCCAGTCAGTCCAAGGAGCAGCCATGACCGCCGCCGCCCCCGGCGTGAGCGTCACCGAAACCGGAAACGCCGCCCTACAAACCACCGTCACCCTCGCGGGAAACACCGTTTGGAAATTTTTCCGCCTCGCCGCCCAGCCATGAGTCCATGAGAAGATTTTTTTAACCACAGATTACACGGATTACACAGATTTTTAGAGAGTTAAGAAAATTGACTGACAGATAAGCAGCCAGCTTGTGGTGAATAAGAATTTTAAACCAACTTCTTCAAAATCAGTAAATCCGTGAAATCAGTGGTCCCTATCTCCCTCTTCAAGGTGAAACGCCCCGATAGCAGCGGATTCACCCTCGTCGAGGTGCTTGTTGTGGCCGTCCTCATCGGCACGTTGACCGCCCTCGCATTTCAGGGCTTCAAAGCGGCCAAAACCCAAGCAAATAAAGCCGTTTCCGCCGGAAATCTCCGCCAGCTCGCCGCCGCGAATCTCCTCTACGCCGCCGATCACCAAACTTACTGCCCCACCTATCTCAACCGTCACAACCTCATCCGCTGGCACGGCGGGCGGCCCTCCGCTGCTGCTCCGTTTGATCCCGCAAAAGGTCTCCTCGCCGACTACCTCGGAGCCAGCCGCCAAATCGGCAAATGCCCGCAACTCGAACGCATGATTAACGCCTCCGCCTTCCCCGAAGACGGCGCAGGCGGCTACGGCTATAACTCCACCTACATCGGCGGCACTCCTCCCGATTACCTCACGCCCAACCGTCCCACCAACGTCCCCAATCCCACCCGTACTCTCATGTTCGCCACCACGGCCTTAGCCGTGAAACAGGGTATCCAACAATATGCTTTCGCCGAGCCACCGAACTGGGTCGATTCCAACTGGCGGATCAAAGGCAAACTCCAACCCAGCATCCATTTCCGCTTCAACGGCACCGCCCTCATCGCCTGGTGCGACGGCCACGTCAGCCAAGAACGCCCGAACAAACTCACCGGAAACAGCGATTTCGGCGGCGACAACCAAGCCGAAAAAATCGGCTTCTGCGGCCCCACCGAAAACAACGGCTGGTGGAACCCGAGGAACTGAGCGTGGTGGACGGAGGTGGAGGATCTCGCACCGATAGTTGAGAGGCATCCGATCAAGATTTGCACCGACTTTATCTCCTGACGGACCGCGAAATTCATTTCGCCCGAAATCTCAAGCCTTGAAGTTGCGAAATGAATTTCGCGGTCCGTTTCCTCACGCCGCTGGCGTCGCTTTTTGAATTAGAAATGGCATGACTCTTTTCCGAGTCGCAGGGTGGCCCGACTGCAACAGGTTCCAGCAAATCAACTTCTCCGTCCGCGATATGAGTTAGGACTCCTTTTCAAATTTCTTCAGCATCCGATAAAACTTCGTAAACGACTCAGCCTAAATCTTTTAAAAAAATGAACTTTCTTCCTCCTTGCTGGAGCTAACCCAATCGCTAACTTCCGGGGCTGAACTGATACACTGTTCTGCCAGAAAAGAATGAAACAGCCCGCCACACTTCTATTTGCGCTTCCATTGCTGCTGCTTGCTTCCTGCAAGACGGGAGGTTCGGGAATGCCACAGTTAGATCATCCCATCAGCTACTCAGAGACCGGGGCCGCATCGATGATCGAGGGAACGCGGACGGTGACTGGCCGCTTGTTACTTCCACCACCGAAGCAACATCACGAACCTTATCCAATCATCGTTACGTCATCAGGGGAGAAGATCGAGGCGAGGTGGCAGGAGTGGGATCAGGCGGTATCCGTCAACAGTGCCACGCGCGGCACTGGGGTGCTGAGTCTCCAGCGTCGAAAGGTCATGCGGGCACGGGCGTTTTCCAGAATAGATCCTTCGCAGGATTACCAGTTTGAGCTGCTGACGCGGGTATCTACCGATCCTGGTTACGTATCCGATGACATCTTGAGGGTATCAAAAGAGGGCCAAACTTTAATTGATTCCTCGATTTGCCACCTCCACAAGGTTGCCATGCAGCGTAAAATGGAGGAGATATGCTCGGCAGACGGGTATCCCGAATCGTTTTTCCCACAACAAAAGAGACAATTTCCAAATGATGGGAATTTCTATTCGGCATGCAGTCAGCGGAGCGATCTGACTTGGAAGTGCCCTGTATGCAGCCGAGGCTATAACGCTTGGACCAAGAGAAATGGAAGTCACAAGGATTGGTAACAGCCATGCAATGCAAAAACTCCCGGACCGAGCCATGCACTGCACCGCCAAGTGCGCGACAACCCCAATCAGCTCGATCCTAGCTTCTTGATTTACGGACTGCCATGTTTGATCCACACCATTCGCCGTAAAGAAGCTGGATTGGGGATAGTGAAGCTTTCCTTAACTGATTGAAATACAGCAGGATTCAACAAAAGGATCGGCCTTTCCCTCAAAAGGAGCGGTCTCTTTTTAAAAGGGAGCGGTATCTCATCAAAAATGACAGGTCTGTTTGCCAAAAGGATCGGTTCACCGGGCGGGAGGACAGGTGTACAGTGAAAAAGGAGCAGCATTTAGAGGAAATGGAGCGTTCTCTGCTGTCCGGCGAGCGGTGAATTCGCCCGACACAGCGTTCCTTTTAACCCAGTGAGAGTTCCGCTTTGAGAAGGTCATTGTTTTGACGGTAAACAAACTTCAGCTCAGGCGTTGATTTCCGTTTTAACGGCCTCGCGTCAAAGATGCAGCTACCGCTCCTTCGTATCGCCCGAAGTCGCTGACAGTTTTCCGGACATCTTCCGCCAAGCGTCCATCGAGCGTTGCAAGTTTGCTTTCGCGTCTCCGCGGATGCCGAAGTGCTGCAAGCCGATCGGTCCCTGCCAGCCGAGTTCTGCGAGCTGGGTCAGGACGGCACTGACATCAAAAGTGCCTGTATCCAGAGGTTGGATCAATTTTCCCCAATCTTTACCATCGGTATCTGCACCGTTGATGGTCACGACGAAGAGATGGGGAAATGCCGCTTTCAATCGGGTTTCGAGTTCTTTTCCATCCACTTTCAGCCAGTGGCAGAGGTTAAACGTGACACCGACGTTTTTCCGAGCCACGGCACGAGACAAGCGCACGGCGTCCTCGACGCGCTCGACCCACACATCCGTGTGGGGATAAAGGGCGATCTTCACGCCAGCCGGTTCCGCCAAGTCTGCAATTTCGCGCAGAATCGGCACGGCCTTTGCATCGCCAGCCGGATCGGAGGGTGGGTGGACTTTGGAAACAACCCAGAGCCAGACGATGGCGTCGCGGCCACGTAACTGCTGGATGGAATCGCGGATCTGCGGACTGATCGGCTCGGCGGCGTCTAGGTCCAGCTTCACGTAAATGGGGTGCAACTCCGATTGATGCCGGTCCACTGCGGCGAGCATTTCCGTCAAAGCTGCGGGCGTCGTGTAAGTGGGGCCGATGCCTGCAAAGCCCAATTCCTTGACCAAGGCGACTTGCTGTTCCGCTGTTTTGTGGTTCGCGTCACGAGTCCCTGTGTCCATCGCGAAAAACGGGCATTCAGCAGCTTGGGCAACAGCCAGCAGCCCGACCAAACCGAGAATCAACATCCAAATAGGAAATTTAACGACGACTTTCATTGACTGTGATTGGTGGTTTTCAAAACCGTTTTGCCAAGGATTCTTTTAGCAGCGGTAATTTGTGCCCCTTCCCCCGAGCCGACTTGAGGCTTGACGACGGTGGGCAATCTTGCTTGCCTGCGGCGTCTGGCACCTGAGTCTAAGTCATTTGCCCGACAGACATGTGGATCTCTTCGAGTATCCCACGGGGCGTTGCTCGCCCCACCTCAATCAAACTGATCTTTCAAGCTCATGGACTGGACTTCGCCCCTTTGGTATGCCTCGTATATGATTGTCCTACTGGGACTTGCGGGCTACGGCTCGCATCGGTTGACCATCGTTTACCTTTACCTCAAGCACTCGCGAAATCACCCGAAACCTAAGGAACTTTTCCAAGATCTGCCGATGGTGACGATCCAGTTGCCGGTTTTCAATGAGATGCACGTCGTGGATCGCTTGCTGGCCTCCGTGTCCGCGTTGGACTACCCGCAGGACAAGATGCAGATCCAGCTTTTGGACGACTCGACGGATGAAACGGTGGAAATCTGCCGGGCCGGAATCGCCGATCTGAAGGCCCGTGGATTCGATGCCGAGCACATCCACCGCACCGACCGCACTGGCTACAAAGCAGGCGCTCTCGAAAACGGCACCCGTTTCGCGAAAGGCGAATATCTGCTCATTTTGGACGCCGATTTCGTTCCCAATCCCGATCTGCTTCAGAAAACCATCCACTATTTTTCCGATGACAAAATCGGCATGATCCAAACCCGCTGGGGACATCTCAACCGCACTTACAACGTCCTCACCCGCATCCAGGCGATGTTTCTCGACGGCCACCTCGAGCTGGAGCAAACCGCGCGCAACCGCTCAGGCCGCTTCTTCACCTTCAACGGCACCGGCGGCATCTGGCGCAAGTCCTGCATCGCCGACGCGGGCGGTTGGGAACACGACACGCTCACCGAGGACATGGATCTCAGCTACCGCGCCCAGCTCAAAGGTTGGCGCTTCGTTTTCCTCAACGACGTGGAAACTCCCGCCGAACTTCCGGTGGACATGGACGGTTTCAAAAGCCAGCAACATCGCTGGACCAAAGGCTCCATCCAAGTTTGTAAAAAAGTCCTCCCTGCCATCTGGCGCGCCGATGTGCCGCTATTCATCAAGATGGAGGCCACCGCGCATCTCACTTCGAATTTCGCCTACCTACTCCTCATCGTCCTGTGTTTCCTAATTTACCCGAACCAGCAATGGCAGCCAGATTTCGGGAAATTCACCTACTACATCATCAACGTCCCGATCTTTTTCTTCTCCTCCGTCTCGGTCATCGTCTTCTACATGGTTTCCCAAAAAGCCCTGCGCCCCGGCTCATGGTGGAAGGAAATTCCTTACTTGCCGCTGCTCTTAGCGCTCGGCATCGGGATGTCCATCAGCAATGCGAAAGCCGTCATCGAAGCCCTTTTCAACCATGAAACCGCCTTCATCCGCACGCCGAAATACGGCATCGGCCAAGTGAAACGCCAGGACTGGAAAAAGAGCAGCTATAAGGCGATGAAGACGCTCACGCCGTTTGTCGAACTGCTTTTCGGCTTCTTTTTCCTCTTCGTCGTGGTCGAGGCCGCGCTGAAAGCAAATTGGGCATCTGCGATTCTTCTGCTTCCCTTTCCCGTCGGATTCTTTTACACATCCTTATCTTCGTTGGCTCGGATGCTTCCATCCACCCCGGTTGCTCCGAGGCAAAAAGCTGTGAACCGCAACATCCTGTAAATTTTCCCATGACCTCACCTTCCAAGGCGAAACTGATTTTCATCGCGATCTTCAGCGCACTGGCGGCAGTAGGCCTCACCAGTTGTGGCTCCAGCTCCTTCGCCTTCGGCAAGGACAACCACAACAAAATGATCGTCAGCGTGCGCGATCAGAAAATGCTCCTCGTCCACGACGGCACGCCGGTGAAATCCTATAAAATTTCCACCTCCAAGTTCGGCTTGGGAGACAATCCGGGCAGCAACCGCACGCCCATTGGCCGCCTCCAAGTCGCCAAGAAAATTGGCGACAACGCGCCCATCGGCTCCGTCTTCAAAGCCCGGCGCCCCACCGGAGAAATCCTCAAGCCCAACGCCCCTGGCCGCGATCCTGTCGTCACCCGCATCATGTGGCTAGCCGGCACCGAGCCACGCAACAAAAACACCTACCGCCGCACCATTTACATCCACGGCACGCCCGAAGAATGCCGCCTCGGCTCACCCGCCTCCTACGGCTGCATCCGCATGGGCAGCCGCGATGTCGCGGACCTCTACAACCGCATCGGCCCCGGAGCCGACGTCTTCGTCATCCGTGGCTCCATTCAAACCAAAGTCGATGGCGAAAACACCGCATCGAATGGGAAAATCGGCAGTCGCTCGCGCGGTTAGAGAAACTGCGAAACACGAGCTTGACACCTGCACTTAGATTCCTATTTTCCCCCGCCCGCCTCACGGCAACCGAATTTTTTATTACACGACCATGGCCAACCACAAATCTTCAATCAAGCGCGCACGTCAAACCGTAGTCCGCACCGAGCGGAACCGCGCTGAAAAGAGCCGTATGAAAACGCTCCGCAAAAAAGCGACCGCTGCCATCGCATCCGGCGATAAAGCCGCTGCTGCCACTGCCTCCTCCGTGCTCGCCTCCGTCGTGGACAAAGCTGCAAAACGCAACTTGATCCACCCAAACAAAGCGGCGAATATCAAAAGCAAGACGGCTAAGGCACTCGCTGCCATCGCCTGATTCCCCCGGTTCATTCATTTTAAAAAGAAATAAGCGGACCTGTTCATCGGGGCCGCTTTTTTCATCTCCGCCATGCC
>JANOQR010000107.1:0-4293 GCA_031414935.1 Luteolibacter sp.
CGCACCTTCGGCTGGTTGATCCAGTCACGGCGACTCATCCGGGACTATGAAGTTACAATCGCACATTCAGAAGCGATGATCTACCTATCGATGAGCAAGCGCATGCTGGCTCGAATCGCAAGTTAGGTATTTTTAAGACAGCCTCTTAGGGAAACTAGAACCTAGTGACCTCTTGGGTAAATTTTTTACTTCCCCCCACTTTTTCTCTTCCCATCTCTCAGATTTTGAGCAGGGTGATAGAGTTCTCTAATCATTGGAACGCAACCCCATCAAAACCATGTCAAACGATAACAGAATCTCTGCGGAGATCACCGATGCCGTAAAAGCCCAAGTCCTAACGAAGTTTCAGGAGATCAAGGATTTGCTGCCCTTCCTCATCAATCTCAGTGCTGAAGAGAAGCGCGGGATCATGACGATCAGCACCGAGCGTGGGGCGATGGATGAAGCGTTCACTTCTGAGATGGGCGCCCATCCAGACCTGGTGCCGTCCTATGTGGATGCAGCGGAGATGGCGCGTGACCGTGAGCTGCGGAGTGATTTGTTGGAAATCCTGCAACGCTCGCGCGAGATTGGTGATGCGCTGGAGGACACGGTGCATCTGTCTGGCAGCGATGTGCTGCTGGGCTATCTGGCTTTTTACAACAACGTCCAGCAGGCGGCAAAGCGCGGCGTGACCGGAGCACAAACGCTGCTGGATAACCTGAGCCGCTTTTTCCCACGCACTCGGCGGGCGACGCCAGTGCCGACGCCTTAACGCAAGCCGCGCCGAAATTTGATGATTTCACACAACTTGTTGATTTCAAGAGTCTTAAAGGTTCGGCGTTTACCATTTTTTGGTCAAGGTTTGCCAAAAATTGCTCAAGCTCGATGAAATTTTGGTAATCGTCGATCCATTTTCGGTCGGCAACGACCCATAAAGGGTAATCGTTTATCAAAATCGTATGAACGTCGATGCCGCAGAGGTGAACGATTACCTTTGGAGGGTCATCGTTGATGCTTTTTCGGTCATCGTTCACCAAAAACGTATGAATGGCGGGCAAGATTTGATCAACTTTGAGGTCATCGGGATGAGTGTTGGAGGTTACCGTATTCAGTAGCCGTGGAGTCCAGATCAGGAAAATCGGAGCGACACGCATCCGCCTCGCCTGCGGCTTCAGAGTTGTTTTGCTCTCAGGTCCAGCCAATTTGTCAGCATCGTTTAATCCCGCCTACACAGCAAAATGGTCCCCGAATACGGCAAGGAGTTCTCTCCGCATCAATCCCTACCATTTCGCCCAGCGAGCCAGCATCTCGGGCACCGCGCGGGGCCGCGTCCAGGTGACGAAAAGCCCTGCCAGCGCGGCCAGTCCGCCGCAGACCCAGAAAATTTGCCCATAGCTGAGATGGAGGTTTTTCGCTAGCACGCCCTGAAGCACGGACGCCAGTGCGATGCCCACCCATGACAACCAGCTCACCGCGCCTTGCACCGCGCCCTTGGTCTGAGGTGACGGACGATGTTGCAGCACGGTGACGATGGGCACGATGAACAACCCACCGCCGATTCCTAACAAACCAAGTGCCCCGGCGAATGCTCCTTGCCCGATGCCCGGCCAGCCGAGGAAAAATCCCGCCAGTGACATCAGCCCCGCACCTAACGGGATGAGCCCGTATTCGATCCTGCCGTGCGACAGCTTACCCGCCGCCACGCTGCCGACGCCGATGCCGAGCATGAGCGCGGAGAGCAACGACGCTTGTTCGGTCGGCTTCAGATGGAAAACGCTCTGGGCGTAGAGCGCGAGATTGAGCTGGGCTAACACGGAAATGAAGAAGAATGCCGTGTTCCCCCAGTTCGCCCGCCAGAGATCGCGGTCCTGCTTCATCACGCACATATTTTGCCAAATCTCGCCGATGATGTTAGGGTTGAATTTTTTCGCCGGATCACCTGCTGGCACTTTGGCGATTCCGATGCTGGTCACGAGTCCCACACCAGCCAATGCGGCTAGCAACACGCCAGACCACATTTCCTGCCCCACCCATTTCTCTGCCAGCCAGCCGCCCGTGTAGATGCCTAAAATGATGCCGATGAACGTGAGGAGTTCGAGGATGCCATTGCCGGATGAGAGCCTCTCCGTCGGCAAGACTTCAGGCATGATCCCATACTTCGCCGGAGCGAAAACGGTGCTGTGGATTCCCATCAGGCAGATCGCCGCGAGCTGAAGCGACTGCATTTCTAACTTCAACGCCAGTGCCGCAAAAAGCATGATCCCGATCTCCGCGATTTTCACCCCGATCATCACCGAGCGCTTGCTAAAACGATCTGCCATCCAGCCGCCGACGGTGGCAAACAACAAGAACGGCAGTGCAAACAATAGCGAAGAATGACCGACAAAACTCTCTTTCTCCGCCTCGCTCACCGTCAGCGAAGTCAGCACCGGAAAGATCACCAACCAGCGCAGCGCGTTGTCAGAAAAAGCACCCTGAAACTGGGTGAACATCAGATTCCAAAAGCCACGCGGCCAGGATTTCGTCGAAGTCGAGTTCATGTTAGGTCAGCGGGTTTGCAAATTTTCTTCAGCAGGAAATGCACGGGAGCCGCCGCGATGCCGATCATCGCCGCCATCCACACGCCAAGGTAAGCGAGCGGTGGCAGCAGCGTCTGAGGCTTCGCGTCATCCATGCCGAAAACATAGTTCACGTTACGCGGCATATTCGGGTGGGAAAGCACCGCACCCGCTGGCGGCAGCAGAAAATATCCCACCAGACAGAGGGCGATGCAGGTCACGCTCCAGCCTAACAACGCCCGCCGATCATAGCCGAGCTTGCGGACCAGATAAAATAAAAGAAACGGTAACCAACCGTGAAAGAGCGACAGCCCGCGCAGAAACAGCGATTTGCTTTCATCAAACATGTAGCCCGTCATTCCCGTCATTTTCCCGCCGCAGAGTTGCACCAAAAAGTCGATACACCAGAGCGTCTGCGGCAGCAAGATGCCCACTGCCGGGATCGAAACTAACAGCGCATCCTCACGCCAGATCCCCACCAAGGTGAGCAACAGCGCGACATCACAGAAGTAGAGAAAATTCGTCGGCCCGTAGTTGATCCAATACACCGGGATCATCACCGCGAGAAAGGCGGTGTAGGCAATTTTTAAACAAAGCGGGATGCGCGGCTTGTCGGGTTGCATGGGAGTCGTGTGCTTGCGGACTCGTTCTAGCAAACATTCCGCCGAAGCGAGCACGGATTTTTTTCTCTCGTCCGAGCAGTATCGAGAAATCAGCGCAAGGTTCCTCTGGAAAAAACCCATCCCAATGAAGGAGAGAACCACGGGTGCACACGGATCAGATCAGTTTGGATGCGGCATTTTCATCCGTGTTGATCCGTGTCCATCTGTGGTTCGCATTTTTCTTAACCCTCGTGGAGAAATCTTGGAAAACAGCGAGGCTTCAATTTCTTGCCAAGATTCCCAAGTTCCCCTTCACTCCGGGCCGCTTCACCCATGGCACTCATCGTTCAAAAATACGGCGGCACTTCCGTCGGCTCGCTCGACCGGATTCGCAACGTCGCCGCCCGCATGAAACGCACCCGCGACGCCGGAAATGAAGTCGTCGCCGTCGTTTCCGCGATGTCTGGCATCACCGATGGCCTCATCAAAATGGCCAAAGATCTCGCAGAAAATCCCAGCGAACGCGAGCTGGACGTCCTCCTCGCCACTGGTGAGCAACAATCCATCGCCCTCGTCACCATCGCCCTGCGGGAAATCGGCGTGGACGCCACCTCCATCACCGGCGGCCAAGCCGGCATCCGCACCACTGGCTCCCACACCCGTGGCCGCATCCTCAATATGGACCCCTCGCTGATGCGGAGTTTCCTCGATGCAGGAAAATCTCTCGTCGTCGCGGGTTTCCAGGGCGTCACGCCAGACGGCATGATTCACACCCTCGGACGCGGTGGCTCGGACCTCACCGCCATCGCCGTCGCCGCCGCGCTCAAGGCGGATGTCTGCCAGATCCTCACCGATGTGGATGGCGTCTATACTTGTGACCCACGCATCGTCAAAAACGCCCGCAAGCTCCCAGAAATTTCCTACGACGAGATGCTAGAAATGGCCTCGTCCGGCTCCAAAGTCATGCAATCCCGCTCCGTCGAGTTCGCCAAGAAATTCGGCGTCGTCTTCGAAGTCCGCTCCTCACTCAACGACAACCCAGGCACCCTCGTGTTAGAAGAACATCCCAACATGGAAAACGTCGTCATCCGCGGCGTCTCGATCGAACGCTCACAAGCCCGCATCACCATCACCGGCATCCCCGACGAGCC
>JANOQR010000108.1:0-2584 GCA_031414935.1 Luteolibacter sp.
CTGGTGTAGGCGTTGAGTAGCAGAGGATTTCATGGCGCAAGGGTGTGATAGAAAACAGAAGTAATATGGTAAACCAAGGTGAAAGGTCAAGAGAATGGCCAGCGCAAAGTGTGACACTTCCAAGCATGAAGATTCATGGAAATACGTTCTGCTCTTCTATCGCTGAGATGTGCCTTATTGTTTGTAGTTTAACCCTTTAGGGTGCCTTCATCACGCGCCGAAGACACCCTAGAGGGTAAAACTACTTACGAAGACTGCGCCGCAGGGAGCTTGTTCCCTAGTTTTACTCGGCAGCTTTTAGCCGTCGCCATCAGCTTTCGGAAATTAGCTCACCGCTGCGAGACGACGGGCTGACCGTTGAGGATGTCGGCGTGGTCGATGAGGATTTTTTGCGCCTCTTGGAGGATGATGTCTTCGATGGGTTCGGCGGGCAGTTCGTCTTCACCGTCTTCGTTCGCTAACAAATCGGTTTTTGGTTTTTCTTCGACGACGGGTTCGCCGGGGCCGGGCTTGGCGAGGTTCTTGAGAGTGAGTTCGTAGGTGGGCGGTGGTGTGGTGGCACGGGCGAGACGTTGTTTCTTCGCAGCTTCGTTGCGCTCTTTGATTTCGGCTTTTTCCTTGCGGCGCTTCTCTTCGTTGAGGGAGACGGTTTTGTCGTTTCTCAGTTTGGTGAAGCGCTCGGCGTCGGCTTTGAGTTCGGTGAAATTTTGGCTTTTTGCGATGCGACTCGTGGAGCGACTGCGGAGCGTATCAATGCTGGCGGTGACACGGCCAGACGGGGTGAATTTCGCTGGCTTGATGGTGTCCCATGGCAGCGGGTTGATGAGGTCAGACTCGCCGATTTCTGGGAAGTCGCTCAGGGATGGGATGATAATGTCTGCCTTCACGCCTTCGAGCTGGGTGGACTTGCCGCTAGGGCGATAGAATTTGCTGATTGTGACTTTCAGTGCGCCGGGATCGGAGTGGGGGACGAGTCCTTGGTTTTGCATCACACGGTCTAAGGGCACGATAGTTTGGACGGTGCCTTTGCCAAAGGTGCTGGTGTCGCCAACGACAACGGCGCGTCCGTAATCTTGCAGTGCGCCAGCGACAATCTCGGAGGCAGATGCGCTGAAGCGATTGGTGAGAACGACGAGCGGGCCGTCGTAGGCCACCTTGCCATCGCTGTCTTTACCGACCTCCAGATCTCCGTCGAGGTTGCTGGTTTGCACGACGGGGCCAGCGGGGATGAAGAGTCCAGTTAGGTCGATGGCTTCTTGCAATGAGCCACCACCGTTGTTGCGGAGATCGAGGATCATCCCGGTGATTTTCTCCTGCTTCAGTTTTTCAACGAGGCGCAAAACATCCGCCGCAGCAGAGGCGGGTGCAGCCTTGGATTTTGCCGATCCAGCATAGAAAGTCGGCAACGCAATGACGCCGATGCGGCGGGTGTTTTCTCCGACAGGGAGGTCGATGATGCGCGCCTTGGCTTGCGCGTCCTCGAGTTTGATCTCCTCACGTATGATGGTGATGGCCTTGCGCGTGCTGTCGTCTGCCGCGTTCGCAGGAATGATGTTCAGGTAAACCGGGGTGCCTTTTTTTCCACGAATGAGTTCGACGGCTTGGGGCAGCGGCAGGTCGATGAGGTCAGTGTATTCGTCGCCTTCTTTTTGCGCGACGCCGACGATGCGGTCGCCATTTTTAAAGAGTCCACTGCGGGCGGCTGGCCCACCGGGAACGAGTTCCATGATTTTGCAGTAGCCGTCCTGAGATTGCAGCGTCGCGCCAATCCCGATCAGCGAGAGATTCATGGAAATCTCGAAGCTCTTCATCTGCTCCGGCCCCATGTAGTCCGAGTGCGGATCATAGACTTGGGCGAGTGCATTCAGATAGATTTCGAGGACTTCTTTCTCGTTGAGTTTCTTCATCGTTTCCACCAGCCGGGCAGAGCGGCGGCTGAGAGCTTTGGAGATTTCCTCGGGCTTCTTTCCGGCGAGTTTCTCTTGGAGGTATTCATAGCGGAACTGCTGATTCCAGAGAGTTTTCGCGGCTGCTAGGTCGGCGGGGTAGGGCGCGTCTTTGCGGTCGTAGGAAAAATTTTCGTCAGCGGAGAAATCGAAATTTCCCTGAGCCAGCAGCTCATTCGCGTATGCCACGCGCTGTTCGAGGCGTTCGAGGTAGCGTTTGAAAATGATGTGCGCGAGACGGTTGTCGCCTTCCTCGCGGGTGGCGAAGGCAAGCGTCGGGCGGGCAGCAGAAAACTCTTCGATGTCACTCTGGAGGAAAATCATGTGCCCCGCATCGAGCGAGTCCAGATAGCGGTCGAGGAACTTTCCAGCGAGTTTTTCATCGAGCTTCTGATGGGCGAACTGGGAGTTTTCGAGCAGCTTCGAGGTCAGCGAGGTGACGGCGGCATCGGTGGCTTTTGCATCAAGGTTCTCTTCGTTTCGGAAGCCGAATCCCACGACGCAAGTTATCAAAGATGCGGTGATCGCGGCGGGAATGATGATTTTGAAATACGGTTTCATGAAATGGCGGGTGAGGCTCCTACGGCGCGGGCATCTTTTCGCGGGACCACGGCTCCTGCAAGGGAGCAAATGCAGAG
>JANOQR010000109.1:0-4892 GCA_031414935.1 Luteolibacter sp.
GCACGCGGAAATCGTGCCGGGCCTGATTCTCAAAATCCCGCCGAAGCGTATCGTGGCGACTGAGCCTGCGGAAATCGCGGAGATTCGTGAGCAGAACGCTTCGATGCCAGATCGCGGATTGGTGGAAAATATCGATATTGCCCACGCACCACGCGCACAACTGATCCGGCCTAACACCAGCCGCAGCAGCCTGCCAGCCGCTGCCTCAGATGCACCGAAGGTTTCCTCTTCCGGGAAAAGTTACGTCGTCCAGAGTGGCGACAGTGTTTGGCGAATCGCTAACAAATTTAAAGTCAGCCAAGACGCGTTGATGAAGGCCAACGGCATCACCGACGTTCGTAAGATGAAGACCGGGATGAGCTTGGTGATTCCATAGTTAGATCCGAATTATGCTCCGTCACTGCTCCGTTATCCTCTGCACTGTCGTCGCGGCACTGGTGGTGCTCGGGCTGGTCATGCTCACGAGCACCGGCGCATGGGTGAGGGGATTCGGGCAGCATCATTTCGTGCATCGGCAGGCGATCATGGTGGGCATCGGACTGATCGCGGCGGTGATCGCGGCGCGGGTGCCGTTGGATTGGTTTCGGAAATTCGCGCCATGGATGCTGGGTGTCGCTTGCGTGTTGTTGGTGCTGTGCTTCGTGCCCGGCATCGCTGATCCACAGTATGGCTCTAACCGCTGGATCAAGGTTCCGGTGATCGGACAATTCCAGCCATCGGAAGCGGCGAAGCTCGTCATCATCGTCGCGCTGGCCGCATGGTTTGCACGTTGGCAGACGGAGATTCACACGTTTTGGCGCGGCTTTGTGATCCCGAGCATGATCGCGGGTGTGCCTATCGTTCTCATCGCGGGGGAAACGGACATTGGTTCGGCTTTGTCCATTTCTGTTACAGTTGGAGCTATCATGTTTTGCGTGGGGACGCGGTTGATCTACGCGGTTCCCAGTGGATTGATCCTGATGTCAGGTGCGGTCTATTTCGTGATGAACGACGTGGTGCGGCGGTCCCGCATCGACGCATGGCTGGATCTGGAGGGCCACAAACTCGATAAAGGAATGCAGCAATATCGCGCACTTCTTGCATACGGAAACGGTGGGCCATGGGGCACCGGACTCGGCAATGGGATCGAGAAATTCAGCTCACTCACCTTTGCTCACATCGACTTCATCAATCCAGTCATCGGCGAAGAACTCGGCCTGCCGGGGACTTTGGGAGTGGTTCTTTGTTACGTCGTTATTGCGCTGTGCGGCTGCGGTATCGCCCTCCAAGCGAAGAATGTTTTCAACCGCTGCGTCGCGCTTGGCCTCACCTGCATCATCGTCGTTCCGGCGATGCAGAACATCGGCGTCACCACCGCGTTGCTGCCAAACGACGGGCTGCCATTGCCTTTTGTCAGCTACGGCGGGACGAGCCTCGTTTTCAGTCTCGCGGCTGTAGGAATGTTAGTCGGCATTCATCGCCGTTCGCAGGTGCGCGTCCAGCAAGAGTTTCCGCTGACGAAGCAGACGCGGCTGGCGGTGAGGCTGTGAGAGATTGGATAGGCGCAAGTCCAAGTTCCCCGAGAGCCAGACCACAGTGGAAGAAGCTGCCTCAACCATTCCACGGCCCGGCGACTTTGATTTGAGAAAAATTGGAACGACTGCTAGGTTTGCCGCTCAATGCCAATTTGCCGTGACTGATGCCCGTCAATTCTGACCGAGTATCAACCCCTGACGGATTGCTGAGAGAACTCTTAATTATTTGTCTGTCATTCTATAATGATGATCCAATGCTCAGTCACGGGCAAGTTCTTCAGCGAGTTCTTCTGGAGTGGCTTGGACCGCCGAGACTTGGAATCGCCCGCCACCCATCAGGAACTCTTCCCGGGAAACCCCGGCGAGATCAGCGGCTTTGGATTGCGAGATCATTCCTGCCTCATACCACTTCAGAGCCGCCGCAAGTCGCAGCTCCCGCGCGAACTGGGACGGACTCAGCCGCCGCGCGCTGAACGCCGATTCTGGGAAGTCTATTTCTATGTGTATGGGGAAGCCCTAGCCCATCCCGGGCTGCATGTCACCGACTATCTGGTGAGCTGGCTAGGTGGCGGACTGTTCAATTGTTCGATTGTTGGCCGAGGCTGAAAAGCTGGAATGTGTCCCAGCAGTCCGAGGGAGAAGGGTCGCTTTCGCTCGTTAGCTAGCTGCGTCTCGGGGCCAGCAGGCCGTATTTCGGGCTGAAGAGGTAGGCGGCGATGAAGAGGAGGCCGAGGACCATGACGATGGCGGGGCCGGGAGCGATGCCGAGGTTTCCTGAAATGAGAATGGCGGCGACGGAGCCGATGCCGCCGATGAGTCCACCGCCCCAAAACAGCGCGGAGGTGCGGTCGGTGAGGAGCGAGACGGTGGCTGCGGGTGTGACTAACAGCCCTACGGAAAGCACGCAGCCGACGGCTTGGAGCGAGGAGACGAGCGCGAGGACGAGCAGGCCGAAGATGAGATATTGCATTACGCGCACGGGCACGCCTTGGGCGGCGGCGACGTTTGGCTCGAAGAGTGTTAGGAGGATGGGCCGCATGAGAAGATTGGTGATGAGCAGGGTGAAGGCGCCGATGGTGAAGGCGACCCAGATGTCGGCATTTCCCACAGCGATGATGTCGCCAAAGAGCCAGTGCTCTAACTCTTGGCGGGTGTCGAGCTTGGGTAGGAGGGCGATGCCAGCGGCGAAGGCGGCAGTGTAGAGCACGGCGAGGGCGGTTCCTTGGCTGACTCGATTTCCCCGCGCGACGGCGACGGAGCCAAGGCCGACTAACAACGCGGCGAACATGGCTCCGAGAAATGCATTCCATTGGCTGAGTGCTCCGGTGAGGAAAATGGCGAGTGCGATGCCGGGCAGCATGGTGTGCGAGAGGGCGGACACGGAGAGAGCGTCGCGCCGCAGGACGACGAAGCCGCTGAAGAAACCATTGGCAAAGCCGATGAATCCGGCGGTGGCGAGGGCGCGCTGATAGAATGGATTGGTGAGGAGTTCGAAGTCCATGGGATCAGGCGGTGGCGAAGGTTTTTTCGATCCGCTCGGGAGTGAGGACATCGGCGACGGGGCCGAAGGCGAGCGGGCGGGTGGCGAGGATGAGCGCTTCGTCGAAGAGTAGCGGCACGGTGTTTAAATCGTGATGAGAGGCGATGATGAGTCGGCCTTCGTGGGCGAGCTTGGTGAGGAGGTCGCCGAGGAGTTGGGAGGCGTTGCGGTCCAGCCCGGTGAAGGGTTCGTCTAGCAGGAGGACGTGGGCTTCTTGGGCGAGGGCGCGGGCGAGGAAGGCGCGTTGCTGCTGGCCGCCGGATAGCTCGCGGATTTGGCGGTTTTGTAAATTCGTCAGGGCGAGGGAATCGAGCGCGAGATCGACGGCGGCGGTATCCGCTGGGGAAAATTTCCGCCACCAGCCGGTTTGCGGGTAGCGGCCCATTTCCACGAGGCCACGGACGGTGATGGGAAATGACCAGTCCACTTCTTCGCGCTGCGGGAGGTAGGCGAACTCGCGCGACCATTTTTTCACGGCGGTGCCGCGCCAGCGGATCGTGCCGCTGTCGCGAGGGACGAGGCCGGCGATGGCTTTGAGCAGCGTGCTTTTTCCCGCGCCGTTCGGGCCAATGAGGGCGACGCGGTTGCCGCAGGAGGTGGCGAGGGAAACTTTCTCCAACGCAAGGACTCGGCGGTAGCTGACGGTGAGGTCGGCGATGACGAGTTCGTGGTGATGCCCGTGGTGGGCGCAACAGTCGTGGTGGGCTTCGCTCATTTTCCGGCAGGGAAGGGGAGTTCGAGGAGGTCGTCGATGTCGCCAGCGGCGTCGAAAACGTGGGTGATGGTGGCTTGGCCGGGAGGGTCGAGGGTGAGCTTGGCAAAGCGGTGTTCGCCGGGAGCTGCGGGGTTTTTCCAACGGACGACGAGGGCGACGTGTGGGTTGGCGGGGTCGATTTCCAGCGTGCCGGAGAGTGGGGGAGTGAGGGTTTTTCCAGAGATTTCTACGGATGAGGTGGGAGCGGAGAGAGTGAGGTGAAATGGGATGGCGGTTGATGGGGATGCGGTTTTTTCAGGCGGAGCGGCGACGATGATTTCTGAGCGTGCGGAGGTGACACGCTGCAATCCCACCGCCGTCGCGAGTAGGGCGAGGGTGAGGAGGATGGATCTTAAAATGGGCGAGCCGCGCATGGGCGGACTGTGTTTGGGGGATTTGGGGTTTGCAAGAGAGTTGCATCTTAGGGGCAGGGCGACACGGCGATTCGATGTGATTTTAACCGCGAATCGACAGGGATTTTCGGAAAAGGCCTCAGAGTTTTGATCCAATCACTCCGAAAATATGAAGACGGTGAGTGGAATTGGCTTCATTCGCGATAAAGGAGGACTCTGCGGATGGAGATGTCTCATACCAAATCACGGAAACAAGGTGACTTGCCTGATGGAGCGCGAAATTTATTTCGCGCGAATTTTCCAGAGTTGTCCGAGCGAAATGAATTTCGCGGTCCATTTCCACGCGCCGCAGGCGTCGCTTCATCTGTGAGAAATGGTATCAGCCGGGTTTGGATGTCTCTATCTGTGGCTGTTCCTGAATCTGTAGGCTGAATCTCTGCTTTCGACGGGGACTGGGTTGTGCGGATTTCATCTCATCCCAGAAGAAGTTTCCCCGCAGATTCAGGAACGGCCACAGATTTTGTGGCATGGGTGGAGTTTTGAATGCGATGGGTATGCTGCTGTGGCTCAACAGTTACCATTCGCGGTTGGAAATCCAAAATGAGGTGTCCCTGACCCGAATTCCAGAAACCACATTTCTCAGAATCAGTAGTTTCATTCAAAAAACTCTTCATTCGCGTTCCTTCGCGTCCATTCGCGGTTGAAAAAAATCCCTAGCTTGATCGCACTTG
>JANOQR010000110.1:0-42158 GCA_031414935.1 Luteolibacter sp.
CCCGGCGACTCGCGAAAGTGGCGCTCACCTTGCGGATCGGCATCGGCGTATTGGACATCCGCAAGTAGGCCGAAGCTGAGGATGGGCTGCTCCGAGATCGTCTCCGCCTGAACCGCTGGGATGGTCACCGCCGCAGCGGAAATTCCGATAAACTTTCTGCGCTTCATCATGCCGCCTTGATACCGCCATCTCGCAGCGGACGCGATGGGAATTTTCGAGCGTCCATTCCGGGCGTGACTCGCCTGCCCTTGCTTCATACATCCGCCGTGTGACCGCTGCTGATGAATCCCTGAACCACCGCTTTGGCGGTGTTGCGCGGCTTTATGGACAGGCGGCGTTAGAGAAATTTCACTCCTCTCGGGTGGCGGTGATCGGCGTCGGTGGCGTCGGCTCGTGGGCGGTCGAGTCGCTGGCACGTTCGGGCATCGGCCACATCACGATGGTGGACTTGGATGAAATTTGCATCACCAACGTCAACCGCCAACTCCACGCGATGGACGGCCAGATCGGCAGGCAAAAAACCGAGGCCATGGCGGATCGCGCGACGGCCATCCATCCCGGCTGCGAGGTGGTGATCGTCCCGAAATTTTTTAATGAAAAATCCGCGACTGAGATCCTCGACGCGGGCTTCGATGCCGTGATCGACGCCATCGACTACGCCCGCCACAAGTCGCTGTTAGCCGCCGAGTGTCATCGGAGAAAAATCTACGCCGTCACTTGCGGCGGCGCGGGCGGGCGGCGCGATCCGACGCGCATTCGCGTGACCGATCTCGCCCACAGCGGCATGGACCCACTACTCCTCCAGCTCCGCCGTGGCCTGCGGAATGATTACGGATTTCCGAAAACTCCGCGCCATCACGAACCCATCTTGTTCGGGATCGATGCGGTTTATTCCGATGAAGCGCCGTGGTATTCGCACTGTGGCGGCACGGTTTCCAAGGAAGTGCCGGAGGAAGTCGCGCTGCGGCTGAATTGCGCTTCAGGCTTCGGCTCGGCCACGCACATCATCGCCAGTTTTGGCCTCATCGCAGCAGGCCGGGTGCTGGATCACCTCGCCGCCCGGGCATGAAAAAAGCGGCCCGTGAGCCGCTTTTGGGAAATGGATAGGAGGTCAGATCAGAGACCTTTCTTCGAGAGGCGAGTGCCTGCTGTCGCGCCTTGGCGTGCCTTGAACTTCGGGTTCGATTTGCAAATCACGTAAACCGTTCCTTTGCGTTTCACCACTTGGCAATCAGCATGGCGGCGTTTGGCGGAGGCGAGAGATGAGAGGACTTTCATGGCGTGCGGTTGGTAAAAAATGAGTGGCTGCGGAAGCTGCCGGGGCGCGAAAACTAGCGACCCGACCTTTCTTGTAAAGCCATTTCTCGCCGCAAATAGTTAAGTTTTACGTAATTTTCTCTTTATGAGTTTCTGACGATTCGCTAAATCCGCGCCATGAAAATTTTCATACTGATCGTCACCGTCGTCGCGTTGAATTCCTGCAACACTCTGATCGGACTCGGACGCGATACGAAAGAGGGCTACAACTGGACGAAGAGCAAATTCCAAGGCTCCTCGCAGCAAGGTGATCCGAGTGGTGCTCCGGTTTACTGAGCAACTCACTGAGACGACTGAACTTTGCAGTTTCTCAATGCGGTGAGATCTGCTTGAGTGCAGTTGTGACGTTCGCCAGCAAAATCACGATTAGCCGGATTTGCCTCGTGCCTGTGTTCGCGGCATTGGCGATCTGGTATGGCACCACGGTCACGGGCGGGCGGGCTGACGAGTCGCTGCGCTGGTGGGCACTGGGAGTTTTTGTCCTAGCAGCATCCACCGATGGCGTCGATGGTTGGATCGCCCGGCGTTTCAATCAATGCTCCAAGTTCGGCGCATTCATCGACCCCATCGCGGACAAAGCACTGCTGCTCACCGGGGTCATCGCGCTTTCCTTGATCGACTGGGGCGAACCCGGATGGCGGCTGCCCTTGTGGTTTGCCGCCGTCGTCGTCCTGCGAGACTGCATCATTCTGGGTGGCATTCGCATCCTGTGGGACCACCATCGCACGGTGAAATTCGCACCCCACTGGACGGGGAAAATTTGCACGATCACCCAGATGTTCGCGCTGGGTTGGGTGATGCTGAGAGTGAAAGCATTTCCGCCTGAGCTGCCTTGCGCCATCGCGGCGTTTTTCACCCTTTGGTCAGGTCTCGCCTACATCCAACAGGGCCGCGAGATCCTGCGTGGCCGCTGCGCCTGAGCGTGAAAAAGCCCGGTGGTCCCTGAAGGCCACCGAGCTTTTCCAAATTCGGGGGGAGTATTTTTTTGGGGGGGAAGTCAGGGAAAAATGTTCATGCTGCCGTGTTGAATGGTCGGGATTGGAAAAGCACTCGGCGGGCCAATTTAAAAATCTAATTTTTCCCGCAAGAAGTTTTTATTTCCTGCCCCCACTCTCACCCGGATTGAACTTGCTGAAGGTGACGGTGTCGGGAAAAGTGACTCTCAGAAATTCCTATGGCTTCGCACCCGTCCGTCAATGTCGCGCGACTCACTTACTTGTTAGTCTGTGAGGCTGCGGGTGTTGCCATTGCGTTGAGCACGAAGGGGCTGCTGGATATTTCAATCGGCCACGGTCTGTTAGGCGGGCTGGGCGTGGCGGCGTTTTTCATCTGGATCGAGTCACTGATGAAAGGCTTCACCCTGCGTGGCTTCTCGACGGCGAGCTTCGGACTCGGAGTCGGCCTGTTCTGCGCGTGGCTGCTGACACGGGTGGAAATCTCAAACTTATTAGAGCTGGCATTGCGTGAGAGGCTGCAAGAGGACAGCGGGTCCACGGGTGTGGAGCTGGATGTGCTTCGCCTGACGGTGAATGTGACATTGTTCGCGAGCCTTGGCTTTCTCGGGGCCGTGCTCGCGCTGCGTAGCAATCGCGACGACTTCGCATTCATTATTCCGTACGTTAGATTCCGCCAAGACTCCTCTTCTGGCCAACCGGTGGTGCTGGATGAAGATGCCGTGATGGATGGCCGGGTTCTCGGGATTTGCCGCTCCGGGTTTCTTCATGGTCGGCTGATCGTGCCTCGCTTCGTGTTGGATGAGCTGCAACGTAAGGCGGACAACGGTACAAATGGCGCCCGCCAACGAGCACAGCGCGGCTTGGACAGTCTGGAACAAATGCAAAAAGCTCCCGACATCCAGATTTCCATCCATGACAGCCTGATGGCGGCGGAGGCGGAATCCATCAATACCCGGCTCATCGAGACAACGCGGATGCTCGGCGCTAGGCTGATGACGGTGGATGAAAATTTAGCCAAAGTGGCGAAAATCCAAGGCGTGGACGTGCTGAATATCCACGAACTCGACGACGCTCTCAAGCCGTTGATCGCGGTGGGAGAGAGAATCCGCGTCGCTCTGGTGAGATCGGGAAAAGAAGATCATCAAGCCGTCGGTTATCTGCCAGATGGAACGATGATCGTTGTCAATCACGCCGTCGCAAAAATGGGTACCACAGCGGATCTCATCGTCGTCAGCACGCTCCACACCGCGAGCGGGACGATGGTGTTTGGGGATCTCTACAAGCCAGCTTGAAGTAGATCTAACCTTTGATGGAAAAATACAAACCACGAAGGACACCGAGACACACGAAAGAAGAAAAAATGAAGGATCTGTTTTTTCATTCACTTTTCGAGTGAGCCAATCAGACCGTCCTGAGGCTTGAAATTTAGTGCCTTTTTGTGTCTTTCGTGGTTTCTCTTCGCCTTCTTAAACTAACCCTTTTTCACCATCTGCTTGCGGAAAAGTGGGATGAGTTCGGCATCCATCCAGGCGAAGGCGGCATCGAGACCACCAGCCAGATAGAGCTTGCCGATGGATGCTTCGACGCGAG
The DNA here is from genome assembly GCA_031414935.1 of Luteolibacter sp. Lineage (GTDB taxonomy): Bacteria > Verrucomicrobiota > Verrucomicrobiia > Verrucomicrobiales > Akkermansiaceae > Luteolibacter. Next base: position 3,864 of record JANOQR010000110.1, read on the forward strand.
TTGGATTTCCAAAGGCACTGAGAAAATCGTTCGAAGTGAGGCGGGTGAACCACTCGCCATCCATCGCACTGCGTTCGCGCAGGACATATTGGCGGGCGAACAGGGCGAGCACGGCATCGCCTACCCATGCGGCTTCTCTTTCTTGGCGGAGTTCTTCGTCTTTGCGGCTCATGCGGCGAGAATGCACGGTTCTTAATATGGGCGCACGATTTTTTGCTGCTGCTCGCGTTGGATGCGATCACGCAGGCGGGTTTCCGAGTCCACATCCCAATATCCGGGCTGGAGTTCGAGAAACACGGACGAGTAAGGCAAGGCGGTGTGCGTGCGAATGACTAACACGTCAAAACTGCGGTTGGCATCCTCTAGCAAAGTCAGCAAAGATTGTTGATCCAGCTCAGTCCGTTCATGGCCGTGAAGTGCGGCTTCGAGTTTTTTGCGTAACTCGTCGATGCCGGGAGCAAAGTCATTTTCCACCGACCGCAGCTCGCGCGGCACATACACTTGTGGGCGGACGCTTTCCGACTGTTCGAGAGTTCTTAACACATAATCGAGTGCCTCGGGAACCTCGACGGGTGCGTTCACTTGGCGTGTTCCCGGACGGCTATGCGCGGGAAATGAAGCCTCCGCGATGACGATCCAGTTCCGGTATCCTAGCTGCCCGGCCTGCCGCTGGACGGCTGCCTGCCAGTGAGAAACGCCCGGTCCCGTCGCACATCCCAGCACCCAAAACACCGCGCTCAGAGCAAGTAATCCACGACATGAAGCCATGCGCCCTTATGCGCCATCGCCCGCCCGCCTGTCAACGGGTAGCCGGGATCATTTAGGTAAAATAGGCATCTCTCGCCAGCGCACTAACGCATCCGAATGAGTTTGGGAGTTTCCTCGGAGGCTTGGATTGCGGTGATGGTGTCGCGGACGGAGTTGGCTTTGACGACCATCAGATTTGGGGGGAAATCTTTTTCGTCCTTCTCAAAGTAGTTGGCGATTTTTGTTAGCTCCGGGATGAAGGGCTTTGCGTGAGCGCCATAAGTCAGCAGGATTTCCATGATTTCAGGTGTCCGGTTTTGGCTGGACCATGGATTCTGGCTGAGGGTGTATTTCACGCAGGCTTCGATGCCCTCGCTCACGCGGTGCTTGGCGAGGATGCGGAGTCCTTCGAGCCGGACATCATCTGCGAACATTTCGCCACTGGGAGCGGGGGTGATGACGGCCTGAAGGATGGCGGGAAAGAGCGGCTTGATTTGCTCTAACGAGAGTGTGTTGTAAATCGAAGAGATGACCGTGCGGGCGTGGCCATCTTGGTTCTGGAGTCCGGCTTGGATTGCTTTGCTGAGGGCTGTTTGGTCGGCGGTGGCGAGGAGTTTGAACATCTGCCCTCTGCGATCAAAAATCGCTGCGCTCATGCAGCGTTGTTGCATGGCTCGCGGGTCGTTTGACGTGTCCACTTCGGGAAGCAGGCGGAGTAAAACGGGCAGGGCTTTCGCGGCGGGCGGGCCGATTTTGCAAAGTGCCTCAGTCGCCTTGACGCGGAGCCAGATGTCTTTTTCTTTTAGCTTCTCCATGAGCGCGTCCACAGCGGGTGCAGAGTGGCCGCCTAACTGCGTGAACGCTTCACAGGCTCCGTAGCGGGTGTCGAGTTTGGGCGATTTCAGCATCTCGATGAGGGCGGTCATTGGGAAAGGTTGCTTGCGGCGGACGATGGCCATGGCGGCGCGCTCGCGGACGACGGGCGACCAACTGGTGAGGCATTCGAGCAGGGTGTCTGGGCTGAGTTGGTCATAGGCGCTGAAACGATCTTTGCTGTTCCAGCCGCGCCCGTCTTGGATGACGGATTGCGCGGCGGTGGCGTCGAGTTGTGGGGCGATGTTCGGTTGCTTGCCGGTGAGGATAATTTTCTTCAGCGGCATGGCGTAGGCCAGCAGGTACCCGCCGGTGGCATCCCAGCCGCCGAAGCTGTCGAAGCTCGGTTCTGGGGCACCGAGGTGGACAAATTTTCCATCCCAAGTGCGGGCGAGATCGAAATACCACGCGCCGAATTCTTTCATCCACGCGCCCGTGGCTTGCGGACCTGATAGGGCGACACCGGGCATGGCCCAGAGGATGTTGGTGAAATTTCCAGTATGCCCGCCATCTCTCTCGGCACCGTGGGCGGCGAGGCTCATGCGAGAGAAAAATTCTGCGCCATTTTTCTCACCGAGCATGTTGAACATGACTCCGGCCATCCCGCATTTGCCGTTGTCTTCGTGGCCTTCCATCCATGGCGCGTGATCGCCGTAAGGGACCGCGCCTTTGCCGATGTAGAAGCGCAAAAGTTTGCTGCTGCGCTCGATGGCGAGGTCGAGATCTTTGACTCCCGCTTGGCGGGCCATGATGAGGGAAATGGTCAGCGGCACACCGGGCGCATTCATCATGCCGTAGCCGAAGAGCCGACCATCGGGCTTGGCGAATCTGTGGCCCCAGGAGCCGACGTTGCTCTGGCCTTTCGCCGACTCCAGAGCCAGCCGCTTGAGACCGGGCATGACGGTGTTGTCATCGGTGGTCATGTGGTATTCCGAGAGCAGCATGATGACGTAGGCGTAGTACCAAGTCTGATAGCTATCCGCCGTGTAGTCCGCCGCCCACTGGGCTTCTTTTCTGACGAGCGGGAGATATTCTTTATCGCCGCTGGCCAGCAGGGCCATGGCGTTGAGCGAGCGGGTGATGGGGTTTTGCCGCTGTGCGTAGTCGTCTTGCTTGATGCGTTTGGCGAGGGCTTTGCAACCGTCTTCGAGGATGCGTTTCGACTTCGGGCAATCGTAAGGCGCAGTCGCACTGTAGCTGCCGAGAGTTGGAAGTTTTAGCGTCACTTCTTCCGTTTTGCCGTCACGCCAGCGGGTGAGAGTGAAATTTCCATCTGCTGCTTCGGCAACGGTGAGTGCTTTGCCGAACTCGGTGCGTGGATCGTAGGAAAATGGCTTGCCGCCGACTCCGAGAATCACGTCGCCCACTTTGATTTCCCTGTCGGCAGGCGAGTCTTTTTCAACCTGGGTGATGGAAATCTGGCGGGCTTCCGAGGTGACAAATTGGTTGGTATAAATCCAGCCACGTAGGCCAGTGGCACCGAGGTTCCAGTCGTGCTTCGCTTCCGCCGGGATGGTGTCGCCTTTGGTGAAGTCTGGATTCGGTAGTGTGCCCCCGCCGCTCGCCGCGAGGACAGGCGAGGCGAGTGCGGATAGAAGAATCGCAGTGGTAAGGATGGCTTTCATGACTTGGAAGATCAGTTTTTCAAGGGTGGGAGTAAAGGGATGATTACTTGCGAGAGCGTGGCGGCGATTTTTTTGGCGGTGCCGGAATTTACGGTGTTGCTTTGATCGAACTCAGCGAGAACCACGGGGAAATCGGTGAAGGTGAGTTGGGAAATTTTTTGACTGCGCAGCTTGGACTCCCCTTCTCTATCCGTCGTGATCGCGATGACGATTTTTACGTTCGCGTTCTTGGCACGCAGGGCTTGAATTGTGCGGTCGATGGCATTGGTGATGGGGTCGGCATCGAGGTGGATCACGGCGATGTCGGGGACATTTTTTTCCAAGAGGCGGGGGATGTTTTCTGCGAGCCATGCGGAGTCTTTACCGGGGTGGCCTTCGTGGTCGGGATCGAATTGGTAGCTATCTGGCTCGGTCTTGTCGTCGTTGTGGTTGCGGCGACTGCCGATGAAGTCGATTTGGTGGCCACCTCGGCGCAAGATGCCGTCCAAGTAGCGGCGGTAGGAGGTCTCTGAGTTTTTCCCTTCGGTGGCGGAACCGCCGATGAACATAATTTTTACGGGAGCGAGTGGCGGGGCTTTGGTGAAGCGCTCGATGACGGGTGCGATGGCTTTTTCCCAAACTTGATAGCCCGCTTTGCTGAGGTGGATACCGTCGGTGAAAAAGGCTTTGTTAGGGGTGCCATCGGGCTGGAGGAAATGGTCTTGTAGGTCGAGAAACGCGACTTGGTTTGGGTCCAGTTCGAGGCTGGCGTGGATCGCGTTGACGCGCTGGCATTTTTCCCACTTCGCTGGATCGGCGACGGGCAGCAGGGCCATCATGATGAGGCGGGTTTGCGGGAGTTTGCGGCGGAAAACTTGGGCGATGGCGCGTTGGCCGTGGGCGATGTCTGCGGGCGGGCAGTCGGCACCCAAGGCCCATGTTTCTTTGCCTTCGGCGCTTTTGGTGACGATGAAGTTGTTGATGCCGCAGAGCATGACAGCGACTTTGGGATGCTTTCCTGCGGGGAAATCGAGGTTTCCACGGGTGACGCGGTGCAGCATGACCGGGGTGATGTCGCCGGAGTTTCCCATGTTGATGGGGTGAAAGGCGGCGAGCTGATTTTCCCAAATTTCCTTACCCGTGGCGGGGCCGAGCGACCATGACCAGGTGATCGAATCGCCGAAGAAAACGAGTTGGGATTTTTCTGCGGCAGCGACCTCGCGGTTGACTCGTTGAAACTCGCCGTTCCAGTAGTCATCGAGCACGACGGCTGGCCGCGTGGTGCTGGGAGAAAGCGGAATTTCATCCCAGAAATTTTCCGCGCCTTGGAGGGTGGAAATCAGGACCGCGCTCGAGAAAAGCTGGATCAATCGTGAACTCATTGGGCGCGGACGTGGACGAAGAACTTGGAGGAAGCAGGCACCGGAGTCAGTGTGATGGTGACGGTTTCCACATCGCCCGCGGTGGTGACGGACTCGGTGAAGTGGGTGTCTTTGACCAGATCGGTCCATGCGTTGGAGGCCATGGTGGTGGTGCTGCGGACGGTGTAGGTCAGGCTGGTGAGCGAAATGCGGCGGCGGGTGTAGCTGAAGGTGCCGGTGGCGGGATTGAGCGGGACGGAGATCGGATTGGACGAAGAGCCGCTGGTGGGATCGAGGCCGAAAGCGCGTTCTTCGTGGTTGGTCAGGCCATCGTTGTCGAAGTCGGCAATGGGATCGGTGAGGTCGGCGGATGGGTAAAGCGAGGACCAGATGTTGTAGTCGGTGGGCGGGAGACTGGGGGTGACGGACTGAGAGGGCGACCACGAGGTTTCGTTGGCGTTCGGGGATTTGTCGCGGGCTTTGACGCGGTAGGTGTAGCTGGTGCCGGTGGTGAGTCCGGTGTCGGTGAAAATGGGGCTGTCTTGCCAAGTGCCGTCGGTGCCGCCGGGGTTGTTACTGGTTTCCTCGAAGAGATATTCCACGCCGTCCAAGTCCGTGGCGGTGGTGGCGGTCATGGTGACGCTGGTCGGGTCGGTGGCAGTTGGCACACTGGCCCAGGTCATGGCGTTGGGAGCGGGTGAAACGAGGTCGCCGGGATCGTTGGGGATGCCGATGAGTTGGAAGCCGTTGATGGGGCCGTTCACGGTGTCTCCGGTGCGGAAACCAAGCTGGCCGCTGGCGTCGGGGGTGAGATTTTTGACGCGATACCAGTTGCCTCCATTTCCTGAGCCGGGCTGGACGTCGAGCGGATTGGTGTCTTCCTGCAAGGGCGGCACTTGGCCGTTGACGTAGGGCGTGAAGATGCGGTTGGAGAAAATCGTGCCGCTGAGTCCGGTGCCGATGGTCTGGGTCACGGGGTAGCCTGAATCGCCGTTTTTCCAGAACCAATCCGAGTAGATGACGAGGTCGTAGGTGTGATTCGCGGGCAATCCATGGAGCAGCAGAGTGACCGTGCTTCCCGCGCCGCCGATGTAGCTGCGGAAAATTTCGGGGCCGCTGGTCAGATTCGTAGAAGCCATCTGATGGTTGTTGGTGCCATTCACCGCGCTGATGTCCAAGCGCGCCGGGGAGGCGAGTCCGCTGGAGGTGACGAGGGCGACGTTGGTCTTGGGCAAGGGATTGATGACGCTGTTCCAGGTGCTGTTGGTGGTGGTGTTCTCGGTGGCGGCTCCTTTGAAATTGTCGCTGGTGGTGATTTCGTTGCCGATGTTCACATTCCAGACGATTGGCGGAAAGTTGGATGAAGCGGTCGTCACGGAAACTGCGGCCGAGGTGAGTGTCGCGTTTTTCACGAAGCTCTTGTCGCGGGCGGTGACGCGGTAGGTGTAGGTTTTGCCGGGGGCGAGCAAGGCGTCGGAATAAACCGGGCTGTCTTGCCAACCGCTGTCGGTGGCACCGGGCTTGCCGCTGGTTTCATCGAAGAAATACTCCACGCCGTTGGGATCGGCGGCGGTGGTGGCGGTCATGGTGACGGTGTGCATCCCCGAGGCCGTCGGCGGCGTGGCCCAAGTGAGCGGGCTGGGCGTGGGCGATGCGCCATCGGGGAGTTGGCGGAGTTGCCATGAATTGATGTAAGTGCTGCCGCTGGCGGCGGTGACGTAAATCGTCTGGGTGGAGGTGGCGGCGGTGAAGGTGCCGATGACGTGCTGGCCGAAGGCACCTGCGGGTCTTGAGGTGAGTCTCACTTTGTTGGTCATGCCGCTATCATCCGCAAAGTCGATGTTGCGCGTGCCTCGGTTGTCACAGAGGAAAATTTGGACGAGATACTTCGTGCCGGGTGTGAGTCCGGTGAGTTGGAAACTGCTGCCAACCGAAGAAATGCGGTCGAGCAGGGATTCTAGCGCCACGTTTTCCGCTCCAGTTCCGGTGTCCGGGCAGATGGAAGTGTTGGCGGTCGCAGTGGTTGCGAAAATACGACCTTGGAGAAAAGTCACGCCGTTGACCGTGATCGTGCCGCTGTTGTCTTGCCCAGTGCGCGAATCGACGAAAGTTCCCGTCGTGACGACATTGGTGGGGCTGGTGGTATTTGTCGCTGCGCCCCAGAGGATTCCTTCGGCGCGGACGGAGTTGTCGATGCTGAGGGCGACGACCGCAGTGGCAATTTGGCCCTCGCTGTCCATGACCTCGAAGGTGAAACTGTCGCTGGTTGCCGAGCCACCCGGATTGGTCTGGTAGGTGAGATTGGGCAGCGTGCCGGTGAGTTCGCCGTCCGCTGGCGGGGTGACGATGCGATAGATGAGTGGAAACGCCTCGGGGTCAGTTCCGTTGACGGTGATTGGCAGGGAAATCCCGCGCGTCACATTGAGTGATTGGCCGTTGGCGGTGGGTGGACTGTTCGGCGGGAGAACGCCCGTGGAATCGAGCAGATCCACATCCACTGTCCGCGTGACTTCGGTGAAACCGCGCGAGTCGGACAGGGTGACTTCAAAGCGGTATTTCCCCGGCAGGCCTGCGATTTGGACGGTGCTGTCTTTGGCGGCGGCGGTGTCATTTGGGGTGAAAGTGGGATCGCTCTTGCCGTGAATTTTTCGCCAAGTGAAGACGGACGCGCCTTTTGCGTAGTCGAAACCGGTGGCTCGAAGCGTGGTCTGGTTGGCCGGGAGCGTGATGGATGGCGCATCGGCGGAAATGGCGGCAAGACTTTTCAGGGGCAGAGCGGGTTGCGGATTTGGATCCGCGTGGATCGCATCCAGCACGGCCTGCGCGGCGGCGGCGGTGTCGGTGCTTTGTTTGAGAATTTCCAGAAAGGCGGTGATGCCCGGATCGGGCCGGATGGTAGTGGACGAGCCGCCGTAGCTTTCGAGAATGGCGAGAATTTCCGTTTTGATCGTCAGCGTGTCTTCGCGGTTGATGATGACTTTCGAGATCGGGACCGCTTCGGAAATTTTGTATTGGGCGAGCTTGGCGATGGTCGGGGCTTGGGTGTCTTTGCCGAACATCCGGTCGGCGGGGATGTGATGCTCGACTGAGTTCACGATGGCGTCGGAAATATCGAGGATTTCCTGCTGATTGAGCATGGAGAAAATCTGCGGGACGGACGAGCGGACGTAGCCGGTGGGATGGTTGACGACAGCGCGGATGGCCGGAAGCAGGAGGGCGCGATCCACGCCAGTGAAGTTGTTCCAAATCACGCCGCGGTCGCTGTTAAAAAGCAAGATGCAGAGGCGTCCGTGGGCGAGCTGCATCGGATCGTCCTCGGGCAGCGGCAGCAGCGGGCGAGCTTGGCTCGCGCAAAGCGTGAGCAGGGTGTTGAGGTGGGTCATTTTCGTGGCCTGCGGCAGGGAGCGCATCGCTTCTGCCGCCATGAAACGGACGTGACCGTCGGGATCGGTGAGCAGCGCGACGAGCGTATTGGCGCGGGCGGCGACGGTGGTGCTGCTGACGATGTTTCCGAGAGTGATGCAGGCGGCGTAGCGGGACGTGCCGTTCACGTCGTTCGCGAGTGCGGTGATTTGCGCGAGAACGGTGGAGTTGATCGAGCGTTTGGCGAGTTCCAATGCGGCGTTGCGATGGACTTTGGGCGACCAATTTCCCAGATCGGCGATCAACTCGGTGGTGGTGCGTGGCGCGGGGTCGTAAGTATCCGCCGCAGCGGCAGCGGTGACTTCCGGGCTGGTCAGGATGTTCGCGGGCAGAGTCGGAGTTTTTCCGGTGATTTCAAGCTGCCGCAGAGGCAACGCGTAGGTGAGCAACATCGCGGTACTCATGCGGTAGTCGTTGTAAGTGCTGCCGCTGTCCGGGCCTTCGCCAGTGAGGCTGTCATAGACGAAACTGCCATTCGGGCGTCGGGCGAGATCGAACATCCAGCGGGTGCGGGCGAAGTAGGAAGCGACGGATTCTTCCCCGCCGACTGCTGCGCCCAGCGGTGCCCAAAGGTAGTTAAAAAACGCGCCGGTGTGGCCTTCGCCGCGCTCGCTGGCAGCGGCGGTGGCCATGCGTGCGAAAAATTTTCCCTCGGTAGCGCGAGTCGGTTCGAGCCCGAAACAGACCGCCGCGAGTCCGCATTTCCCGTTGCTTTCATGGCCCGCCCAGTAGGACTCATGCTCGCCGTAGGGAATCGCTCCTTTGCCGGAATAGTAGGCGTAAAATCGTGACGAACGCTGGATGCCTTGAGCGATTTCCGGGTTAGTCAGGCCGCATTTTTTCGCCAACAGAAGGCCGAGGTAGCACGGCATGGCGGCGGAATTTACGCAGCCGTAACCGTTTCCGAGTGCGCCGTTCGCGCTGCCATTGGTGTTTTTGCGGGCATACATGTGGCCGGTGGTGCCGAACATGCTGTGGTTTTTGGCGATGTTCACCGCGTAGGCTTCGACGCCGGGCAGCACCTGAGTGTCGCCAGTGAGCAGGAAATACTCGGCCAGCATGACGAGCGTGTGGCCGCGATCCCATGCGGAAAATGAGGTGGCGTCACGCGCATCGGACATCATCGTCGCCCTCACGGACGCGCTGGGAACCTTGGCGCGGGCCTCAGTCTGGGCGCGGGTGCGTCTGGCGGCGTTGTTGGGATTGGCGGTGTTGTTTCCCGCAATCAGGGCGAGCGTGCCGAAGGAATACGCGCCCGCAGTTTCGCCGCCGCCTTGGATAAACTGAAGACCTTCTTCGAGAATGAGCGCGGATTTGGGGCAGTTGTAGGGCGCGGTGGCGGTGTAGGCTCCCATCGTCCGCAAGGTGAGCGTGACCGTCGTGGTGACGCCCGCCCGCCAGCGGATGAGCTGGAGCGTGGCGGGATTGCGGGCTTCCGCGTCGTTGAGCGCATCGGCAAAAGCACGGCGGGCATCGGAGGTGAAATTCACTGGTGCGGCTCCGCTGCCGTTGGCGCCGAGGATCACGTCATTTGCCGCGAAAAAACTACTCGCGGGTGAACTCGCGGTCACTGACTTCACCTGGATTTGCCGACTCTCTGAGCTGTCTTCCCGGACGTGATAGACCCAGCCGCGCAATCCGGTCGGGCCGAGGTTGGTGCTGATCGTATCGCCCGGCACCCCGCCATTGGTTAGATCCGGCGGCGCGGCGAGCGCGGGGATGCCGGATGCCAGCAGCAGCGATATTGCGAGGGAGACGAGTGGGTTTTTCATGGGGAAGCGGATCAGCGTTTCTGTGACTTCAGCATTTCAAGGTTTGCTTCGGCGAAATGTTTGCCCATCAGGGCGAAGGTCTTCGCGCAGCCAAGGTAGTGATAGCCTGCATTCGACGCGCCGCGCGTCCATTTTGTGGCTTCAGCGGGACTGATGATTTCGGTTTCGTATTTCTTGAGAAATTCCTTCTGCTCTGCGTCGGTCATGGTGCCGTCTTTGTTTGCATGGTCCTTGTGTTTCACTTTGAGGAAATGCGCCATTTGCTTCACCTTGCCGCGTTTTTGTTCGATGGCCTCCAGTTCCTCCGCCCAGAACGGCGCGGTCGGCACTGCGGTGACGTTGCCCTTGAACTCGGGCAACAGTGATGGCGCGGTCATGGCTTGTTGGAAGGCAATGGTGTTGGCGTCCGCATTCATGCCGCCGACACCGAGCACGCCGATGACGAAGGGCATTTTCGGTGCGCTCAGATCTTTCCTCACATCGCGGATGAAATCGGCCAGCCACACGCCGTAGTTGGTGAAGTCCTGCGTCTTGCCATCGGCACTTTTGGGATAAGTGTTGCTGTCCACGAGGTCGTTGAAACCCTGCAACCACACGAAGCCGGCGATCTCGTAACCCGCCGTCGCGTCGTAGGCCGGGCAAACGCGCTTCGGATCGGCAAGCACACTTTTCACATGCTCGACCATGTAGCGGTAAAAACGCCCGGTTTCTTTTTCCTTCAGGGCTGTCTCTGCGGCGGTGTCTTTGTTTTTCTTCTGCAACTGTTCGAGTTGTGCCGGGCTGAACACATACGGCCCTGCGCTCGGCGGGCGGAACTCGGTGTTCAGGCTTCTACCGCCCCACGCGGTTTTGATGATGAGCACCGGCTCCTTCAGTGCGGCATCCATCGTGAGGCCGAAGGTGAATTCTGGGCCGATTTTCCCGCCGTCCTTTGTTGGATTTGATCCTCGCGCGCCGAAGCCTGCGGTGAGCTTGCCGGTTCCCTCGCCGTTTGCGTTGCCTTCGTAGTGACCGGTCAGATAGGAAATCCAGGCGTTTTCAGCTACGGCGGGCGTCCCATCCGCGCCGCGCATCAATTTCAAAAGTGGTGCGGTGGCCGGATCATCGCCAATGTAGTCAAAGGTCTCGATACGCGCGTGGCCTTCCATGTTCGACTGGCCAGCGAGGATGAAGACTTTGAGCGGCTTGGCCTCCAACTGGGCGAACATGCCGAGCAGGATGGACAGGATGACGGGGTGGTGAGGTAGTCGGGTTTTCATGGTTTCTGGATCGTCGTCGCGGGTTGCTGTCATTTTCCATCCAGCACCAGTCCTTCGAGGAGGGCGTCCATCTGCGCTGGGCCTCGGCGGTCGGTGCGGTTGAGGTAGATGGCCAGGGTGTTGGTTCCTTTTTTCAGGAGCTTCGTCTGTTTCTCGTCGAAAATGATGGGAGCGTATTGTGGCGTATCTTTGTACCAGATGTATTGGTGAAGATTCTTTCCGTTCAGAAAGACCTGATAGGCCCGCGGCGCGAGGACGCGGAGCCGGAAGGCGGCGAAGTCACGGTCGTCGCGGTTGAAATCTGCGCGTGCCAGTAGGAACTCGCCTTCGCCCCACGGGGAGCGGTTTTCGAAGACCGTTGGCGAGTTTCTCCATTTGAAAAGTCCCGCGCCGATGGGTGCGGGGCCGCGTGACCAAGCCTTGTCATCGTAGTCTGGTAACTGCCAGTTTTGATAGATCGAGGGCAGCTTGGGATCGTGGGCAAGGCCACCAGCAGTCCTGCCGGAAATGGCGTTGTCCGGCAGGTCGAATCGGGTGAAACGCCAGACACGGACGGACGGCGGAGTGGTGTCGATGGGTTGCCAGCCCAGACCGGGAGCGGCCATGATGGCGAGGTCGGCGATAGTATCGAGCAGCGAGGAGTTCACTCGGTCATCCGTTGCGCGCTGTTTGAATTCATCAAGGAACTCGTTTACTAAGAGATTCCTTAATTCGACGGACACCTCGACCGGCAAGCGTGCGAGTGCGGGATGGATGCCGGGTTGTTTGCCTTTTTCCGGGTTGTGATTCGGGGTGGCGACGAGGCTGATGAGATCCGGCGTGCTGACGGCATCGAAGTTCCTGACGACGGCGCGCGCGACGCGGATGGCTTCGGATTCTGGGGCTTGGAGGGCGGCTGCTTCGAGGGTGAGATAGACGTTGAAGCGGCCTTCGATGGATCGGAGGTTGCCGTCTTTATCGGGGAGGATGGTGGTGTTTTCAGCCGCCTTGAGCAGGCCGTCGATGATGCGGCGGCCAGTTTCGTTGTTCTGGTTCTGGCGGAGCTGCTTGGCGAAAAACTGTGTCATGTCAGCGCGTGGCTGCGTGTGTGATTCACGGGCGAGCGTGTCGATGAGTGCGGGCAGGTTTTCGAGGAATAGCGATTCGTTTGGGGAAAAGCCCGTCAGCGTGTGGAAGGCGGATTGGCGCAACCACCATTCCTCGTGCTTGGTCCACGGCAGGATGAGCGGCAGGGAGTCGCGCACGGCTTCCGAGGGCGCGAAGCTCATCGCCATGAGTGCGCCATCGACCACCCACCATGCCTCGGCGGGATCGGCGAGCATTTTGCGGACGGCGGTGAGCATCCCGGGGGTGATCTTACTTGCGGTCAGTGCGTCTTTGCCACGACCGAACCAGTAGTTGTAGTCGATCCAGCCATCGAGCGCGGCGCGGCGGACGCGCGGATCGGGATCGGCGAGTAGTTTTTCGATTTCCCCGGTGTCGCCGATCACGCGCAGGGCCTTGGCGGCTTGGGCACGGATCAGGTAGTTCGGGTGGCCGATCCATTTGAGGATCTCAGGTTTTCCGATGGTGGCCGCATCGAAGCGTGGCTTGCTGTAGGCCGAGCCGAAACGGAAAAATGGACGGTGGATCGGCTCGTCGGGAGCGAGTTTCATGAACCGATCAATGGGCTTGATCGAGTGAAAGACCTGATCTGCCGGGGTGCCCCAAAGCGATGCTGGCAGGGTAAAATCCCGGGCATGGGGCGAGCGCGGCGCACCGGTGATGCGAAGTGTTTTACGCGGTGCGGTGAAGGCCATCGCAAGCGCAGCACCGGAGCCTTCGTTGTTGAATCTGGACGGGGTCAACGAAACCCCAAATGCGCCCGACGGACGGCGGCTTAGATCATACCACCAGCGCAGGCGGTGCATGGATTCGTGATAGAGCTTGGGCTGGCTTTCCAAAAGGTAGGATGAGGTGATCGAGCGCCAGATCGCGTCGCCGCGCCCCTCGTCGCCATGGCCTTGGACCATCACCGGGTGGCTCTGGAGGATGGACATGGCGAGGTAGTCGCGGGCTTTTTGATAAATGGCGACATCGCCACGCGCACCAGTCGCGACGTGCATGGCAGCGGCGACCATGCCGTCCTTGCCATTCGAGCCGAGTCCGCCCTCACCGCGATGATTGCCGTAAGGCACCGTGCCGCGACCGGCGAAGCGGTAGAGGAAGCGCAAGCCGCCGTGCAATGTCTCTTGGTCCACATTGGCTCCGCATTCGGATGCCATGAGTAAAGTGGTGAGGATCTGATTTCCGGCTGCATTCATCAAGCCACCCGAGGTGTAGCGAGGCGCGAAACCCTCTCCGCCGTGGTTCCAACCGCTGTTGAATTTCTGATGCCTCTTGGCCGTGTCGCAGTAATTCTGGAGCAATGGCAGCACCGCTTTGTCGCCCGTGCGCAGGAAATACTCGGCACAGAGAATGCCGTTGTAACCGCTGATCCAGTTGCTGCCACTGACTTTGTTTCCGGCGAGATAAGTCTTCACCTTTGGAAGGTGAACGTCATCGCCAGTGGATAGCAGGAACAGGCAGCCCAAGGCACCCTCGATGTTGTGCGCTGTAAAATCCTCACCCTTCGTGAATGAGTCGCCGCCGTAGTATGCGACTGCCTCTCTGATGATGCGGTCTGACTTCGCACATTTCAGCGGCCATGTCGCGCTGTAGGCTCCCATCACGGGGATAGTGATCGTCACGTTGCGCTTTTCCTGAGCAGTCACGACTTCGAAAAACAGCCGACCATTGCCAGCTTCTGCATCGGTGAGAGCCAAGCCGAGCACCTGTTGCGGATCGCGGCCTTCGAATGATTTGCCGTTCACTGCGGTGAGCACATCGCCCTTCTGAAATTTACCCGCCGCCGGGGTGGATGGCGTGGTTTCCCGGACGGTAACGACTTTTCCCTCCTTGATATCGATCACCAGTCCGGTGACGCCGACCGGGCCGAAGTCGAAATCCCGGCCCGGATTCGCGCGGCTCCAGAAGAAGGGTTCCTCCGTGTAGCCGATGTCAGTGGGACCGCCTTGCTCCCACGCGTGGGCGGGGAGAGGAACCACCGTCATCGCGGCTAGAATCACCCGGAGGCGCAAGGCGAGTGTCTGGAAAAACTCCTGTTTCATCTGGGTGATGGCGGCATGTCTGTGGATTTATTTCATCACCGGAAAAGCTGTCTAAATTCATGGCGTCGCGGCTTGGAGGCGTCCGAACAATTTCCCACCCGCGGCTTTGGACGCCGGGACGGTGATGGTGATCGTGTCAGTGGCGGCATCGAAGACGCTGATCGCGACGATGATGCCGTCCGTGGTGGAACTCGTCGCGCCGATGGGCACGGTGTTGAGCGCGGGGAAGGTGAGGTCGGTGGACCAGCGGAAAGCGGGCGTCACGCCGCCTGCCGAGGCGAGTTTGCGCTTGAAGGTGAAAATGAGATCGCCAGCGCCGTTGCGGATGGATGTCGGGAGCAAGGCGGTCGAGTTCGAGCCGGGGTTTGCTGGGTTTGGCTCGCCACCGAGGATGAACTCGATAGCATTTTCCACGCCGTCGTTGTCGGGGTCGGCATCGGCTGCGGCAGCGAGGCCGCTAAGGTTTTTCGAGCTACTCCATGCCTCGTAGGGAGCGAGCGCGCCGATGGTGACATTGGCGAAGGTGAGCGCGGGGATGGCGTTTGCGCCGAAGAGCAGGGTGGATGACGACTCGGTGTAGTTCCAGGTGTCTTTGACGTAGTCGAGGGTGGAGTTTGCGGCTGCGGCGCTGGACAATTGGAGGGTAACGGTGTTTCCCGAGGCGCTGCCGGAGGTGACGAGGCCAGCAACATCGTTCACATGCCAGTTGGGGAGCGAAAAGCTGCTCCAGCTCATCGGTTGGTCGAACTGGAGGGCGATGGACGTTTTAGCGGCGCTGGTGAAATACGCTCGGACGAGGTTGGGCGGCGTGACGGCGGCGGGGAATGTTACGCCGTAGAAGTCGCGCTTGACCACAGGCAGCACGCGGCTGGCGAGATTTTCATATCCCGCTTTGGTGTAGTGGCAGCCTCCGTAGCCGGGGACTGCGATGGTGTTGACGTGGCTCATGTTGGAATACAAGCGGGGAAGCTGGCGTTGCACTTCGCGGATCTCGCTGGCAAAGGGACCGATGCCGCAGGGATTGGGAGCGATTTGGAACATGATGTAGCGTTGGAAGTTCGGGAAATCCTGTTTCCAAGCGGAGGACATGCTCAGGAAATACTGCTCATAGGACAGATAATCCGGCTCTAGGGGCGGGCCGAAGCTGGCGGCATCACTCTCGCCTTGGTGCCAGAAAACTCCGCGAATGCCGTGGGTGAGGCGTGCCGCGATGACGCGGTTGAGCAGGTTGGCGTAAATGTCGTAAGTGCCAGCTCCGACGGTGCGGTTGGCCGGATTTGGTTGGTGCTGGGCGATGTATGTCCCGCCGAGTGCGCCGTTGATGAGACAGATGGGCATCGAATGTTGGGCGACGATGTCTTGCGCGAGTTTCATGCCCCAGTAGCCGACTTTGCTGCCCCATTCTGGACTCAAGGGCTTGGCGTAGGCTGGCCCCCAGCCCAGCGAGGCATCATAGGTTTTCACCCATGGAACAACGGTATTAACCTGAGGATTTGCCGTAGCATCATCGTTGGCGGTGGCTTGGGCGTTGGACTGACCCTCGATGATGAAGGCGTCGCCGCAGAGGAGGTTGTTCACGGTGGCGACATCCGTATCCACGCCAGTGGTGCGGGTGCCATAAACGACGCGGTAGGTGAAGAGGCCGCCGTCGATTTGTGCGGTGAAATCATACGCACCGCCGATGAGCGACTGGCGGGTGGTGGAATAGAGCGTTTCCGAACCGCCGGAGGGCGTGCGATAGACTTTGAGGAAAACATCATCTGGCGTGCCTGACTGCGTGCCGCGATAGAAAATCGTGCCGAGATTGGTGAAGGGATTGCGGGCGAAAAACTGGTTGTTCAACGGTTTCTCGTTGGCGAGTGGTGTACGCTCTACCCACGGATCGGTGGCGGGTTCTGTGATGGTGATGGTCGTCGAGGCGGTGACGTTTTCCGTGCCGTTGTTCAGGGTCAGCGTGACGAGCAAAGGGCCGCTGCCTTGCGAGCGAGTGAGCGTCATGATGCCGGGTGAGGTCGTTTGGGTGACGGCCACGCCACTGGCACTCCAGTTGTAGGTGAAATTGGTGCCGTTGTTGGCTTGCAGCAGGGCGAGGTTGGAAATGACGGGCTGCGCGGTGATGGTGGTGCGTCCGTTCCAGTTTGCCGGAGCAGAGAGGGTGAACTCCGGCAGGGGCGGGGCGATCACCGCCGTCACGGTGTAGTTCTTAGTGATGAGCAAATCCGATGAGGTGACCGTGTAGGTCTGTGGCGTGGTGAAATTTCTCGCCGTGCCGGATGGCGTGGTGCAGGTGGCTCCGGGCCACAGCGTGTAGGTGGGGGCGAGGTTGGTGACATTGGTGCCGAAGGGAACTTTCAAGGTGACGTTGGTTCCGCTGAAGACGGCATCTCGGATCGAGGGCGGATTCGAGGCCAGACTCAGGAAAAGGATGTCTGCTTTGGGAGCGAGCGGGGTGGCGATGAGTTGGAAGCCGTTGAACGGGGTATTGTTGCCATCGGTGAGCCTGAAGGCGAGTTCGCCCGCGAGCGTGGGAGTGAGGCCGTTGACGCGCATCCAGTTTCCGGTATTGCCTGCGCCGGAAGTGACGTTTGCCGGGTTGGTATCCTGAGTGATCGCGAGCACGCTGCCGTCGCTGCCGGACTGAACGCGGTTGATAAAGAAGGTGCCAACGAGACCGCTGCCACTCGTTTGTGTGATCGGCAGTGCATCGCCATTTTTCCACCACCAATCCGAGTAAACCACGAGATCGTAGGAATTGGCGATGGTGAGTCCTTTCAGAGTCATCGTGCTGGTCGAGCCGCCGCCGACACGGCTGTTGAAGATTTTGCTGCCGCTGAGGAGATTTTGCGTGCCGAGCGATCCGCCGTTGAAATCGAGTGAAATGCTGGTGTTTTCACTGGTGGATTTTTTCAGGACCATGCCGGTCTGCGGCAGGGTGGCGACGCGGTTCCAGGTGCTGTTCGCGGTGTTTTCCGTGGCTGCGCCGATGAAGTTATCCGCGGTGGTGATTTGGTTGCCGGAACTGCTGGCAAACTGCACGTTCCAGACGGTGGAAAGCGGAGCGGCACTGGTCGTCGCCGAGGCAGAGGCAGAAGCGGTGGTCGCATTCAAAGCGGCACTTCGGTCGCGTGCGGTGACGGTGTAGGTGTAGCTGGTGCTGGGTGAGAGTCCGGTGTCGGTGTAGGTGGGGCTGCTTTGCCAGCCGCTGTCCGTGCCGCCGAGGTTGCCGCTGGTTTCATCGAAGAAATAATCCACGCCGCTGGCATCGGTGGCAGTGGTGGCGGTCATGGTGATGCTATCACTACTGGCAGCCGCAGGCGCGGTGGCAAATGTCATGGGGCTAGGAGTCGGTGCGGTGGTGTCGGGCGGTCCAGCATCGTAGATGAGATAGCCGCTCGAGTTGAGCGAGTAGTCACCCAGTCCGGCGCCGTTGACGGTGATTTTGTCGAGTTGAGCCACCGTGAGGCCACCGCCCGAGTTGCTGAAACGGAGGGCGGTGGAGGTGAAAGTTCCGGTGATATTGAGCGTTCCGGGCCATGCGATGGCGTTGCTATCGGCGAAGGTTAAAGCCGCGCCGCTGCCGAGATTGATGGTGGCGGCTCCAGTGACGGCGAGTGTGCCAGCGGTGTCGGTGAAAGTGGCGGCATCGAGGATGGCCGAACCGATGGAGACGGCGGAGGTGTCGGGGATGACGTTGTTCGCGCCGAGGGCGAGCGTGCCGGCATTGATCGTGGTGGTGCCTGTGTAGGTGTTCGCGCCGGAGAGCGTCCATTTACCTGTGCCGTTTTTCGATACGGAGGTTTTGTTGGTAGTCGTGTGTTCCACGATGGCACCGCTGAACTCGCCAGTGCCAGTTGTCGAACCGGTGAAGCTCAGAGTCTTGGCTCCGGTGTTGGTGGTATCCGCAGTGGTGTTTGCCGTGAATTTCAGAAGACCCGTGCCTGCTTGTTCTAAATTCAAGGTGCCCGAGCCTCTCAAATGCAGAGTCCGGTCGGTGGTGTCACCGGTACCGGTGTATTTGAGCGTGGGATTATTGCCGCCGTTGCCAAACTGGATCCGCCCCCGTGCTGCGGTCGATGGATTTCCCAAGGAACTGGCGCCGGCACCCCAGTTTTTGATCGTGTTGATGGTGTAAGTCCCGGCTTGCTGGATGAGTACCTCGTTAAAATCGGAGGTGTTGAGTCCGGTTAAATTGACGAACTCACTGCCCAATACCAGTTGTCCGGTGTAGCCAGAGATCACACCTGTGACATTCATATTACCAAGCCAGCCACTCGCGCCAGTGCCATTGATGTTTCCAATATTGACCACTGCCGTGCCTGTCCGCTGGACGATCACGTTGGCTCCAGTGACGTTTAAATTCTGGATCGTGACTGCGGGAGTGTTGGTGGAAATGTTGAAGTCCGCATTGGTTCCCGCAGTGATAGACAGGGAGCTGAGGGTGATGCTGCTGCCCGCACCTGTGGCGGTGAAAGTGACCCCATTGGTGGTTTGATTCTTCACGGAGGCACCCAAGGTCAAACTCACTCCAGAGCCGACGGTGATCGTCTTCGCAGTTGAACCGGTGAGAGTGAACCCGCGATCCGTCGTCGTGCTGGCTCCGGTGTAGCTGAGAGTTCCGCCGGTGAGGTTGAGTCCCGTGGCTCCGGCAGTGGGGAAATTTCCGATGCTGCTGTTCGCCCCGGCATTCGCCAAGTTGTTCACGGTGAGCGTTCCTGCCGAAATGTTGGTGGCTCCGGTGTAGGTGTTGGTGCCGGATAGGACGAGATTTCCTGCACCTGCCTTGGTGAGTCCCGCGCTGCCCGCGATGGGGGAAAGGATGGTCTGGGCGATGGTCGCGTGGTTCACCGTGAGGGTGGGCGTCGTGCCGTCCAGAGTGAGGGCGTTGCCCACGGTGCCGAGATTGATGGCGGTCGTCTGGCCTGCGCCGTAGAGGATGGAGTTCACGGTCACGCCGCCTGCCGCGATGCCGACCGCGCTGTTGGCGTAGTTGAGCGTGGCGGTGCCGAAATTCACAACATCCGCTGAAGTGGTCACCGCCGCCGTCGGAGTCGCGGTCCCGGCGTTGCTGGTGCTCCAGAACGCGCTGTTTCCCCAAGTGCCTGTGGTGTTGCCGAAGCCCGCCGTAGTGCCGTCCGAGTCCCACCAGTAATCGGTGGCCTGCGCCTGTGGGGCGAGCAATGCGGCGATGGCAGACGCGAGCGGAAGAGAGAGGCGGGCTAAAGACAGGATACGAGCAGTCATGTTAAACTTTTTTTGATTTTGGGTTTTGAATGATTTGTGAAAATATTTGCTTTGGAGGACTACAATAGCTCTATGCCACCGCAAAGTTTTTAACATCGCGAGGACTTGGGAGAAAGCTCGATACTTCAGAATAGGTTTAAGCATCGCGGCGGCGGCGCAGCAAGGCGAGCATGCCAAGTCCGCCAAGTAGTGCGGCGCGGGATTCGGGAACGACGGTGAGGTTGACAAAGGAATCAGATCCTCCGGCGTATTCGCCCGTATAGTTCAGGCCGCCTGTGGCGTCGTTGTAGCTGATCCGCCAAGTATTTAGGCCGAAGGTGAATTCCTCTTCGTCGGCGAGTTCGTTCAGGCCGAAGGTGAACAGTCCATTGTTCCAAGTACCCGTGTAGTTGATGAGGGAAAAAACATCACCCACCGTGAAGGCCACATCGGCCAAAGCGATGTCGTCCAAGGAAAGGCCGACGGTGCCGACGAGGTTGAGATTGCCAGTGACTTTCAGCAGGTCGGAACCGACGGAGGCGGCAACACTGGAATCGAGTTCATGCACCAAGGTCGAGCTGTTGGCGAAGGACAAGGTGCCAGTGCCGAGGGTCTCGATGGACGC
Source organism: Luteolibacter sp. (assembly GCA_031414935.1). Taxonomy (GTDB): domain Bacteria; phylum Verrucomicrobiota; class Verrucomicrobiia; order Verrucomicrobiales; family Akkermansiaceae; genus Luteolibacter. The sequence continues at coordinate 23,897 of JANOQR010000110.1, forward strand.
GCCCGGCGAGAGGAAACCCGCGATACTAACGGCTCCACCAACGGTGCCAGTGCCGCCCAGAGTCGCACCGGAGGAAACCGAGACGGCACTGGTGGAGGCAGTCGAGCCATTGACCAACAGCGTGCCTTGGGTGACGGAGGTCGCGCCAGTGTAGGTGTTCGTGTTGCTGAATACCACCGTGCCAGATCCCGCTTTTGTCACGGTATAGGCGGTAGCATCCATGGTTGCGGGATCTTGGATCACGCCGGAAAAGGTGACCTGACCGCCGCTGGCAGCGGTGAGAGTCAGGCCGCGACCCGCTTGGCTCGCCGTGCCGAGGGTAACGTCTCCGGAGAAGATGGAATTGTGGGCTGTGTTGCCGCCGAGGGTTAGGATGCGCGTTCCGGCATCGGTGGTGTTGTTGGTGAGAAGCCGGATGTTGCGTCCGACGCCGAAGGCTCCACCAATCAGGATGCTGGCATTGTTGTTGCCGCCCGCCACGCCGAGGCTGACCTCCGAAGACGCATTCCCAAACGCGCCATTGCTGGCGGACGGGGCATTCGCTCCGGCTATGAGTGTGCCGCCTTCGACCGCTGTCGTCCCGGTATAGGTGCTGGCACCCGAGAGCGTCCATGTGCCGGTGCCGGTTTTGGTGATAGACGTGGTGTTGGTGCCAGAGTTGTTCACGACGGCTCCGGCGAGTTCTCCAGTGCCTGCGGTGGACCCGGAAAGAATCAGGGTTTTGCTACCCGCGCCAGTGGCGGTGAGGGCACTGGTGAATTTCAGCAAACCCGTGCCGGATTGTCTGAGGGTGGGGTTCCCTGTCGTGCCAACCAAATTCAGAACCCGGTCGCTGGTGTCGCCCGTGCCGTTGTATTCGAGTGTTGGAGTATTGCCGCCGTTGCCGAAAATGATCGTGCCGGTGGTCACGTTCGTCGGTGCTCCCAAGGCGCTGGCTCCGCCGTTGACGTTCTTGATGGAGTTGAACTTATAAATCCCGGCTTGCTGAACTTGAATCGCGGCATTGAAGGTGCTGAGTCCCGACAACGTGACATCTGCTCCCAAGACAATCGTCCCCGTATAACCGGAAATCACACCCGTGACATTCATGTTGGACAACCAGCCACTCGCTCCAGTGCCATTGATATTTCCCACGTTGAGTAATGCTGTGCCCGTCCGCTGGGCGATCACGTTGCTGCCAGTGACGTTTAAATTCTGAATCGTGACGGTGGGAGTGTTGGTGGAAATGTTAAAGTCCGGGTTGGTTCCCGCCGTGATGGTCAGCGAACTGAAGGTAATACTGCTGCCCGCACCGCTGGCGGTGAAAGTCAAAGCATCTGCTGCGGCAATGGCCGTGCTTTCGCTCTTCACGGAAGCACCTAGGGATAAATTCACTCCCGTTCCGACGGAAATGGTATTTTTAACTGACCCGATAGCGGTGAACCCGCGGTCAGTGGTCGTGCTGGCTCCGGTGTAGTTGAAGGTTCCACCGGATAGCGTGAGTCCAGTCGCCCCGGCTGTGGCGAAGTTGCCGATACTGCTGTTTGCTCCGGCGTTCGCAAACGTGCTCACCGCTAGCGTGCCGCCCGCAATCGTGGTGGCACCCGTGTAGGCGTTGTTGGCTCCAAGTGTTAGGGTGTTTATGCCCAGCTTGGTGAGACCTCTGGATACCGAGGCGATGTTTGTGGCGTAGTTCACGTTTCCCGCCGTGGAGTCGATGCCGACGTTGGTGGTGGCGGCCACCGTGACATTGCTGAGATTTCCCGTCATGGTTCCCGCGAAGGCATTATCCACATCGGTAGTGGTGAAAAAACCAGCACTGCCCACGCCAAGCCCAAGGGTGGTGCCCGCCGCAAATGCGTGAGTCCCGGACGAGACCTTCGAGGCCAAATTGCGAAATCCTAGGGTGCCAGCGTTGACACTGGTGCCGCCAGTGTAGGTGTTCGTACCAGAGAGAACGAGAATGCCATTTCCCGCCTTCGTGAGTCCTGCGCTCCCTGCAATCGGCGAAATAATCGTGTGGGTGGCACTCAGATTGTTCACCGTGATCGTGGGCGTGGTGCCCGCCAGAGTGAGAGCGTTACCCGCAGTGCCAAGATTGATGGCCGTCGTTTGGGCAGTGCCGTAAACGATCGAGTTCACTGTCACGCCGCCCGCCGCGATGCCGATGGTGCCGTTCGCATAGTTGAGGGTGGCGGTTCCGAAATTGACGACATCAGCGGAAGTAATAGCCGTGTTAGCCGTGGCACTGGTTCCGGCACTGTTGGTGCTCCAAAACGTGCTAGTTCCCCAAGTGCCAGTGGTGCTGCCGAAGCCTCCGGTGGTGCTGTTGGAGTCCCACCAGTAATCGACGGCTTGCGCGGACTGCGGGGCGAGAAGCGCGGCGATGGCGGTGGCAAGCGGAAGGGAAAGACGGGCGGTGGAGCGGGATTTCATGGGGATAGGAGGCGAGTTGTCGGATGTCAAAAGACGGCGGCGTTCTTACGGCGTGATGACCACCTTGAGGCGGGCAAATTTCTTGGTGTCTGGTGACTGCGGCACAGCGAGGGTGACGGTATCAAAGCCTGCGGGCGTGTCTTCGACGACAGTGACGGGCGGGCCAGCGATGGCGGCATCAGGCACGGTGTAGGGCGAGGGGGCGGTGTTCCATGTGACCAAATCGGTGCTGGTTTCGATGAGCACAGCGGTTTTCGGGTCGATGGAGGAAATGGCGCGCTTGAAGGTGAGAGTCAAGTTCGCACCGCTGGCGGAAACCGTGGGCAGCTTGTCGAGATCCTGGGTGGCAGAGCTGCCGCCGAGCACGAATTCGACCGCATTGGTGACGCCGTCGTTGTCGGTGTCGTCGCCCGGGTTACTGCCGGGAGCATTGGCGGTTTTCCAAGTGTCGTAGGCAGAACCGCCGATGGAAGTGATGTTGATTACCAGATCATTTCCTGAAATCGCGGGTGGCAATGCAGCCCAGCCCACGGGCAAATTGACGGTGAAAGCCGGAAGAGCACCGATGCCGCCGGGAGCGGTGACGAGGGTGTAGAGTCCGGTAGTCGCCCCGCCGCTGGAGGTGATGGTGAGCGTGGCGTTCGCGCCGAAGCTGAGTGCCTTGGCAGTGGTGAGTTCCAGCTTGTCATGGCTTCCGGGGGCGGTGCTGAGGTTGAACTCCAGCCTGCCGTTGTCGGCGATGGCTGTGTCTCCGCCGAGGGTGCCAGTGCCGCCGAGAGTCGCATTCGCGGCCACGCTCACGGCTCCGCTGGCGGCTGTTTGGCTGCCGTTGATGAGCAGCGTGCCCGCAGTGACGGTGGTCGTGCCGGTATAGACATTCGCGCCTGCGAGCGTCCACTTGCCGGTACCGGATTTGGAAACAGAAGTTTTATTGGTCGTCGTGTGCTCCACGATGATGCCGCTGAATTTCCCCGTGCCGGCTGTCGAGCCAGTGAAGTTGAGGATCTTCGCACCGGTGTTGGTGGTATCCGCGATGGTGTTGCCCGTGAAATGCAGCTCGCCAGTGCCTGCTTGCTCGATATTGATGGTGGCCCCACCTCTCAAATTCAGGACACGGTTGCTGGTGTCGCCAGTTCCGACGTATCTGAAAGTCGGGCTATTGCCAAAGTTGCCGACGCTAATCGTACCATTGGCCACAGTCGTCGGTGCGCCCAAGGCACTCGCCCCACCACCCACACTTTTGATCGAGTTGTATCGGTAAATCCCAGACTGTTGAACCAAGACGTTGGTATCGAAGGTATTGAGTCCTGATAAAGTGACATCGGCCCCTAAGACAATCGTCCCTGTGTATCCTGAAACCACACCGGTGATATTCATGTTGGAAAACCAGCCACTTGCTCCCGTGCCAGTGATGTTTCCGACATTGAGCAGTGCCGTGCCGGTCCGCTGGGCGATCACGTTGGAGCCGGTGACGTTCAGGTTCTGGATCGTGACGGTGGGATTATTCGTGGTGATGTTAAAGTCTGGGCTGGAACCCGCCGCGATGGTCAGCGAACTCATGGTGATGCTACTGCCTGCACCGCTGGCAGCGAAATTCAGAGCATCTGCCGCAGCAGTGGCGATGCTTTCATTTTTCACGGAAGCACCCAGGGTTAAATTGATTCCCGTGCCGACGGAGATGGTCTTTTTGGCGGCTCCGGTGACGGTGAATCCGCGGTCCGTCGTCGTGCTGGTGCCCGTGTAGCTGAAGGTGCCGCCCACTAAGCTGAGTCCCGTGGCACCTGCGGTGGGGAAGTTGCCGATGCTGCTGTTTGCCCCGGCATTCGTTAGGGTGCTGACTGCAAGCGTGCCGTTCACCAGCGTGGTGGCTCCGGTGTAGGCACTATTTGTGCCGCCGAGGGTGAGGGTGTTGGCTCCGAATTTCGTGAGTCCTTTCGTGACGCTGCCGATGTCGGTGGCGTAGGAAAGATTTCCCACCGTGGTGTCGATGCCGACGTGGGTGGTGGCGGTCACGGTGACGTTGCTGAGATTTCCACCCAGGGCGCCGGAAAAGGCGTTGTCCACATCGGTAGTGGTGAAATTTGCGCCACCCACTCCGAGGCCGAGGGTCGTGCCTGCGGCGAAGGCATGAGTCCCGGTGGCGGGCTTCGCGGCGAGCGTGCGGAAAACGAGTGCTCCCGTGTTGACGGTCGAACCCCCAGTGTAGGCGTTTGCGGCGGTGAGCAACCAGTTTCCAGCTCCGTTTTTGACGAGGCTGGTGGCTGCGGTGCCGTTGTCGGCGAGGACTTTTCCGAAGTTGTTTTCAAGAGCATTCGTGCCGCCGAGGGTCAAAACGCGCGTTTCGTCGGCAGTTCCGTAGGCGATGGGAACGGCGTTATCGAGGGTGAGCGCGCCCGTGCCGGAGGCTTCGATGGATGCGCCACCGCCCGCGCCGCTGCTGAGGGTGAAACTGCGGTTGGTGCTTGCGGCAGCACCCGTGTGGCGGAGGGTGGCAGTGGCCGCGCCGAAGACGAGATTGGTGGCGGCGTTGCTGGAATTACCAATGCCGCTGGCAGCACCGCCGTTGGCCAGAGTAGCGACTGAGAGAACTCCGCCGTTGATGGTAGTAGCCCCGCCGTAGGTATTCGCCCCGGCGAGGGTGGCAATGCCAGCATCTGACTTGGTGAGGCCGCCCAGACCGCTGATGACGCTAGAGATCGTAGTATTTCCCGTGCCGCCGAGGGTGAGCAGGAAACCTCCATTCGCTACTGCGCCAGTGCCTACAGTGAGCAATCCGGCGGAGTTATTGGCCCAGCTCTGGGCCGCGCTCAAAGTAATAGGACTGATGATCGTGGCAGCTCCCGCGCCTGTATTTTTCGTGATGCCGTTGTTGAGCGTGATGGTGCTGGTGGTGGTGCCCAGCGTGTAGGTGCCGGTGAAAGAGTTGAGAGTGAGGGAGTTGACGGTCGTCGGACTGGCAAGCGTGACCGCACCGCCAGCACCCGCGTTTCCGAACACCGCATCGTCACCCGTGGTCCAAGTGGCAGCCACGGTCGCGTTGTTCCATAAATTCGCGCCCAGCCACGCGCCACCGCCGTCGGTCACAGCTCCACCACCGCCACCGGCATCCCAAGTGATGATGGCAGCAGAGGCGGGAGAAAAGGCCGCAATGGCGACAGCGAGCGGGAAGGAAAGACCGGAGGTGAGAGGAAGACGGGATTTCATGGTGTTGGTATTAGAATTTTGGAGGGAAGTGGAGGTTGATGGCAAAAATGAGAGAGAGCGTGGTCTGAACGGAATTTTGTGCTCGGGAAATTGCTTTTTGAGGTCGGGGCATTGGGCAAGTTCACCAAATCCGGGGGAAGCACAAGCAGTGCCGTTTTGGTTGTATTCACCCCTAGTTGCGCATTTAACGCCCTCCAGTCGAAATCTTTTTTCTTTCTTACCCGCATGGATTTCATGCAAGTTCGAGTCCAGTGAGCCAACTGAAAATCCTATCCATTCCCGAGCAGATCGCGGCGCACCTGCGGGGTGAAATCGCCAGCGGGCGATGGGGCGGGAACATGCCGGGCAGGACTGAGCTTGCGAAGCAGTTCGAAGTGGGAATCACCAGCGTGGAAGCGGCTCTGCGGCTGCTAGAGCGCGAGGGACTGCTAGCCCCGCAGGGAGTGGGGCGTGTCCGTCGGATCGCGACGGCCACCCTATCGAATGACAAACGCCGACTCAGAATCGCAATTCTGACCTATGAGCCTTCGACACTGAACGAGGGAATTGTTTCTGATGTGGTCCACGCACTGCGGCAGGCCGGGCATGACGCGTTCTTCGCCCGCGCCTCGCTCCTGGAACTGGGGATGAATGTGAAGCGCGTTTCCAGACTGGTGGATAAAACCGAAGCCGACGCATGGATCGTGTGCTCGGCTCCACGGGAAATCACGGAGTGGTTTTCCTCGCAAGCCAGACCGGCATTCGCCCTTTTTGGGCGGCGGCGGGGCGTGCCAATCGCCAGTGTGGGGCCGGACAAATCATCCGCCGTGGCGGAGGCTACCCGCCGACTGCTCGGCTACGGACATCAAAAAATCGTCTGCCTAGTCCGCCCAGATCGCAGGTTGCCGATGCCAGGAGCTCCCGAGCGCGCATTTCTCGCCGAGCTGACAGCCCACGGTATCACGCCCGGACCTTACCACCTGCCGGATTGGGACGATGGCATCGAAGGTTTTCAATCACGGCTGGAAAGCCTATTTCAGGTGACGCCACCCACGGCGTTGATTGTGGACGAGCTGATGATGGTGGTCGCCACGCTGCAATTTCTGGCCCGGAAACGGCTGCTCGTGCCGGGGGATGTCTCGTTGGTAAGCACGGACTCGGATTCCGCCTACAAATGGTGCCGCCCGATGATCGCGCACGTGAGCTGGGACCACCTGCCCATTTTGCGGCGGACGGTCGGATGGGCCAGCAACATCGCCCGCGAAAAAAAAGACCGCCGCGAAACTCACACCCGCGCGGAGTTCGTCGTCGGCGGAACGATCGGACCCGTCAAACGCTGAATCCGAGAAATTTCAGCTACTCTTTCTCGTCGGAAGTCGGACTGGGCTGAGTGAGCTGATAGTCGCTGTCGTAAAATTTCAAATGCCTCACCCGCCAGTCGGCAGGTTCGCGGAAAATCGGGTTGGCGTTGCGTAGTTCCCACTGGCCGAGATCGCGCAGCATTTCGCGAGTTTTGTCGAGGTGCTCCAGCGCGAGATCACTTTGCTCGGCAGGATCTTTCGCGAGGTGATAGAGCATTGGCAGACGGTCTGGCAGACGAACTAACTTCCAATCGCCAATGCGAATCGCGCTTCCAACGGTGTAGGTCCACGTCAGCGAGGCGTGCGATGGCAGAGAGTTTTTCCCGGATAGAAATGGCAGTAAATCCACTCCTGCGAGGGCATCGGACTTCTGAATCGAGCCACCCGCCGCAGCGACGAAGGTGGGCAGGATGTCGAGTGAGGAAACCATCGCATCCAGCGTCTGAGAGGCGGGCAAAACTGCGGGCCAACGGACGATCATCGGCACGCGGATGCCGCCTTCGAGCACGGTCGTCTTGCTGCCGCGCAGGGGCGCGTTGAGTGAGGCGTTGCTGATTCCGGGCGCGCTTGGGCCGCCGTTGTCGCTCAGAAAAACCACGAGGGTGTCGCGCTCGGCGTCCTGAGCACGCAGCTCGGCGAGGATTTTCCCGACGTTTTGATCCAGCCGATAGACCATGGCGCAGTAGGTGCGGCGGAGTTTGTCGTCGATGTGGGCAAAGCGTTTCAAATCGTCATCCGTCGCCTGCATCGGCGAGTGCGGCGCGGCGAAGGAGGCGAAGAGGAAATACGGATGCTGACGATGACGGCGGATGAAATCGACGCATTCGTCGCCTTGATCGTCGGTGAGATAGGTGAGCGGTTTCGGATTCTTAAAGTTGCAGAGGATGGGTCCAGCCATTTGCTTTTCGCCACCAGACTCAGCGCTGAAATAGTCGTGCGATCCCGCGAGGTAGCCCCAAAATTCGTCGAAGCCGCGCTGAAGCGGGCTGAATTTTGGCAACTCACCGAGATGCCATTTGCCGACGATACCGGTGGTGTAGCCGAGTTTTTTCAACCGCTCCGCAAGCGTCGGTTGATTGGGCGGCAGGCCGACGAATTCAGGATCGTGACCCGGCTGGCAGGGGGCGAGGTTGTCACGAAATCCAAAACTAACCGGGTGCTTACCAGTCAGCAATCCGGCACGCGACGGCGCACAAACCGGCGAACTCACATAAGCGTTGGTGAACCGCACGCCGCTAGCCGCCAGCGAATCAATGTGCGGCGTGGGGATCTGCGTGCTGCCGGTGACGCCGAGATCGCCGTGGCCGAGATCGTCCGCGAGGATGAGGATGAGATTCGGAGTTTGGGCGGATAGAGTCGCAGAAATGAGGATGGCCCAAGTAACACTCACGCGCGTGATGACATGAGCAAACAAACTGAATGGCTGAACGATCGCGGGTTTCACAAGCAGTTTATTTTTGCCTGCCCTTTGGTTTGAGGTCTGCCGAAACATCGGTGCGGAACGGCACAGCGGGCAGGCCGTCGCGGTTGAAAAAATTTCCATCAGGCACCGTGGCCCAGCCGTAACGGACGGCAGTTGGTTTGGTGATCTTGTCCGAGCTAACAGCCACGTTTGCTCCTTCGATCACGGCACTGGCAGGGACGAATTTCCCATCATCGCCCGCGATGGTGAATCCGGTGAGTGTCTCGCCTTTTGCCATCAGTCCGCTGCCGAGGTGGCTGAACGAAATCACCGCACGCTCACGCTCGATGCTCATGCTCTTGAAGACTGGGCCGGAAAATTCCACCTGCTCGCCGTAGCTGATCGCGCGTGCTGCTAGAGCGAGGCGCTCACCCACCGGACGCTTGCGGGTGGGATGGATGTCGTCGGCGTCGCCCACGTCCGTGGTGACTACCATCGCGGTGTTAGGCGTCTGTTGCCAGATGCGGTGTTGTGCCTCGCGAAATGCAGGATGGATGGACTTGAACGGAGCAAGCTGCACGAACAGAAAGGGTAAATTTTTTCCCCACACGGTCCGCCAGTCTGCGATCAATGCAGGCAGCAGTTTTTGGTAAGGCTCCGGTTGTCCAGAATTTGCTTCGCCCTGATACCAAAGCGCGCCACGGATCGCGAACGGCTGCAACGGCGCGATCATGCCACAGTGCAAAGCCCCAGGGCAGTCATGGCAGCGCATCTTCGGCGGCTTCGCGGGCGCGGTTTTGTCATTCGGGATACCACGCCGATATTGATAGGCACGGTAGTCAGCGGCGATTTTCTCAAACTCTGCGGGCGGGACGTTCTTCCATTTCTCGATAAACGGAGCCTCCTCACCCAGCCGAACAAGCGTCTCAGTCGGCATCCACGTCTGAATGCGAGTGCCGCCTACCGAACTCACTAACAAGCCCACGGGCACGCCGATTTTCTCCTGCAATGCGGCGGCGAAGAAGTAAGCGACTGCCGAGCAATCGCTAACCGTCTCGGGTGAAACGGGTTTCCACTCGCCTTTTACCTCGGTCGCTGGAGTTTGTGAGAATTGCTCTTTCACCGAGAAAAAGCGCACTTTCGGGTGATTTGCAGTTGCGATTTCCTGTGGCGCGTTCTCCACCTTGTTCATTTTAAAAAGCATGTTGGACTGGCCGGAGCAGAGCCAGACATCGCCGACGAGCACATCGCGAATGGCAAGGCTGCCGACCTTCAGCTCACGCGGCTCGGCATCGGCCTTGAGTGGATCGAGCTTCAGCATCCACTTGCCATCCACGTCCGCGCGGGCGGATTTTTTTTGAGCGGCGAATTCTACGGTGACTTCTTCTCCGGGCTTGGCCCAGCCCCAGATGGGCACGGCTTGATCGCGCTGCAAAACCATGTGGTCGGTAAAAAGGCCAGCGAGTTTCAATGAGGTTTCCGCACACAAAGTAAGTGGCGCGAGTAGTAGGGCGATGAGGATGAGTTTCATGGCTTATGGTTTTCTGATGGAGACAAAATAGCCGCCACAAAGGGCTTTTCCATTTTTGTCGAGCAACGTGGCTTCAATGTCTGCGGGACCAGCAGGAACCTCAACGTTGAAAATCTTCACGCTGTCCTCAGTGCTGACATCGGCAGTCAATACTTGGCCGACGATTTTCAATTCAACGCGACTCACGGGTAAAGCGCGGGGCTTTCCCCCGTAAAGCAATCCATCGACAGGGCGGCCATCCAGCCATGCATCAACGGTTTTTTCGACGTTCGGGACACCAGCGATGGGCGCTTTGATTTCTCGCGGCCAGCGGCGGACTTCGATCTGATAGGTGCCCGCTTCGGCGAAGCGAACGGGCCAACGGCCAAACGCAGCGGCACCGTTGGCGATGGCGGCTTGGTTCCACGGACAGTTGCCCTTGGTGGTGAACCATTCCTCCGCGCAGAGATCCACTTGCGGGGCTTTTTCTGATCCGAGAATGGGCCGTCCACGCCAGTTCTTGTCGTCGGCACTCACGTCTGTCCAGTAGTTCTGATAGGCGGCGTGCAGTTGTTTGACGACATCAGGTTGATCGTCGGCGATGTCACGGCGTTGGCCGGGATCATTGGTCATGTCGTAAAGTTCTTCGTCGTTCACCAAACGCCAGCGGTCGGTCATGACAGCGCAATTGCTCCCGAACGATGGAGGTGGTGCATCGGGACCGGTTTTGTTGCCACCGGCACCCATCACGAGAGTTCTTTCTGGCCAGTTAGGTCGCGAGTCGGAGAGCAAAGGCTTGAGGCTGATACCATCGAATTTCACGGGCTTAGGGAGATCTAACGCACACACGTCCACCAACGTCGGCAGCAGGTCGATGTGCGCGGTGAGTCGATCCGCAGTGGCAGGCATTTCCAATCCGCTGGCTGGCCATGACAGGAAACACGGCACGCGATGCCCGCCATCAAAGGGTGAGCCCTTCCTACCGCGCATCCCGGCGTTGAAAACCTTGTCTCCGCCCGCCGAGCCATTGTCAGTTAGAAAAATCAGCAGCGTGTTTTCCGCCAAACCCTCTTCTTTCAAACACTGCCGCAGCTTGCCGAAATTTTCATCCATGCGGGTGATCGTTTCAAAGAAACCGTTCGTGGTCTTCGCGTCCGGCAGGCTGCACGGGTTGTGTGCATTGTAGAGCGCGAGGTAGGTGAAGAATGGACGTGTTTTATTTTCGCGAATGAAATCGATGGCCGCATCGAAAAACACATCGCCCTCGAAGCCGGGACGCGTTTTTTTCTCCCACTGGCCGTTGTGAATGTAGTGGTCGTTCATGCGGTCATTATTCCAGAAATCGGTGGTGCAGCCAGTGCCGCCGTCGCCCTTGCCAAGCCACTCGTCGAAGCCGCGGTCGGTGGGCCGATAGGGAAAATTCGCGCCGAGATGCCACTTGCCAAAGTGTCCGGTGCGATAGCCGCTGTGGCGGAAAATATCTGCCATCGTGACTTCTCCGTCGCGCAGCATGTTGCGGCCATTGACCGTGCCCCAGCCGCCGACGCGATGGGCGTAGCGGCCTGTCATCAACGCCGCACGGGTAGGCGTGCAAAAGCAGTCCACGTGAAAATTGGTGAGTTGCACGCCATCATTTGCGAGGCGGTCCAAGTTCGGCGTCTTGAGGATCGGGTTGCCGGTGATAGATAAGTCGCCGTAGCCTTGGTCATCGGTGATGACGACGATGACGTTGGGTTTGCTTGCTATCTCCGCAGCGGGCGATGCGAGAAGCAGGGCGGTGAGGATGAAGAGGATTCGTTTCATTTCATTGACCTGAGAATAAAAAAGGAGGCGGAGTTTTTCCACCAGCTAACATGTCGGTCAGCGGAAAGCGGCGACATGTTTTCGCAGCCCCAATCAGGAAAACACGCTTGTAAGTCTGAACTTCGGCTAATTTGGCAAAACGAGTGGAGTCAGTTCGACAGCGGTGCGCTTGGTGATTTGTTGGTTCAGTTGTTCACGAACCGCAGATTCCAGTTCTACATTCGCCAATGCTTCACCGAGTTGGGAAATCGTGTCAATTTTGGCATCTTCCACCAAGCGAGATAATAGATTCGCGCGAGCCTCGGAGTTTCCTATTTGCCCGGCAAATTCCACCGCATTTTTGGCATTTCGGGTGATTTGATTCAACGCATACACTTCAGTCGCTCGATCAAAAACGTCGCCGGGTGGTAGTTTGTGAATCCAGCTTACGAGTTCAGAATCAAGGCCATCACGCTCGACGATGGACAGCGCGATTCTTTCGGCTGCATCAGGCTGCGAGGTAGTTGGCAGACTCGAAAGATTCTTCATCACAAAATCGGCATGATGCTTTGTGAGCGAAGATAAATCCAAGTATGGTTTGGAATCACCTTTCTGAAGCTCGCTAACCAGTAAATCAAAAAGCGGTTCAGGATGAGCTTGAGCATGAATGTCGATAATTTTACTTAGTCCAGCCTGCCGTACATCTTGGTTTGGGATAGATTTCACCCATTCGATTGCGCCGGATAGGTTCGTCTCCGCCATCTTGGCTCCTAGCGCAGGAACTAGGCGCTGGAGGAGTTTGCTGGATTCAATTTTACTGATAGTTTGCGCGACCATCAAGGGATCATGATTCACGCTGCCGAGCATAATCTTTTCGTAGCATAGCTCGACGGTCTCGCTGGAAGCCCCGGATTGCATCACTTGATTCAGCCACTCCAGTGCTTCTTTCGTATCTTTTCTAATCCAAGCCTCTGATAGTTCAATCATCGCAACTTCTTTGTCTTTCGGATTTGTGATTTCATCAATCAACGTTGCGGCAAAACGAGGATCGCTTTTTGCAATCGACGAGAAAGCTGAGTTTAAAATGGAGTTAAATAACTCAGGAGATAAAACACCGCGTTGTTTAGCAAGCAGCTCATAGGCAGAAATAGGGTTTTTCAAAGCAACTCCATTCATGATCGACAGCAAAAGACCTGGATCTTTCGATAACTTTGGATGGTTGGAAATTGCAGTGAGTAGCTCATCTGGATCTTTACTAGCGAGTAGTATGAGAAACTCTCGAATCCCTTCCTCCTCTTTCGTTTTCATGATTTTCTGGAAATCGCCATGATGCAATTCCAGCAATCTGTCCGAAAGAATATCGGAGCTTACCTTGTGATTTGCGAGGGATGAACGTGAAGCTGAGTGTCTTGCCGGATGATCTTTATCTGCATGACTCGAAAAGCGAGTCGAGCGAAAATCCTTCACGGATGTAGAGCTTTGATTCTTGTGTGCGTGGCTATTCTCGGTGAATCCACCTCGGATTTGAAATCCAAGTAAAAAGCCCATTACCAAAAGAGCGATTTTAAAAATCAACTGAGAGTTTTTCATTTTTTGGGTTCAGAGTTATGAGAGTGAAACCCTTTTGGTGTTTTCCAACCATCTACTGAAACCGAAACGCTCGGGACTCCACGACTGAGTCCCGAGCGAGGTAACAGAATCATGTTCCAGATCCTCTGGTTTCAGACGCCAGTGAACGGCGTTGAAACAGTGATGCTGCTGCTTTGAGTAATTCGGAAACGAACCTCAGCCGCGACTTTATTAGGATTTGGGTTTTTGTGATAAGCACCAAAACGGAACCGAGTAATGCCTGCACGGCCACTGCCGCCACCCAGATTTCGCAACACATTGTACACTGAAGCTCCGCCTTGGCTGATGATGAGCCTCGATTGCTTATTGTTGGTGCGAAGTTCAAAATTAAAAAATGCGTCATTGATAACGCAGAGGTCGTTTACTCCGTCGGTCAGTTGCCATTGGCTAGTTCCTACTCTCTTTTTTGCCTTCAGCATAAAGTATGGAATACTTGTGTCCGTGGCACTGGAGTCATAATTAAAAATCTGCATGATCGTGGTCTCGTTACAACTATTGACGTCACACTGACCTTTCAGAATGATGACTTTTTTGCCGTCTGTCAGACTGACTCCCTGCAGGTTGGCTCCTCCTGTGTTTGGATCTAGGCCACGCTCTGCTCTTGGAGATAAGTTTGTGCCAGTGGTTGCATCTGCCGCGACTCTAAAGAACTCCCAATCGTAGCTGCCAATTGGGCTAATAGTGATTGTGGATTTACCGTCTAATGCACTTTTCTGGTCATTGCCTGTTTGGTTTAATGCGGAGTTGGTGGCTGCTTGCATCAAGCTGATTCCGGTCAACATGACCAATGACGATAGTGTTGCAGATGATATGAGTTGGTTTTTATTTATCATGGGTTTTGTTTTTTGTTTTTAGTCCTCCGCTTCCAAACAAAATGGGAGCATGAGGAAAAAGGTTTATTTAGTATCCTAGGTTTAGTGAATACTAAGTTATAGATCTAAGCCGCAGAGTGAGTTTTGTCTATCACCCAAAAGGGTGAGTTTGTAATTTTAGTGGATGAGGCGAGGAGCGGAAAAGCATTTATTAGTTAAGTGATACTCACGGCAGGATCACGCGGATGCGGCATTCGAGGCGGGCACTAGGTGGGATTTCGGCGAAGATGGGGACGGCCTCGAAGCCGGGGACGAGGTTGAAGATGCGGGTGCGTTTGGTTTGCTGGATGGTCAGCGGGGCGTTGGCTTGGATGACGACTTTGCCCTGCGGCTTGTGGATGATGATGCGGTCGGGTGTGGGTTGTTCGACTTTTTCTCCGGTGGGGGAAATGAGTGGGATGACGAGGCGGGGTCGGTTCTTGGAGGAGCTGAAATCGGGGGCTTGGGCGGTGAAGGTGATGGCCTCGGAGTCGAGTTGGTAGGTGAGGGAAAATGCGGATTTTTCGGGTATTGGCTCGCGGCGGGCGTCGTTGAGCAGGCGGCCTAGCACCTCGAAAGTGATGATGCCGCCTTTATCGGTGGCGGTGACATTGGCGGTGAGGTCGTAGAGTTGGGTGAACCATGTTTCGTCCTGCCAGAGTTCGATGCGCGGGGTGAGCGAATGGTCGGCGGCATCTGGGTGGAGCTGCATGTTGTTTTTTTCCACGAGATGGTAACGAGCCATGCTCCCGGCGAACAGGGGGCCGACCTGGGTGTGGAAGAGCATGGAAAGTGCGCCGCCGGTGGGTGCCTGGGCTTGTTCTTGGTAGATGACGTCGTTGGCGGTGACGGTTGCGCGCCATGGGCCGCGGGCGGCGGTCCAGACGGCGATTTCAGGATACTCGCGGACGCCGTCGGCCACGGTACGCGGGAGTGGTGCGGTGGCTTGGATTTGGCGGGCGAGATCGCCGTGGTCACGGAGGGTGGCGAGGGCTTTGGCGTGGGTGAAGGTGTGATGGATACAGGGTTTTACGCCGTGGCTGACGTAGTGGAGGCCGCCGTGGAGTAGGCCGTCGGCAGTGCAGCGGCGGTAGAGGCGGGTGTTTTCGATGACGGCGGTGGCGAAGGCGGGGTGGTGTTTGGCGAGGACGGCGTAACCGGGTTGGCAGCCATCGCAAGTGCGGCTTCCCCAGTAGCTCCATTTGGATTGGCGGGTGCCCCAACTGTTGTCCCAGCCGCCGTCGGGGAGCATGAAGGCGAGGTGGGCTTCGAGTAATTTCCCGGCAAGGGCGGTGAGTTCGGGATCGTGGGTGGAGTCGGCGCAGAGGGCGATGGCGACAAGAGATTCCTCGACGTTGTAGCCGAGATCGACGGCGCGGCAGCCGCGTGAGCTGGTGATGCTGGGTGGTTTTCCTTCGCCGAAAAGCAGGCCGTTCGGGCGGGTGAGGTAGTCTTTGAGACCGGCGGCGAGTTGGCGGCTGTGGGCGAGGTAGGCGGGGCGTTCGAGAATTTTTCCGAGCAGATCCATGGCGTAGATGCCGGTGCAGCCGTAGTTGATGTTGGAGAAATCGAGCGCGGTGAAGGTTTGGTGGATGTATTCGCCTGCTGCGCTGAGGCGGTCGTGCCAGCGTAGGCGCGTCGGGGTGTCGAGCAGGGTGCCGTGGTGATGGAGGGTTTCCGCGAGGGCGATGGCTCCAAAGACGGTGATGCCTTTCCAGGATTTCGGATCGGAAATGACGGTCCAACTGCCGTCGGGGTGGGAAACGTTTTTTGACCACTCGAAGACGGCGACTCCTGCATCGAGGTATTTTGCCTGACCTGTCACCTTGGCCATGTGGAGGAACGGATAGACGGCATCCATGCAGCGGCCATGGATGAAATCGCAGGCGGGACAGGCGAGCGCACCGTGGAGGGCGAGGTTTTTCGGGTCGTGAATCTGGGTTTTCAGCATCCCGTCGCACCAATCGCGGAGGAGATCGCGGGAGAGGGTGTCGAAGGAGGCGTCGGAGGCAGAATCGGCAAAGGCAGGCGGGAGGGAAAGTGCGAGGCTGGCGAGGGTGGTGGTGCGGAGGAAGTGGCGGCGGGTGTGGGAGGAAATGATGGGTTTTTTCACGTGAGGCTTACTTGTGGTGCGTGGCGTGTGTTTCGAGGGGCATGGTGCAGGCTGAACGATGCAAAAAACGGCGGTCTCCCAAGTGGGAGGCCGCCGTTGATGAAGGAGTGCGGCTTATATCAGGGAACGAGGACGTTGAGGCGACCGAATAGCTTGGTGTTCACGCCGCGTGGCACATAGACGCGGACGCGGTCGGTGTCTGCTGCTGCTGGCGGGGTGAAGGTGAAGTTATTATTTACCAACACGACCACGCCGGGTGCTCCAGTCGCTGGAGTCCATGGTGCGACGAGATCGGTGTCCGTCTCGCAATCCACCGTCAGTCCGGCAGCGACGGAAAGGTCACTGCGGCGGTAGGTGAAGAGCAGGTAATCGGCAAACGTGGTGTCGCCATCGGGATCGGCATTTACCAGCTCGATGGTGGGCAGCAACGCGGCGTCCATGCCAGTGGCTGGATTTCCGCCGAGGACCATTTCCACGCCGTTGTCGATGCCGTCGAAATCAGCATCGTCGTTGACACCGTTGAGAAGGCCGACGCCGGGGAAGCCAGCGATCCACGAGGCGTAGGTATCAGTGGGGTTTTGGACGAGGGCGATTTTGTTGCCTTCGTGGGCATATTGCAACGTGTAGCCCGTGGGTGCGGCGGGCACGGATGCGAAGGCTGCTCCGGTCAGGCTGGTGTAGGTGGCGAGCACGTAAACTGCATCATTCGGGGTGCCGGTGATGTTGTAGGTGACGACCGCGTTGGTGATGTCGAGGCCAGCGGCGGTGATTTTTCCGCTGGAGCCAGAAGCCGTGGCGTCGATGCCCAAAGCCAACGGTAGCGCGGCGGGGAGGGCAAAGGTGGCTTGGGCATCGGTATCGAGGGTGGCTCCTGCTGCGATGGTAAGAGCCGTGCTAGTCGCGATGGTGCCAGTGGTGCCGAGGTCGAGCTTGCCCGCATTGATCGTGGTGGCACCCGTGAAGGTATTCACTCCGGTGATGGTGAGCCGACCCGCTCCGGTTTTAAGGATCGAGCCAGTATTGGCGATGATGGGAGTAACGGTGAGGTCGCTATTGGCGTCCGAGCCGAGCGCGACGTCGAAGGTGCAGGTGGCACTTCCGAGATTGAACCCGAACGCTCCACTGGTGGTGATGAGTCCGATGGTGTTTTGGGCACCGCCGTTGGTCGTGACGCTAAACGGAGTCGAAACTGCATTGTAATTTCCCGTGGATACGAGGATCGAGCCTCCACCCGTGGCGTCGAAGGTGTAATTTCTGCCACTGTAAATCGGCTGGTTGCCGGTTGTTCCGGTGACTCTGAGGGTGGAGCCGTTGTTGATGTTGATCTGGGTGCTCTGGTAGGGGTTACTATTGGTGCCGGTAGCGGAGAATTCCAAGGCTCCACCGTTAATTGTGATCGGTCCGGTGAAGGTGTTTAGGGCGGAGGATGTCAGCGTGCCCGCGCCGTTTTTGGTCAAGCCGCCCACACCGCTCGCGACGCCAGCGAAGCTCACGGCATTGCCATTGGTGTCGATCACTGCGGTGCTCGGCAGATTCAAGGCACGCGTGGACGGTGAGGAAATGGCACCGCCCGCTTGGAGAGCACCGCCGGAGAAAATCAGAGTATTTCCGGCAACGCCCGAGCCGAGAGCATCCGTCGAATTGGCGTTCAAGGTGCCCGCCGCGATGGTCGTCGCGCCAGAGTAGGTGTTGAGGGCATTGAGGGTGGTGGTGCCCGCCCCGGCTTGGGTGAGAGAGCCCGTGCCGGTGATGGCAGCGGTGCTGAAATCCGTGCCTTGCGTCGCGGCATTGCTGCGGTTGATCGTTAGGTTACCGCTATTCGTGAGCGTGATGGCTCCGGTGGGAGCGAGGCCGCCGCTCGTGCCACCCGCGCCGAGTTGCAGGGAGCCGACATTGATCGTCGTTAAGCCTGTGTAAGTATTCGTATTTGTCAGTATTACCGGGCCAGTGCCGAGCAAGCTGAGGCTTGAAGTGGAGGTGTTGTTCGCGATGACGGAATCGACTGTGATGCTGTTC
>JANOQR010000111.1:0-46718 GCA_031414935.1 Luteolibacter sp.
GTGAGATTCGGCGTCGCCCGAGCTGCTTCGATGAGTGCTCGCGCCACCTCACGCCCCGTTGTATCCCGCGCGTGCAAGATTCGCCGATGCGAGTGACCGCCTTCTTTTCCGAGCTGAAACTGGCCGTCTTCTTGATCGAAACGCACGCCATATTCCACCAGATCATCAATCGCCGCCGCGCCATCGGCGATGATCGTGCGAACTGCCGCCTCGTTACAAAGCCCCGCGCCCGCATCCAGCGTGTCCGCGACGTGCGACTCCTCCGAGTCACCAGAATCTCGCGCATTTTCAGCCAGCACCGACGCGATTCCGCCCTGCGCCCATGCCGTGTTGGATTCATAAATCTCGCCCTTCGTCACCACCACCACCGAGCCATATTTCGCCGCTCTCAACGCAAAGGATAGGCCCGCGATACCGGCACCGATCACCAGAAAATCTGCTGTCATGTGGGCGGAGCATGAACCGGGATTGGACTCAGGAAAGGGAAAATTCTCACTCACCCGTCTTGACCCTGTTGGCAACGCGAGTCACGCCTTGGCCATGAGCTTCTTCATCACTGGCACTGACACCGGAGTCGGAAAAACCTACGTCACCTGCCTCATTCTCCAGGCTCTCCGCCAGTCTGGCCATGACGCCGTCGGCTACAAACCCATTTCCTGTGGCGATCGTGAAGATGCCTCCATCCTCGCCGCTGCATCGGGTGATCTTCCGCTCGATGAAATCAATCCCGTCCACCTCAACACCCCCGTCGCACCCTACGTCGCGGGTCTTTTAGAAAATCGCACCGTCGAGCCAGCCACTTTGTTAGCTGGCTACCATCGTCTCGCCAACCGCCATGCCGCCGTCCTCGTCGAAGGAGCAGGCGGCTGGGAAGTCCCCCTCGCCGCGAACTACCGCGTATCCGATCTCGCCGCGGATTTAAAGCTCCCCGTCATCCTCGTCGCCGCCAACAAACTCGGTGCACTCAACCACGTCATCCTCACCGTGAACGCCATCCGCGCCCGAGGTCTCGTCTGCGCCGGGATCATCCTCAACCAGCTCGAAGACGAAATGGACACCGCCATGATTACCAACAAAGGCGTCGTCGAAGACCTCACCGGAGTCCCGCTGCTAGAACATTTGATCTACGGTCAGGATTTCTTCGATGTGCAAAATTTCCTCTGCGCTGAGGGCTAAAAGGCTCTGAATAGTGGCGTCGATCTCGGCTTCGAGGTGGAGGAGCGCGGCCCGGTCTTGGCGGCTAACTTGGGTAGGGGAGTTATCTCTGCTGCTACAGAAAAATAAACACGCCGAGCTCGATTCATCTAAAAGTCGGAGGATGAAACCAAGGCTTTTGACCTGCGTTTTTTGGGATTAGGAAGTTCATCATGATGAGTTCCATCCAGCTTCCGACCTGCTGCTTTTTTATTTCTACCTCCCCATTGTTTGAAGAAAAAAGGGACTGACGCTTGGTTGCATTTATCACGAAGATCGACTGCCCATGAGGCTTCCATTTTACGGGGATTTGCTCCACTTTCACCGCCCGCGATTACCCAATCAATCCCGCGCAAACGCAGTTTGGACAGTGGGCCGATGAGCGGCTCACAGGAGAGAAAACGCACGGATGCCGGAATCTCCGTTAGATCCTTTACCCGATGAATCACGCGGTCATCCTCCACGCTCACCCCCATCCACACGTTTTGCGGCCAAGGGAGGGATGGCGCGAGTTCTTTGAGTCTTTCTGAACGTTTGGTGAGAACCTGAAAGGTTAAATGCGGGCAATCCTTCATCACGGAAAATACCTGCTGTATAAAATCCAATGGCACACCCGGATGAAACAGATCGCTCATGGAATTCACGAAGACCATGGCGGGTTTTGTCCAGCTATAGGGAATCGATAAAGCACTTGGATGCGTCTTTATTTTGAAACCGTCCGCATACTTCTCAACACCCATCGCCTTCAGCCGCCGGGACATCACCTCGGCGTAGCAGAATTTGCAGCCCGCCGATGCCTTATCGCAGCCTGTCGTCGGATTCCACGTCAGGTTCGTCCATTCGATAGAGCTACTTGCCATGAGGTTAGGATAGTAAGGAAAAGTTAATGATGCGAGTTTTTTTCACCGAGTCCTCGTAGTTGATGAGAAAGGCACCTTTTTTTAGGGCAGGCGTTTTTTCAAGAATGCCCGCCTTTTCCATCGCCTCAAGAATGAGTTTTGAATGTTTTGGGAGAAATCCAGCTCGCAAGGTTTTTTCGTAAAGGACTGCGTTCGTCACACTGCCATATTCCGCGAATAGCCCGTGAATCAGATTCTCAAGCTGTTTGACCTGCGGAGTGGGTTTGTTTGCGAAAAGATCATCCGCCATCGCTGCTTCGTAATGCCAGCCCCTTCCGGTGGAGTCGTTGAGCGTCCATTTTGCCTCAAGCATTTTTTCAAAGCCCCGGATGTGGGAGGTGAAAAAGAAAAGACAGTAAATTGTGCCCTTGTCTTTTTGGATGGTGAAACTGTCCACGAAACCGTCCGGGAAATTGGAGCGGAAAAGCGAGGTGGTGCTTTCGATATGAGACCAAGCGTCACCGCCTTCCGGCCAACGCGAATCATCACCCAGTTCATCCATGAATTCCTTAAGCGCGTCCGGCGTGGTGGCCTTTCCTTTGAATCGATAAAGGAAGGACGATGGCTGGAAGAGCAGAACTTCGCTGTCTTTGCCCTCCAGCAGTCCTCTGATCTGCGACCAGCGGACATCCTTGTAGCCGTAGGGATCGATAAAATGAAAAAATTTCGTTCTCTGGGTGGATCTTTGGTGAGCGATCACCTTGGGGAGGAGGTCGAGATAGTTTTCGCTTCCGAATGTGACTTGGATCCGGGTTTCGTCCGCTGGAATGATGGCCGTGACAGTGGCTTCAAGTGCTTTGATTTTCGCCAAGTCTTTGTCGTTAAAATGACATCTGAATCGGGTCCGGTTCCCCGGATTTGCTTTCAGAAAATCGCAAATCACCTGCGTGATGATCACAGGGCTGCCATGCTTCTCATTGCCGAATATGCCAACGCCACAGAAATAGTCGTAAATTTCGACTGCGTCCGTGAATGAATTGTTCGCTAGAATACCGACATACGCGCCAAGATAGCGTTTTAAAAGATCCACTTTGGCTTCCGAGTGCGGTAGCAAATTGATCTGCGAATCTTTCATGTGGCGAGCATGTTCTTTTGAACTCATTCGACAAGCTCATTCTGGGATTGTCGCCGTCCCCTCGATCAGCGCGATCTCGGCGGCGGTGAGGTGGAAGTGGGCGTTGATCTCCGCCTCGCGGGCGGCGAAAAATTGGGCAGGCGGATGTTTGAGTGCGATCTCAAAAAGGTAGGTTCTGCGCCTGAAACCAGATGCGGAAAGCCTCCACGTTACCTTTTTTGAGCGGTTGGGAAATATGTGTCCATGAGCCTGTTAGTTCTGCGGCTTTCAGGTCGAGGGGATTGTAGCTTACGGAGAGAAATTCGGAAATGTTGAAGTCAGTCGCATTGTGCAGGATCATTCCGGCTACCAAGGCGGCTTTGGCTGCGGCGATCTGAGATTCGGCTCTTTGGAAAGGTTCGGTAAAGAGGTGACTGCCCAAGGCTGCGATTCCTCTTGCGAGGATTTCTCGCTGCTCAAGCGCCTGCCAATTGGCGGCATCCTGCTTTGGTCCGCCAATCCGGCAAACGTGATACGCGGCCGTCTGAGTGTCATGCAGAGCATCTTCCAGCGTGTGATCGGTTCCCCTGAACTTGATCTGTTCCGCATGGATCTTGCAGTAGGTGGCGATGACCTCACCGACGTCCGTGGCGATGTCCGCGAGCACGCCAATGTCGTAGAGGTGCTTGATGACCTTGATGGGCCGGGGTCCAGTGGGCATGCCTGTTGCGGCGACGATGGGATAGTAGGGATAGCCAATGGTGGTGGGTGCGAATGCAGCGATCTTGTCTGCTAGCAGGCAGGAGGCGGTGGGTATCCGCACCTTCGTCTCTGCGCTGATTCCCAGGAATGAGGCGTTCACGGTCGCCTCGATCGTCCGGGCATAGGGGTTTTCCGCGCAGATGACATCGAGCTGCACGCTTTCTTCCTCTCCGGTCAAGGCGGAGGTGTAGAAGGCTTTGAAGTGCTTGGTCGGCGGCGCTTCCCGGTCACGATGGACTTGGTGATCCCATCTCATGAAGGGCGCATTCCGGGTGATTTTCTGGAGAATCTCCTGAAACTTCTTCTACGGCTCTAGGCTCACGATATCGACGTCGATGGACAGCCGCCTCGCCGGGTTACAGTGCAGCAGAAGCGAGGTTCCTCCTTTGAAAATGAAGTCCAGTCCTGCCCGCTGAAGGCGGGAAACAAGCTCCAGTGCGAGCGTACATTTCTCGAGATTCCGAAGGTCTTTGACTTGAAGGAACTCCCCTTGTTCGCTGAGGAATTCAGGGGTAAAGCATTTTAGTAAAATCATAAAATTGGTGATTAACTGAGAAAGACGTCAAAGTTCTGAGATAATCACCAAAATTTCCTTTCCGGCTAAATCTACGAGCGACTTGTCGTGCTTCTGGAGGCGGGAGATGAGCGAGGCGATGTTGATGCGCTTCTCGCGGATGAGGCGGAGGGACATTTCCTCGCGCTCGGATTCATCCATGAAGCGCAGTCTCGTGTTTTCCAGAAGAGCCTCCACGAGAACGGTGCCGACGGTGGGCTCCGTTTCCACGTCGATTTCACGACGGACTCTGCGGATGACCACGCATTTTTCGCCCGGGACGAGCTTCCCGGCGGATTTCGGGGTCGGATTCGTCAGCACGTCCCAGCCTTTGGATCTCAGGAAGTCCTCCATGTCATTTTCCCCTTCGGCATCCACATGGACGAAGTGGATAAGCTTTCCGAAGAGATGGTGCATCCACGGATTGAGCTGGAGGGTGGACCAGATGTAATGCGGCAAAAACGGGAAACGCTTTCCCAGCAGTTCCTTCAAATCCCGGACATGGGATTCATCAAGCGCGCTGTCTCTTCAGTGCATCCGGATGCGCCGGGACTGGTTCAGGCGGAGATCAGCTCGGTTTCCAGAGGATTTTCTTTTTTGAACCGGCTCACCCCCATGATGCTGAAGCCGATGACGCGGCCATCTTCATCCAGCCTTTCCATCACCGCGTCGTGACTGGTTTCCTTCTCGTAGCCTGCGGCGGCTGAGAAGCGGACTTCCAGGAAATCCGCCTCGGCGTCGAACCATACTTTTAATTTATCGGCCATAGATCTTCTCCGGTTTTTGGTTTGTCGGTCAAATACGCCGTAACTACGAACGCATCGTCTGCGGCGTACTTTACGACGACGCAAAGCCATTTACCACCCACAATTGTCCGTGCGTAAAACTCATAAAACAGGCGCACCGCCGTATCCGAGCGGGATCGGCGCACATGTTGTGGCGAGCCGAGTACTCGCTGGATCTCAGTGCTCATCTCCCGCATTTCCGGGTGTTCCAGAATATGTTGCAAGCGCTCATCGGTAAGCCGCACGTCATGGCCGAAGCAATCAGTGATCGTCTTCATTTGCCTGCTCCTTCCACTAGGGCGATCTCGGTGGGGGTGAGGTGGAAGAGGCGGTGGACGATGTGGTTGATCTCGGCTTCTAGGGTGGTGAGGGTGGCGCGGTCTTGGCGGGCGGTCGCGGCGGCGCAGGCTTCCGCTAACTCGGTGAGCCGGGATTTGTCGGGCTCTGTGGCGGGGGGAATGGGGAAATCTTCCAAAGGTCCCGGTTGAACTTCAAAGAACCCACCCTCCTTTTCAACAAACCGATGAAGTGCATAAAAATGAAAAACCTTTGAATTCAAGAAGGTTAGAATGACCTCGCAGTCTTCGAGCGGCGAAAAGAAATATGCCGTGTTAGCCAACAAAGAATATGAGTTGTCGATAGCAAACGTGGGTTCTTTAGATACTTTTGTTGAGGTGATTTTCGTTCTAGTAAATTCATTCCAATATTTACAAGAGCGGAGCTCCCAAAAAAATCTGCCCTGATCATCGCGGTCTAGTAGGCGATCCCAAAGCCGATTGCCTTTCGAGTCCGTTCTTTCCTTCAGTGTTTCAAAGTGAGCTGCAATTTTTGGATAATAAGCTACAAAGGTTTTCCAAGGGTCCTCGCTATCACTCCACGAATGCTTTTTATTGATCGATGACTCAATCTGAAGACACCAAAGATTTTCAGAAGGAGTGTTCCATCTCCCTAAGCTCTTGCCCTTTTTGAAAGGCTTAATGATATCCAGCTCTTCTTTATTTAGCGGTTTCAACCCGAGGAGATCAGCCTCTGAAAGGACAAAAGCTTCATTTAGACCGGTAGTCAGTCCCCGTCTCACATGACAACCGCGATCCTTGAGCGATCCAGTGAAGGAACCTATTTTTGCAAGAAGATGGTTTTCGGCTGGTGAAACAAGCCGCCAGCCATCGGGCGTGAGGGAGGATTGGGCGACGGGGAAGGCTTTGGCGATTTCCAGCGGGAGGGCGGCGGCGGGTTTTGCCTGATCCCAGACGAGGGTGGAGGCGTGGTGGGAAGCGGGGGCTTTTTCCCTCTGGCCGATGAGGATGGAGGCGTAGGCGATGACACCGTTGAAGACGGGCGCATCGCGGAAGTCGATGAGGGTGTGGAGGGTGAGGTTTTCCGCGAGGAAACTGCGGAGTTTTTCGCCGTAACCGGCGCGGTAGAATTTGTTGGAGGTGATGAAGGTGAGGACGCCGCCGGGCTTGAGCAGGGTGGTGGCGCGCTCGTAGAAATAGACGAGGAGATCGGCGGTGCCGGTGTAGGTGGTGTAGCCTTCCTTTTCGAGCAGGGGCTTTTGTTCCTTGATGAGTTCTTGGCGGACGTAGGGCGGATTGGCGATGACGATATCGAAGCCACCGCCGTTTTCAAAGACATCGCGGAAAAGCAGGTGCCAGAGAAAGTAGGGGCGCTCTGGCGCGCGGGTGGTGGCTTCGAGGAGGTTTCTGGCGGCTTCGAGGCGGGTGAGGTCGGCCTGGAGGGAGTGGAGGGTTTTCGCGGATTTCGCGGCGGTCCAGCTTTTGGGTTTGGGGAGCTTGCCGCTGGCGATTTTGGCCTGTTGGTCGATGAGGGCGTGGATTTTTTCCAGATCACCGCTGAGGCAGTGGCGGATGTGGGCGATGACTTGGGAGTCGATGGTGGTGCGGAGCTCGGCCTTGCGCTGGGGCAGGCGGGCGGCGAAGTAGGCGCGGATGGCGGTGAGGAGTGCGTCCTGTTTTTCCGCAGACTGGCTGCGGAACTCGGTTTGTTTCTCATCGAGCAGGTCCAGCTCGACTTGGCTGGAGCCGAGGATGGTCTTGAGCTTGAATTCGCGGGCATCGGTCTCGCGGTGGATTTCTGAGAGGTCGATGCCGTGGAAGGACTCGAGCAGGGAATTTCCCTGCATGATTTTGTAGTCCAGATTCGGCAGTGGGCTGGGTATTTCCTCATCGACGACGAGGGCCAGCCAGAAGCGGAGGCGGGCGATGTCCACCGCGCCGGAATCCAGATCCACGCCGTGGATGCAATGGGCGATGATGTTTTTCTTGAGGGCGGCGCGCTCGGCGGGATCGTTCAGCTCCGAGTTCAGCAGGGTGCGGAGGTGGACGATCTCGTTCAACATGCCGATGGGAAACGCGCCGGAGCCGATGGCGGGATCGCAGATTTTCACGTTCTCCAGCAGGGTGGCGATGCGTTTGGCGTGGGCGACGCACCAGTTGCCTTTTTCGCGGAGGTCGCCAGGTTCGTGCCACTCGCAGAGGCGGGTGAGGTTCTCGTTTTTTCCGAGGTGGGACTCCAAGTAGCGCAGGATGGACTGGCGGCACATGTAGGAGACGATGACCTTGGGCGTGTAGTAGGCGCCTTTGTCTTTGTTGTCTTCGAGGAGGTTCTCGAAGATGTGGCCGAGCATCTCGGGATCGATGCCGACTTCGTGGTCCTCGGGGTCGTTCTCGTCGATGGTGAAGTTGTATTCCGCGAAGAAGGCGAAGAGGTTTTCAAAGAGCTGGGGAGGAAAGTCGATGGACTGGAGGGCGGCGGGATCGGGATCGAAGAGGCCGCCATTGAGAAAGGGCATGCGGGTGCCGGTGAGCGGGAAGAGGTGGTCGGGGCGCTCGGTGTTGAGCGCGTCGAAGAAGAGCGGGGCGAGGTAGCGGGAGTGAAAGGAGGAGGTTTTCCCGGATGATGCGGCGAGGGTGAAGTAGCTGCGTAGGAAATCGTGATCCCCGCTGGACCAGTCGGTGGGGGATGAATCACGGGCGAGCCGCCCGTGCCCCTCTGGGCAACTGAGCCAGCCTTTTTTCTGGAGGAAGGCGAGGAAGATGAGGCGACCGAGGAGTTTCTTGGTAAAATCCCGGATGGGTTTGTCTGCTTTGGACTGGGCCTCTTCGTTTTCCGCGCTGGGAATGGGGAAGCGGGCGCGGGTGTCGGCGGCGCGTTCTGGGGAAAGCAGTTCGGCGAGGAAGACGGCGTAGTGTTGCTGGTATTTCGCGAAGAATTCCTTGGAGAGTTTCTCGACGGAGAAGGCTTTTTCGACATCGGCGAGGGTGACGTTGCTGCCTTTTCCAATGATTTCCGCGAGGCGTGCGGCGGCGGTGCGGCAGGGTTCATTTTCCCCGAGCAGAAAGGTGAAACGGCGCGGGGCGGTCTGGAGGGTGGTGATCTCGAAGGTGTCTTCGTCCAGCGTGGTCTGTTGCGCGGCGTAGGTGAGCCGCCAGTCGCGGGAATGGGTTTGGTGAAACACGGCGAGCACGGCGGTGGCGGCGGATTCGTCGATAAAGGTGGCGACGAAATTCCGCAGTGCCACGCGGTTGCGGGCGAGTTTCACCTGATCGGAGGTTTCCACTTCGAGCAGGGCGATGATTTTACCATCCGACAGCGTGATGTTTCCGAGCTGGCGGGTGGATTTGACGAATTCTTGGGAGGCAGCGAGCGGCTGCGGGGTGGAGAAGAGTTTCAGCGAGCCGTCTGGGAAAATGAAATGGAGGATCTTCTGCCACTCGTCCCTTTGATAAGGAAGGCGCAGGCGTTGTTGGAGAGATGGGGTGGCGGACATGAGTCAGGAATGGGAAAGGGATCAGCGTTCCTTGATGAGACGCTGCCCCTTGGCGGTGAGGCGGTATTTCTGTAGGCGGCTGTTGGGTTTGTCTGGGAGGGTGCGTTCGATGAGGCCAGCAGCCATTGCAGCTTGCTGGTAGCGTTCGCGGAAGTGTTTTTCATCCCGCAGTGCAAGAGCGTTCATGATCTCTCCCCGCCCCATTTCACCTTTAAAAATCCCAAGCATTCGTCTGACTTCGGGGGTGACTTCGGGGGTGACTTCGGGGGTGACTTCGGGGGTGACTTCCTCGGCAGCGACGGCTCTGGGGAAGTCGGTGATGAAGATTCCAGCGGCGTGGGAGAAGCGAACATTTGGGGCTTTTTCGAGGATGAGGGGGATGCCCCGGCCCCAAGCCTCGATGTATTGAATGCGGCGCAGGAGATCGGCGATGAGGGGATTGCGGCGGCGAGAGACCTTGGCGGTTTTGAGAGTGCGCAGGGTGACGCCTTCCATGAGTGTGCCCGGATTACGGACTTCGACACGGTCCGGGAAGATGGCGATGCGGACTTCCTCGGGATCGCGGTAATCGCGGTGGCAGAAGGCGTTGATGATGGCTTCGCGGAATGCCTCGCGGTTGATTTCCGGCACGTCCACGCGGACAAGGCCATCGAGTCTCATGCCGATGCGGATATTTTTGAGGATGTATTTTTCGGCTTCTTCGATGAGGATGAGGATGTCGCCATGGAAGTCGTGTTGGTCGATGATCGTGGCGGTGGAGGGAGTGGCAAAAACGGCGCAGCGGAGCGTGAGGACTGGTGGTTTGGCGAAGAACACGCGGGCGGCATTGAGAAAATGCCCGCCTGTATGAAGGCCGAGACTTTCGAGGGCACTTTGCGCGTTGGTCCACGGGAGGCCGGCTTTGCGGACGTAGGTGCGGATTTTTGCCGCATCGGTCTTGAAGGGATTCAAGATGGGTTCCGAGTCCCATCCCTGGTGGCTGCGGTTTTTTCGGAGGATGATGGATTCGATCTCCTTCGCGGAGAGTTGGCGGTCTTCATCGGCGACACGCATGAAGGCGCGGCCGTGGGCGTAGTAAGGCTTTTCGCCGCCGGAGAAGGCGACCCGAATGCAGGATTTGCCGTCGCGGGTGACGGTGGAGACCTCTGGATATATCTTGGGCTCGATGTGAGCGGCGATGGCTTGGGAAACTTTCCGCAAGGTGGTTTCACTGACATCCATTCCGGCGGTGGTTCCGTCGTTTTTGATACCGAACCAGAGTTCGCCCGCGCCGTGTTTGTTGAGAATGGCGGCGATGGAATTCAGCCCGTCGCTGAGTTCTGCGAGGCTCTTCTTGAACTCGGTGGTTTCGGATTCCTTCACTGGGATGCCAGGCGGGGTTGGAGAGATGGTGGGTCTGACATGAGTCAGGCGGATTGGCAAAGTTTCACGACGGTGTCGAGTAAAGCACCGGAGAGTGCGTGGACCCGGAAATCGATGGGAGCAAGCAGGCCATCGTCCATCAGGATCATGTTTCCCCGGTGGGTATCAGAAGTGACAACGTTTCTTTCTGGGCCAGACCAGACCTGATGCTCGTTTCCCTCTTCGTCGGGTGGCCGACTCAGTTCGGGCGGCGGACAGGTAAGGTCGAGTCCTTTTTCCTGGGCGTAGCTTCGGAAGATTCCGAGTTCTTCGTGGAAATAGGTAGAGCCTCCCTGAAAACGCGCAACTGCTTCACAGCGGCGTCGTAGCTCGTCAGCGGATGTTTCGAGCGGGATATTCGGAGTTGGCTCGCTAGATTCATGGGCAGACATTCGGGTAAAAAGGGCGCGGGTTCGAGGACGTTTTGGTGCGGAGGCTTGCGGGCAGGCATTTTTCAAAGAACTGGGCAATACGCCTGCTCGCCACCGGGGAGGAGTGTGGGGTCGATGCGGTGGTCCAGAGTTGCCAAGCGGCCTTGGTGGCGGATGGCGAGGGCGAGGAGGTAGAAGTCGGTGAGTTGCTTGGATGCGGGGAGAGTCTCGAAATCGCAGAGGCTCAAGGAGTCTGGCCAAAATTGAAATCCTGGGCGGGAGCGGATTTGGCGTAGCAGGACGGCCACGGTCTGAGGTGGGCCGGGAGATTCGGGATAGGAAGGGCTGCTGAGGATACGCAGGAAGCCGTTTTCTACGAGTGGACAAGTGGCCCATGCCTCACCCTGGATGGATGAAAACCAGCGGCTTGCGCGCTCGTGGTGGACGTGAAGTGGATCGACGAGCGCGATCAGGAGATTGACATCAAGGAGGAACATTAGGAGGCGTCCTCAGTTTCCTCGATCATCCGATAAATCATCTCGCTGGTGATGCGAGGCTCGGCGGCGGGATTGCGCTTGAGAACGGGAAAGCCGTGCGGGCTGATGGTGAAGACCTCAGCTTCGGCGGGTGGGGTCTTGGATTCGTAAATTTCTCGGCGCAGGGCGTGCTCGATGATGGATTTCAAGGTGGTGTGGCGCTTGGTGGCGATTTTTTTGGCCTGCCTCAAGAGATCATCGGGAAGCTCGATGGTGGTTTTCATAGTTCGATATGGGTCATCGTATGGGTGTATGGGTTTAGATCAAGTTCCAAAATGACTCGGAAAGGATGATGACGGGCTCAAGGTCGGCGGCGGTGAGGCCGGCGTTGAGGTCTTCGGTGGACTCGCCGTCGTAGCTGGAGAAGTCGTAGCGGTTGATGATTTCCAGAATTTGATCGAGCAGGGCGGCGGGTTTGAGGGCGGTCTTCTTGTGGGCGCTTGCGAGTTTCACCAAATCGCGCTGGAGCTTGCCGAAGGCGGCTTTGCGGATGGCGAGCTGGGCGTGCTTGAGCAGGGATTTTTCATCGGCGGATGCGAGAGTGGGATGATTGATGAAGGTGCTGAGGAGCTGGATCGCATTCCGTTCTCCGGGGCCGATTTGGTTGTCCACGATTTGGTCGCGCACCGCATCGGACTTGAGCGTCTCGTGGTAGTGATCCACGGCTGCATTCACCTGATCGTGATGGCACTCGGGAAGCGGGATGCTTTTCTCGCTGGCATTTGCATGGAAAATCCGTGCGGCTTCGACGAAGGAAAGTTCTTCGACGGTTTTGTCCGGGTGGACGTAGTAGAAGCCATCGCGGCGGCGATTGCGGACGAAGCTGATGGTGGCTTGGTCGCGGATTTTGTCTTTTCTGCCGACGCGGGCGCGGAGGGGTAAATTGCGAATTTCTCGGAAGCGTTCGGGGTTTTGTTGGCGGAATTTCCTCAGCTCCATCAGCAGGGCGAGCGATTCGTCTTTTTCCTCCTCGATGACTTTGTCGAACAAGCCGAAGTTATCCACCTCTTCGTCGGTGGAGTAAATCTGGCTGTCCTCGCCGAGGGCGGTGTGGAAGGCTTGGAGTTTGACGAGGGCTTTCTTCTTCAGTTCGATGTCTTTATCGACCTTGGCGGTGGGGAAGAAATTGAAGATGTGGATGGCGGTCGCGGTGGTGCCGATGCGGTTGATGCGCCCGATGCGCTGCATGAGGCGGGTGGAGTTCCACGGCGTGTCGTAGTTGAGGATGACGTTGGCGCGGTGGAGGTTCACTCCCTCCGCGAGGACTTCGGTGGAGATGATGATTTCGTAGTCGTCTGCTTGTTCCGCGAGCGGAACATTGGCATCGAAATTTGCGCACACTTTGGGCATCCGGTCCTTGCGGGTGCTGGAGTCGATGGCGAGGAGCTTCTCGAAACCGCGCTGGTGGAGTTGTTTCACGAGATAGTCCGTAGTTTCCTTGGACTCGGAAAAGACGACGAGCTTCGGTTTCCCGTGGATGGCGGCGGAGTGATTGATCGCCGGGGAAAGTAGCTCGGTTTTCAGCCGTTTGACGAATTCGTCGAGCTTCGGGTCTTCCTTCACCGCTCCCCAGCGCGTGACGAGGTCGTCGAGAATTTTGAGGTCTTTTTGCAAACCCAGCAGGAAGTTCGCCTCAAAGTCTTCAGGGGTGCAGATTTGCAGAGTCGAGTCCGTTTCCTGCATGGAAAGGATCAATTCGATCAACTCCTCCTCACGGCCCTCAATGATGTATTCGGAGACTTTGAGACTCGGGGCGATGTAGATTTTTCCGCGCTCGAACATGGTGACCATGGTCTGCGTGTTGTCGCGGAAACGCACGAGCGAGCGGGTAAAGGCGTGGAATGAGCTATCGAGCCGTTTTAAAAGCAATGTCCGCATGATGCGGGCGAGCTGTGAGGAAATCTGATCGGGCTTCTGGTAGCGGATTTTCTTCTCCGGGACTAGCGCACCGATGGCGCGGTAACGGTTGTAAGTGAGGCCGCCGTCGAGGTCAGCAAGGGTCTCATCGTAGAGTTTTTCCAGCTCGGGATTGAGCGGGTAAAGGATCTTGTGAGGCGGGTGGACTTTCGGAAATTTGATCCCTTGGGCGTCGAGGTCTTTCGAGTAGTCATCGTGATCCCGCAAGTCCGTGCGGGTCCGGCGGATGGTGACATCCGTGACGATCTTGATGCGGATCAGCTCGTAGATGCGCTGGATTTCGACTCGGGCATCTTCTGGAGAAAGATCCTTGAGGGCTTTTTGGAATTCCTTCTGGCGGTTGGCAAAGAAGCGTTGGAGGTTGGGAACACCGTTGATCGTCGAGTCCTTGCCGTCTTGGAAAAGCAGGAGCAGGTTTTTGATATCGTTGGGGCGATTGTTGAGCGGTGTGGCGGAAACGAGGATCACGCGCTTTTTGTAGTAGCTCCCGTCTGGGAAGCGGCGGGTGGTCGGTGTTTTACAAATGGCCTGGAGATCGTCGTAAGAATCCGCCGTGTCGTTGCGGAACTTGTGCACCTCGTCCACGATGACGAGGTCGTATTTCCTCGGATTTTTGATTTTGTGAAGGCTGCCGTTGCTGACGACTTCCACCCCTTTGAGCCCAAATTTCTCAATGGTCTTGTCCCAGCCGCCCTTCAGTGCGGGCGGAACGACGACGAGCGTCTCCGACAAATGGCCAGGAAAGCCGTTGTGGTAGAAAAACTTCTTGGCAATGAGGATGGCGATGATGGTTTTCCCGAGACCGACGACATCGGAGAGAAAAAAGCCGCCGTGTTTTTGGAGGAGCAGAAATCCTTGGGTGACGGCATCCATCTGGTAGGCGAGGCGCATGAAGCCGTCTGGCAGATCGGTCTCGCTGTTCGGATCATACTCGATGGCTGGGCCGAAGTATTCGATGAGCAGCTTATAGTAGAGATCGAAGGGCGTGAGATCGTCACGGAGGAAGCTGTTTTTGGTAACATCGGTCACGTCTTTCGGCAGCACATGGACGGACTCGTTCCAGAGTTTCTCGAACTCGTCAGCGGCGAATTTCACGTCCGCGTAGTCGTGGCTGAGGGCGTTGAACTCGTAAGTCTGATTGTCTCGTTGTGCGCCGAGTCCTGAAGCGGTGAGATTTGAAGAACCGGTGATGACGTGGCCGGGCTTGTGCTCGTTGAAGCCATTGGGAAGAAAAATGTAGATTTTCGCGTGGAGGCGCTTGGTGGGGTGGGCACGGATTTCCACCTTTTTCAACGCCACATCCTCGACGAACTGGAGGATGCCGATTTCTACTTCACGGGAGTAACGCGCGCTTTGAATATCAGCCGCAAGACCTTCGCGAAATTCCCTCAAAGCCTTGCCTGCATCGGCGAGGAAGAGTTGACCCTTCTTGTGATATTCTTCGACGATGTGATCGACGTTGATTCCGACGAGAATTCGAACGACGGGCACTTTGCCGAGGTAGGGACGGATGGCGAAATATCCCGATGCCCGCAGGTAGCCGACGAGGGCGTCAAAGCGGGCGAGGTCTGGATTGTGCTCGAAGATACCCTCGAATTTCTTGAGCAGCGTGTTGCTGTTATCGTTGGTAAAAAAGCGGGTGGACATGGGGCTTATGCAGTTATTTTTTGCGACGCTACTTCAGCCCACGAGTATCTGGGTGGAAAGCCTCATTTCGCGGAACAGCAGGGATTTTCCTGATAGTTCGAGCAACCTTACTCGCCCTTGGAGCAGGGTAATTAAATTAAGGAATGGTGTGTGAAGAAGCGGGCACGAATAGGATGAATGACACCTAAATTATGTGGTTCGCATCTCTCACCTTGCTTGAGACATCTGGGGCCGGACTTTGATGGACCCAAGGTCGAGAGATCCGCGCCCACCCAGCCTCACGCCACGAAGCTGTAATCGTAAGGCTTCCGCATTTCCCTCGCGAGGTAGGTGTTCGCCTCTGCGGCGTGTTCTCCGGTGAAAATTTCTTTCACGGCGTCCCACTGAAGTTTCTTGCCGGTGCGGAGTGAAATTGCGCCGAGGTGGCAGACGGATGCGGAGCGGTGTCCGACTTCTACGTCGCAGATCGGGTCTTTGCGGGTGTTCATGCAGTCGAAGAAATTGCCTTTATGATCGTTACTGAAATAAAGGCGTTGCGCGTCGTCTGGTAGCGGCTGGGCGATCAGTTCGCGGTCATTGGCTTTGATTTCGTCGCGGTTCACCCAGATCCAGCCGTCGCTGCCCTCGAAACGGATGCCGTTGCGCTGGCCCGCAGGATTGATGACTTGTCCGTATGGGCTGTCATCGGCGGTGGTGCGGACGTTGAAAATGACGCCATTTTCATAGGTAAATTTTACCTCATACTCGCTGATCGCCGTGTAGCCGCCGGGTGCGGGAACGGCGAGTGATTTACTTTCGACATGGATCGGTGCGGGCAAACCGATGGCCCAATAGCCGATGTCCATGTGGTGCGCGCCCCAGTCCGTCATCGTGCCGCCAGAGTAGTCATACCAGTTTCTGAAATTCATGTGACAACGCTCCGGCAGGTATTCTGCGAGCGGTGCTTGGCCTTGCCAGAAATCCCAATTCAGATTCGCAGGCACCGGCTGGACGGGAAATGGGCCACCACGTAGGCCAGCAGGCAGCCAGACGCTGACTTCTTTCAGCTTGCCGATGCGACCATTGCGGACCAGCTCGCAGGCCATCCGAAACCGCTGACTGCTGCGCTGCTGGGTGCCAGTTTGCAGGACGACTTTGTTCTCGCGCACGGCTTTGACGACTTGTTTGCCTTCGTCGATGGTGAGGGTGAGCGGCTTCTCGGAGTAAATGTCTTTTTTCGCTTTCGCCGCGCCGATGTTGATGAGGCTGTGCCAATGATCGGGCGTGCCGTTGATGATCGCGTCGATCTCGCCCACTTCTAAGAGTTTCCTGAAATCGGTGAAAGTCGCGGGAGTTTTACCATCCTTGGAGAAAGTTTTCACCGCCTTGTCGATGTGCGCCTGATCCACATCGCACACGGCCACGATGTCGCTAAAACGCCGCGAATCCCGCGCATCGCCCGTGCCCATGCCACCGCAGCCGATGAGCGCGATCCGAGGCCGATCGTTCGGCGAAGTGACGGTCTTTGCTGGCTCTTCAGCGTGAGCGATTTCCTGCTCCACGAACCAGAGTGGAAGGCCCGTCGCAGCGGCAGCGACGGAGGCCCGGCGGATGAAAGAACGGCGAGAAACTTGGAATGGTTTTGGGTGATTCATGGCGTGATTTGCCGGATACCACTGGTTCAGCCCGTAACTTACAAGTGGAACTTCGCGGCTCTTGCGTAGGTCTCCCAGACGTTCTACCACTCCGCCATGGATCTTGCTGACTTCCGCAAAGAATACTCCGCCCGTGGCCTCAGCCGCGCCGAAATGAACGTCGATCCAGTCGCGCAGTTTTCCGAGTGGTTCGCCCAAGCCACCAAACTCGGCCTGCATGAGCCGAACGCGATGACGCTGGCCACCGTCGATGAAAACGGAATGCCTTACCAGCGCACCGTGTTATTGAAATTTTGTGATACGAGCGGCTTCGGATTTTTCTCCAACTACGAAAGTCGCAAAGCCAGACAGATGGAGCAAAACCCGCGTGTGAGCCTGCTCTTTCCGTGGATCACGCTGGAGCGGCAAGTCATCGTTCAAGGCGTGGTGGAGAAAATCAGCACCGCAGAGTCGCTCAAGTATTTCGCCTCGCGTCCGCGTGAGTCGCAGATCGGCGCATGGGTTTCGAATCAAAGCGAAGTCATCCCCTCGCGGGAGTTTCTGATGCAAAAACTCGCCGAAATTCGCGAGAAATTCTCCGAAGGCGAGATTCCCCTCCCCCCGTTCTGGGGCGGCTACCGCGTGGTGCCGCAGAGCATCGAGTTCTGGCAAGGCGGCCCCGCACGGCTGCACGATCGGTTCCTTTATCAGCGCGCTGGGGACGCATGGAAAATGGAGCGGTTGTCGCCTTGAGAGCCCAGTTGCGGCGATCTCGAAAGAGTTTAGGCACCGCGAATCATGCGAATCTGGCGAATCTTGAGAATCAAGAAACGCGAAGCTCGCCCGCCCAACATCAATCCTCTTCATGATTCGTTAGATTCGTGGTGCCTTCCTCTTCATTCCCAAAAGCAATTTACGGGAAACCAAGAACATCCGCCGGTAACTTTTTTCTTCCAACTTCAGAATGCCACGAAAGACTCAACATCCTTCCCCGTATCCGCCACAATCTCATGATGAAAATCAAAAAAACCGCTCTGTTTCTCGGCTTCATCGCCGCTTGTCTGCCTGCTAGCGCCGCTGATTGGTTGACCCTACCCGCCAAGGCTGGAACGGCTAACGGCAAAAAAGTCGTCCTCATTTCCGGCGATGAAGAATACCGCAGTGAGGAATCTTGCCCCATGCTCGCCAAGATCCTCAGCCAGAAACACGGGTTCGATTGTGTGGTGCTTTTCCCCATCAGCCCGGACGGCGGCTACATTGACCCGAACTTCCAAAAGAACATCCCCGGCACCGCCGCTCTCGATTCCGCAGACCTCCTCATCATCGGCACTCGTTTTCGCCAACTCCCAGACGATCAGATCGCGAAATTCGCCGCCTTCCTGAATGCCGGAAAACCCGTCATCGGCTTCCGCACCGCCACCCACGCCTTCACCGGTCCGGCAGCGACCGGGGATTTCAAATGGTCGGAATTCGGCTTGAAAATCCTCGGTGAAAAATGGGTCAGCCACCACGGCCATCACGGTAAAGAAGGCACCCGCAGCATGATCGAAGCCGCAAACGCCAAGCATGAAGTCCTCAGTGGTGTGGGCGAAATTTTTGGACCTTCCGATGTTTACGGAGTCGCTAACCTCGACCCGAACGCTGCCACCATCCTGCTTCGCGGCATCGTCACCGAGACTCTCGATCCCGCTTCCAAAGCCCTCGAAGGAGCCAAAAACAACCCGACGATGCCGCTCGCATGGTTGCGCGAATACACCGCGCCGAATGGCACCACTAAGGGCAAAGCATTTTGCACGACCATGGGTTCCAGCACGGATTTCGCGGATGAAGATCTCCGCAGACTCGTGGTGAATACCTCGCTCCATCTCACAGGCCAGAAGGTTCCTGAAAAGGCCGATGTCGCTTACGTCGATCCATTTCAACCCACCGATTACGGCTTTATCAAGGAAGGCGGCTACTACCAAAAGCTGAATTTAAAACCCGACAGCTACGCAATCGGCAAAAGCCCAGCCACCGGACTTCCCGGGAAAAAAACTGAGCCAGCCGCCGCAGACGAGGCGAAAAAAAAAAGCCCTGATACCCAGCGGCACGCCCCCCACGACGAACCCGTAACTGCCACCGCCGCCCGGCCCCAAGTGGTCGCCCCACCAGCCGTCGGTGAGCGTTTAGTCTTCATCGGCAACGGCCTCGCCGAGCGCGACGTGTATTATAGCCGCCTAGAAACCGAGATTTTCTTACGAAATCCTGACCAGCAGCTCCTCATCCGCAACATGGCCCGCCCCGGTGACACTCCGGGATTCCGTCCGCATCCGTCTCGCAAATCTCAGTGGGCGTTCCCCGGTGCCGAGAAATTTCACCCAGACAAACAACGCCACGCTGGCCAAGGATTTTTCTCCACGCCCGATCAATGGCTCACCCATCTCAAGGCCGACACCATCGTTGCCTTCTTCGGCTACAATGAATCCTTCGACGGTCAAAAAGGCGTCACAAACTTCGAGGCCGAGCTAGATGCCTTCGCCGTCCACACCCTCAGCAAAGCCTACAACGGAGTCGCCGCCCCGCGCCTCGTCCTCGTTTCCCCCATCGCCTACGAAGACCTCTCGAAAAAACAAGATCTGCCGAACGGCACTCGGGAAAACGCGAACTTGAAGCTCTACACCGCCGCTATCGAGCGCGTCGCGAAAAAGCATTCACTCACTTTCGTCGATCTCTTCACCCCCACCGCAGAGATTTACGCCAAAGCAGAAGCACCGTTCACCACCAGCGGTTTCATCCCGAATGAAGCAGGCTACGAAACACTCGCTCCCATCTTGGCGAGCGGCATTTACGGTCCACAACCGCGCTCCGCCAAAGCCGATCCCGTGAAAACTCTCGCCGCCGTGAAACAAAAGAACTGGTTCTGGCAAAACGACTACCACATCCTCAACGGCGTCCACACCCACGGCAGACGCTACGCCCCATTCGGCCCGCAAAACTATCCCGACGAGGTCCAAAAAACCCGTGAAATGATGACCTTGCGCGACAAGCTCGTCCACGCCATCGCCGCTGGAAAAACCACCAACTTGAGTGTCGATGATTCAAAAACTCATGTCCTGCCACCCGTCCCCACCAACTACAAAGCAGGCGGAAAAAATGGCAGTGCAGAGTATCTCTACGGCAGAGACGCGGAGAAAACTCTCACCGTCCCCGAAGGCTACAAGGTGGAGCTTTTCGCCTCAGAAAAGGAATTTCCCAACCTCGCCAACCCGATGCAGATGTCCTTCGACAACCGCGGACGCCTCTGGATCGCCACCATGCCGACCTACCCCGCCTATCGTCCCGGCGATGCGCTGCCTAACGATAAAATCCTGATTTACGAAGACACCAACAACGATAGTCGCGCCGATAAGGAAATCGTTTTCGCCGATAAACTCAACCTCCCCATCGGCCTCGAATTCGCTCCTGAAGGCGTCTATATTTCTCAAGAGCCAAACTTGGTCCTCCTCCGCGACACGAATGGCGACGACAAAGCCGACGTCCGCGAAATCGTCTTAGGCGGCTTCGATACCCACGACACTCACCACGCGATCAGTGCGTATTGTGCCGATCCATCCGGTGCTTTCCTGATGGGCGAAGGCATTTTCCTCCACTCCAACGTCGAGTCCGCCTACGGTCCCGTCCGCGCGATGGACGGCGGCTTTTTCCGCTACGACCCGCAGCGCAGCCACCTGGAACGCACCGCCCAACTCAGCATCCCGAACCCGTGGGGCATCGCCTTTGACGACTGGGGCCAAGACTTTTTCCTCCACACCTCCGGCCCCAGCATCAACTGGATGCTGCCCGCCTCGTCCCGTCCCACCTACGGCGCGCAATCTCCCTCGTCGCCGGATCTCGCCCCTAAAGGCAACGCCGTCCGCCCGACCTCTGGGCTGGAATTCGTCTCATCTCGCCATTTCCCCGATGAAGTCCAAGGCGACATGCTGCTTTGCAACAACATCGGATTTCTCGGCATCAAACAGCATTCCATCGTGGATGACGGCACCGGTTACAAAACCGAGTTTCGCCAAAATTTGCTGCAATCCTCCGATGGAAATTTCCGCCCCGTCGATCTCGAGTTCGCCCCCGATGGCTCGCTCTATGTCGTCGATTGGCACAACGTCCTCATCGGTCACATGCAACACAACGCCCGCGATCCGCTGCGTGACCATGTCCATGGCCGGATCTATCGAATCACCTATCCATCGCGCCCACTGGTTAAGCCAGCGCAGGTCGCAAAAGCCCCCATCGCTACATTACTAGAAAATCTCAAGCTGCCCGAGTATCGCAGCCGCTACCGCACGCGCCGCGAAATCCGCTCCCTGCCTGCTGATAAAGTCATGCCGATTCTCAAAGACTGGGTCGCTAAACTCGATCCCAAAGACCCACGCTATCAGCGCCATCTCGTCGAAGCACTTTGGACGACATGGGGCATGAACCAAGTCGATGAAGCTCTACTAAAGCAAGTCCTCGAATCCCCAGACTTCCACGCTCGTGCAACGGCAGTGCGCGTCATCCGCTACAACGCCCACCGCATCACCGGAGCCGCCGCCATGCTAGAAAAAGCCGCCGCTGATCCCCACGGCCGCGTCCGCCTCGAAGCCATCATCGCCGCTTCATGGCTGAACAACCCCGCTGGCAAAAAAGTCGTCGCCATCGCCGCCGCCCAGCCGTTGGACGAGTGGAGCCAAGGTGCCGCCAAGACCGCCATGAACCGTCTCGAAGGTGCTGCCGAAGAAATCGTGGACGAGCATCCTGCACCGCCAGCTCCCGCCCACCTGAGCGATGCGGAGAAAAAACAATTTCTCGCCGGTCACCAAGTCTATGTCCGCGATGCCCACTGCATCACCTGCCACCAACTCGACGGCAACGGCCTCCCGCCCGCTTTCCCGCCGATCAGTAACAGCCCATGGGTCAGTGAAGATCCAGACCGCCTCATCAAGCTCACCCTCCACGGCATCATGGGACCATTCGAACTCCACGGCAAAAAATACGACGGCCTCGTCCCCATGACTCCCTTCGGTGGAATCCTCAATGACGACGAAGTCGCCAACGTCCTCACTTACGTCCGCAACCATTTCGGCAACAAAGCCCCCACCATCCAGCCCGATCAGGTCAAAAAAGTCCGCGAAGCCACCAAAGCCCGCCAAGGTTTCTACATGGTGGATGAGCTCCTCAAAGAGCACCCGATGAAATAGCGGCGAGCAACCAGGCACAGAAGCCCAAAAGGAGCGAAGTCGAAGACGACTCAGAGTTTCCACTCCCGACTTACTTGAAAGTTTCCGGGGCGGGATAGTGGCGGCGGATTGCATCCGCCATGCCCAAACTCGCAAAAACCAATGGAACCCGCAAACGCGACAATTTCCGTAATGATGGGCTTGCGAGTGCAAGTCTAAGTTACACTGCTTTCCACACTCCAGCACAGCGCGGGTTCTGGTGCTGGAAAGAAATCCCCCCATTTCCCGACGCTCAAAGGCAGCAAGATTTTGCCACTTTTCCGGGCTTGCATCTCCTCGGTGATCGTCAATTCTCGCCTCCCCATGAGCAGCCGTTTAGAAGGAAAAGTCCTCGTCGCACAGGGGGGTGGACCCACCCCCGTCATCAATCAAAGCATCGTCGGCGTCGCCCTCGAAGCCCGTAAATTCAGCCAAGTGACCTCCATCTACGGAGCCGTCCACGGCGTGCGCGGGATCATCGATGAGAACTTCGTCGATCTCACCCGCGAGACCACGCACAACCTCGAACAAGTCGCCGGCACTCCGTCATCTGGCCTGCTTTCCACCCGCGACAAACCCGACGAAGAATACTGCGCCCGCATGTTCAAAGTCATGCAGGCGCACGATATCCGTTACTTTTTCTACGTCGGCGGCAATGACTCGTCAGATACCGTCCGCATCGTCAACGAGCAGGCAAAAGAAGCGAACTACGAGCTCCGCGCCATCCACATTCCCAAGACTATCGATAACGACCTTGAGGAAAACGACCACTGCCCCGGCTTCGGCTCGGCGGCGCGATTCGTCGCCCAAGCGTTCTCCGGCGTGAACCTCGATAACCGCGCACTCAAGGGCGTCTACATCGGCGTCGTGATGGGTCGCCATGCCGGATTCCTCACCGCCTCATCCGCCCTCGCGCAGAAGTATTTCGACGACGGCCCGCACCTCATTTACATGCCTGAACGCCACTTCGTGATGGAAAATTTCCTCGCCGACGTGGACCGCATCTACAAGCAACACGGCCTTTGCACCATCTCTGTTTCCGAAGGCATTTCCGATCCCGACGGCACGCCGATGATTGTGAAACTGCTGGGCACCGAAGAGCGCGATTCCCACGGCAACGTCCAACTCTCTGGCACCGGCGCCCTCGGCGATTTGCTGTCTAACGAGATCCGCAAAGGCCTCGGCATCAAGCGCGTCCGTTCCGATACTTTCGGCTACCTCCAGCGTTCGTTCATGGGCATCCAGTCCGACCGCGACGCCCGCGAGGCCCGCGAAGTCGGCGAAAAAGCCGTGCAATACGCGATGTGGGACAACGTGGACGGCTCCGTCGCCATCAAGCGCCCCGTCCTCGACTACAGCGTGGACTATCAGCTCGTGCCCATCGGCAACGTCGCTGGAAAAACCCGCCACATGCCGGATAATTTCATCAATGCGGATGGTAATGGAGTCACCCAAGATTTCCTCAACTACTGCCGTCCATTGCTAGGTTCAGATATTCCCGAGCCACACCGCCTGCGTGCTCCGAAGGTGGCGAAAATCCTGAATAAGTAAGCAAATCACATT
This sequence comes from Luteolibacter sp., assembly GCA_031414935.1. Taxonomy (GTDB): domain Bacteria; phylum Verrucomicrobiota; class Verrucomicrobiia; order Verrucomicrobiales; family Akkermansiaceae; genus Luteolibacter. The sequence continues at coordinate 23,317 of JANOQR010000111.1, forward strand.
CGAGCCAGGCCGGAGGAAGAAATTTCTCCGGCCTTTTCGTCTCATCCCTATTCATCCATCTCCACCCGATAACGCGGGATTGATGAATCAATTTCCTGACTCCATGCGTCGATCCCACCGCGTAGGCCAAAAGTTTCATTCAACCCATGGCCGCGAAACCACGCGACTTGATCGAGCACGTTTCTCCCGCTGTGGTCATACAGCAAAATCCGAGCGTTAGAATCTCCGGCGAAGAGCTGCTGCTGAAGTTCCTGCGTAAAAAATTCCGATCCAGCGATCACCACGGCTTCGTGTTCCTCCCGAGTGCGGAGGTCGATCAGCCGCAGTTGAGAAAGCTCCTCTTTCGCCATCGCAGGCTCCATCAACATCTTCGAGTCGTGCTCATGGCTTTCCAGCAAATGCTCCAGCACCTCATCCACTGCGATTTCAGATCGCTTACAAAGCTCCACCAGCGTTTCCTCGTTAGAGAATGCACAACTCTGACAACCGCCCAGATGATAGCGTGCAAAAATCGCCCGCCGCGCACCCGGCAGGGTTTCCAGAATCACACCCATCGGCGTCTCGGCAGTCAGTTCGGCAGCTTGCATTTGCCGGAAGTTATCGGCCCAAAACGAAAACACAACACCGGGCGGCTCGAGCCAATCCTGTTGCCGCAGCGATTTCGGGAGTTGAGTGGCGGACGCAGTGTCAGTAGCGTCGCGACATGACGAATGTATGGTCAGGGATGACGGTGCTTGCAGGAGTTTTCCTGATGATTTCTTGCGCTGCGATGGGGCCGCCACCGGTGTTAGGCGATATGCCAGCAGAGGATGAACCCGCAGAAGGCGGCATCGCGGAGGTGCCGAATCCGAACGCTGAGATGGCGAAAAAAGCTAATAAATCGTTAGGTCAGTTACAGCGCGGACATGTGGTTTACATGCTGAAATGCGGCGAGTGCCATGCTTACATGCTCCCGCAAAACCTAGATGTGGATGAGTGGCAGGAAGCGGTGCCGAAGATGATAAAACACGCCGGACTGGAAACTGCGGATGAGCAGGCAGTGCTGGATTATGTGATCGCAGTGAAGCTGGCTCGCGGCGAATGAGTCAGGGATTCGATCTGCTGGCCTTCGCAGGAGTGATGGTGCTAGGCCAGTTCAGTCCGGGGCCAGACATGCTTTTGTTGACTCGAACTGCGTTACGGGATGGTGCCTTGGCGGGAGTGAAGATGGGGTTAGGAATCGCGACGGGGCTGATTTTTCACTCAGTTTTGGCATTCGCAGGACAGGCATTTTTGTTTCAGCGATTTGCTTGGTTCGAGACATCATTGCGGTGGATGGCAGCAGCTTGGTTGCTGTGGATGTCTTATCAGATTTTGCGAAATCTGAATCGCCCGATCAAAGATGACTCGCTCGCTGGGTTGACTTCTGGCAGCCCATTCACGCGGGGATTGGCGTGTAATCTCTTGAATCCAAAAGCCGCAGTTTTTTTAGCGGCGGTCGGTGCGCCGTTTCTCCGGGGCGATAATCCGGCATGGTGGCCAGTGGCCCTTGGCGGGATCGTGGTCGTGCAGGCGGGCGTGCTGTGGTCACTGTGGGCGTGGTTTTTGCAGTGGACTCCGCTGGGAATAAGCTATCGCAAACTGGAGCGTTGGATCGACGGCGTATTTGCAGCAGTGCTGGTAGCCTTGGCAGTTAGCTTGCTGCTCGGGTGAAACAAAAAGGCTCCGCACGAACGCGGAGCCTTTTGAAATTCAGTTAGTCAGCTTTTTCAGATCAACGATAGCTTGGCGACTTGTGGCGGGAGAAATAGCCATCGCTCACATACATTTGCGAGTTGTAGTCGGGAAGTGGGCCGGAGTCCGGTGGAAGCGGAATGTTTCCGACGAGAGAGTCTTCGGGTTGCGTGTAAGCGATGCTCACCGGCGTGCCGATGGAGACGAGGCGGAAGAATTTCGGCGAGAGATTTTCATGCATTCGAATGCAACCGTGAGTGCAAGGATGATGTTTGATCCAGCCTGTGTGGAAGCCGTAGGCGGATTTAAATTCGCACCAGTAAGGCATCGGCGTGCCCTTAAATGACCAACCCGCAGGCTTCTTGGCGAGGTAAGTTTGCTTCACATTGTTTCCGCTGTAAGCGTAGCCGTGAGTGTTCGCACGGCGTTTGGCCTCCTTGTTGTAGATGGTGAAATTTCCCTGAGGCGTTGGATGGGAGGATGTCCCGATAGAAACCGGCATGGCCATCAGAATTTCCGAACCTTCCATCACGTAAGTCCTCTGCTTGCTGAGTGAAACTTTGACTCTAACATTGCCGGGGTTTTTCGGGAGTTTCGCCGGGACATCGTAAGCGTGGTAAGCGGTGAGGCCCGCACCTCCCGAAGGAACATTCGAGCAAGAGCTGAACAAAGATGCGGCAGCGACCGCGACGGCGAGAGTGAGAATGGTTCTGATTTTCATGGTGCCAAGAGTTGAGGCGAGGATTGCGGTCATGAGAAAATTTGCAAGTCCCCGTCTGACAAATCGTTTGTCACAGCCGCTTCCAGAAAGTTGCTGGAATTTCTCTGAACCGATGCAATGAGTCGCGCTCGGAAGAAGAATTTTCTGATGCGCGGAAACAGGCTTGCCAACCGCGAATCAGACGCCGCAATCTCCCGCCGAACTTTCGCCGATAAACAACATGTCTGAACTTCTTGAAGATGATGATCTCACCGCCGCATTGAAAAAATGCCCGGAGTGGGACTACGAAAAAAAAGCCATCACACGGACCATCGAGTTCGAGGAATTTACCGAAGCGATTGATTTCGTGAACGACCTAGCAGAAATTGCAGAGGAAGCACAGCACCACCCAGACATCACGATCAAGCACACCAAGGTGACTCTCAAGCTCACCACCCACGACGCGGGCGGAGTGACCGAGCTCGATGTCGAAGTCGCCCAGCGGGTGGATAATTTGGTGGATTGATCCGGCTGGAAAAGGGTGCCTGCTGATTTCGTTTGCCGGGACTACTTCACGGGTGAAAACCTACCAGTTTGGTGAGGAGATTTAGGTGAATTTCTTACCTTCCTCGCCAATCTCGCACTCGGCTAAAAAAATTTCAGCCGACACGGATACTTGTAAACCCAAGATTCCGCAGCGACATGTCTTTTAGAAGGTGTCTCCAAAACCCAGCGTCGGAGACCTTTCTGCTTCGTCATGAAACCCATTTTATCACGCATCGTCGTCGTTATTTCCCTGCTCGCCCAGATGGCTTTGGGGGAAACGATGCTGCAATACTTCAACACCTCATGGGCTGAAATTACCCGGAAAATGCCGGAACTCGCGGAGGCGGGCTATGATTCACTCTGGCTCCCGCCACCCACCAAAGGCAGCGGCGGATTGTCGGTGGGATATGATTTGTGGGATCCCTTCGATCTCGGCGGAAAAGACCAGCGCGGCAGCGTCCGCACGCGTTACGGCACGGAGGCGGAGCTGCTCCAACTGATGGAAGTCGCGCATCGATTCGGGATTCGCATCTATTTTGACAACATCATGAATCACCGCGCTTTCGATGTGCCGGGATACAATGAGAACACGCCCATCGATGTCTATCCGGGCATGGTCCCCGAGGATTTTCACCTGCGTGTCACCGAGGATGGATTCTACCGGAAATGGGACAATACCCGCGATTGGGGCAGCGCATGGCAGGTGCAAAATCTCGGCCTAGCCGACCTCATCGACATCGCTCACGAGACACCTAACGTGAATTTCGGTCGCACCGAAGGCTCCACCCACCCGAAGTATTCCTTCGTCCGCCACCCGAACAATCCCGAGTTCTACTGCTTCAATAGTTCAGGAAATTACGTCGGATTCGGCAACGTCACCGCGCAAGACATGCTGTCGAATCCAGACGCATTCAAAGAAGACGTGAACGCCTACCTGATCCGTTCCACTCGCTGGCTGATGGCGAAAACCAAAGCCGATGGTCTCCGGTTAGACGCCGTAAAACACGTTCCCGACTATTTCTTCGGTCAACAAAGCGGCGGCGGAAAAGACTCCAGCGACGCAGGCTACCTCGGCGGCGTTCAGCGGCAATTCAACATCACACGCGGCTTCTCAGACTCCAACCACCGCGACTCGCTCTTCGATACGGACAAAGGCCGCGACGACGCCATGCTCTTCGGCGAACACCTCGGCTCGCCGCCCGGCTACTCCGGCTACTGGGACGCCGGAATGCGCCTCGTGGACAACGACCTGCGCTCCAAGCTCAACAACGTGTTAGGAAATCCATCGGGAACTCTGTCCGGCCTCGACAGCTCCGGCAGTGGTGGCTTTCCCGCGTCCCTCGGCGTGATGCACGCAAACAGCCACGACAGCGACTACTCGGCGATGCGGCAGTTGCAGCACGCCATGTATTTCACCCGAGACGGCATGGGTCTCGTCTATACCGATGGCTACTATCAGGCGGAAACTCTCGGTGAATCTGGCGGCGCATTTCCTCGCCATGCGAACACCGCCTTCCTCGGCCAATTCGCCGATCCACGCATTCCGAACCTGCTGAAAATCCACCAAGACTTCGCCCGTGGACTCCAACAAGGCCGCTGGGGCGATAGCGATTTCCTCGCTTACGAACGTCGCGACAACCGCAATCCAGACGGTTCCATGCGATCTGGAATCGCCGCCGATGAAATCACCATGGTTGTCATGATGAACGACAACAACGCCGCTGGCCAAGCGCGCAGCTTCTTTCACAGCTTCCCATCCAGCGCCTATCTTTACCAATACGCCACTGGCCCGAACGGCTCTAACCAGACTGGCTTCTATAAATACGGCGACCAGTTAGGTTCTGTCATCGTCCCACCCGGCGGCTACTTCGTTTTCGGCTATCGCACGCCAGAACTCTCGACGCTTTGGCCTGAGTCCGCCATCACGCTGCATCAAAATGGCCGCGAAGCTCCTCGCATCAACGTCACCCGCAAAGACGGCCCAGACGGCGACGAAGTCTTCAATCCCAACGGTCTTTCTAACCGCGGCTATCCCGCTGGAGCCACTCCAGATGCGTTCACCTATCAGACCAGCGTGCCAGTCGTCACGCCCGGCACACCACTCACGATCTTTGCGCGAGCTGACGGCTCCGCCGAAAACATCATGATCAAGCTCGACGGCGGCGTGGATCTGAACGGCACTGTCCCTGTCGGTATCACCGATCCCGCCAAACGAGACAATCCTCCCGGCGTCCGCACCGACACTTGGCTCGGCTACGAACAACCCACTTTTGTGGATCGCCAACATCCCGAAAAATTCGCCGCCGTGGACACAAGCCGCTGCCAGATCGGATCGCCCGGCGCGGAAACTTTTTCCAAAACCATCGGCAGCGTCGGCTTCACTATCAACAACGGTCCTACCGCCGCTAACAACTACAACACCGAAGGCGGCAAACAAGCCTCGTGGCTCTATCACGAACCCACCCAAACCGTCGGCGGCCCCGGCAGCACTCCCGGCGTGGGCGATGCACAATACAGCGAGAACGCCACGAACATCACGCTCTGGGCGAAGAGTAATTCCGTCGGCTCCGGCTTCAGAATGTTCGTCTATTTCACCTCGGACGGAAGTTTCCCCGAAGGTGCGGGCGGCATTGGACGCGGCACCACCGGCGTCGCCGAACTCCTCTTCCAACACAATCAAACTCCTGACGATTGGTGGAACTCCGTCTCCATTCCCAAGCCCGCCGCCGACTCGACCTTCCGCTACAAAATCGGCATCTATAAAAATGGTCCTGCTATCCAAAGTGCATGGTGGCCAGCCGATGCCGCAGCAGTCGCCTACAAGAAAAAGATGCTCACCACCTTCAAGGTAGAAAACTGGAATCCCGCCACTGCCGAGTATCACACCCACGCCGACTACAACTCTCTAACTACCAGCCTCAAAGACGGTTTCCACGTCATCCGCGCCAAAGCCTTGCTCAACCGTTCGAGCAACCAAGCACCGCTTTTCCAAACGTTCACCCAGACTTTCTACTACGATTCCCAGACTCCAACTGGCGAAGTCGCATTTCCCCAAAACAACGGCGAAACCGTGGGTGGATCGAGCTATGAAATCGTCGTCCGCACCGATGCCACCGTCGATCAAGTCTGGTTCAACATCGCCGACAGTGAGGTCGCTAACAATGATGCCGCCACCAGCAAGCTCAACGGCAATGGCGACGGCTTCGAGCCATTCACCGATGCGAATCAAAACGCCATCCGCGATACCAACGAAGCCTTCACCGATCTCGATGGCGACGGTGCTTATGACGCCGCCACGACCACTGCGTGGGCCAGCGCAAGCGAAGTCACTGCCAATCCGTCCGTCACCAGTCCCTTCCAGAAAGAATGGCGCATCCACTACACGAACATCCCCGCCAGTGGCAGCGCGACACTAACATTCCGGCTTCTCGAAGCCTCGTCCTCGAAAAATTTCACCCTTGATGGCGTCGCGGGTCATTACACCACCCTGACCCGCACCGTCACCACCGCCGGGCCACTCGAGCGCGTCAACATCGCATGGCCGCAAAACGACGGCGACCGCGTGGACGACAACTACTCGATGAAAGTCTATTTCTCGAAAGCCCTCGCCAACGGCCTAACTGACGCCGAGTTGAAAAACAGTTTCTCCTACACCGCGAATGGCGTCTCCCAAGATCGCAGCGGATTCGCCATCAACTACGGCGACTTCGGCCCAGGCAATGCCTACCACGAACTCACCATTCCGCTCCCAAATCTCTACAACGACATCGCTGAGTTTCTCCACAAAATCGAGGTCACCTACACTTTCCCTAGCAACTACCCTGTCACCGAGAAACGCGGCCTCAGCCTGAATGCCGTCCGCCTCGTCAAAGCCAATCCCAGCACCAAGCCCTTCGTTAATATCACCCAGCCTGCCGAGCTAGGTTCCGATGGAAAACCCGTGGAAATCATCCTGCCCGACGGTCCTGGACCAGACGCCGTGACTTACACCGTCCGGGTCAACACCAGTGCTTCAGTTAGCAATCTCACACTCTCAGGAAATCCCGCGCTCAACCTTCTCAACGAAACCTACACCGACACCAATCTCAACGGTCGCTTCGATGGCCAAGAGCCTTACGTCGATGCGAATACCAACAATCAATACGACAGCGGCGAAGCCTTCACCGACATCGACGGCGACAACGCCTGGGACGCCAACGAGCAAGGTTCTCTCGTCGATACCAACAGCAACGGCGCATGGGACGGTACTCTTGTCACCACTAGCGGTAACTCGAAAACATGGGATTTCCCGTGGCGCATCACCGCTCCCGGCACCTATCAACTCGTCGCATCCTCCGGCGGTGTCGAACCCGTCATTTCCACCCGTTCCGCTCGCGTCATCCTCCGCCAAACAATCGCCACCGATGCAGATGAAAACAACGACGACGACGAGGACGGACTCATCGACATCAACGAGACAAACATCATCGCCCTTCCCACCGGCAACGCCGAAACTTGGAACAACGGCGACGTGCATGTTTACAACGCATTTGGCCGCAGCCTGCCCAGCACTCCAGATTCCGACAGCGACGGACTTCCTGACGGCCTCGAAGTCGGCTGGCGCGTGGCCGCCAATCCACCGACCAATCCGCTAACTGATACGAATGGCGATGGTTTCAAAAACTTCATCGGCGACAGCGATCCACCGCTCTACGCCGTCGTGGAAAATCACGGCACCGTCCCCGGCGTCGGAAGTCAGAGCCAAGGTGACAGCCGCACCCGCCAAGCCGCTGGCACCGTCACCGATCCAGCAAAACCCGACACCGATGACGACGGGATTCTCGATGGCATTGAGGACGCTAACCGCAACGGGTGGACCGACGGCGACGGGAAAATTCTCCCTCTCACCGCTGGCATTTCCCAATATCTCGCCGCACGTCCCAACGCTGGCGATTGGCCAGATAACGTCATCGACTCCTTTGAAACATGGACCGAAACCAGTCCCACTCTCGCAGATTGCGACGGAGACGGTCTCAACGACGGTTACGGTGAGGATAAAAATTTCAACGGCAGCGTGGATGCAGGCGAAACCAACCCGCTAGATCCCGACTCCGACAACGACGGTTTGCCCGACGGTTGGGAAGTCCAATACGGCCTCGATCCGCTCAGCGACGTCGGCGACAACGGCGCGACGGGCGATCCTGACAACGACGGCTTCGACAACAGCGAAGAACTCGCCGCAAACACCAATCCCACGCAAATCACCATCATCGGCGGCGGTGGTGGCGAAGGAACGATCAACATCGGCACCTTCACCGACTGGACACACAACGACTTGCTAGCACTCGACGAATACAACGAAGGCGGCAGCCAAGGCGCAGATGTGTATCGGACCAATTCCAAAGATCCGTCCCGCGACATCGTCGCCTTCTCATTCCGCGACGGCGGTGCGATTTCCTCTAACGGCGATGGCAAAGTCTATTTCCGCCTCGATTTCATGGATCTCTCCATCCTCGCCGAGCAAGGCGAAGTCGATGCCTACGTCCTCATCGACACCGGAAATCCCGCCGTCGGCGAACGCGCGCTTCCCGACTCCGTGGACATCGCCACTGACATGCGTTGGGAAGTCGCGGTCGGCGCATACTCTAGCAATAACGGCAGCGTCTCGGTCGATACGAACCGCACCGTCAACACCACGACTGACGTGCAAAACCCTTACGATTCAGGCTTCGGCGTCGATCGCCGTGGAGTGGCCGCAAATGGCCTCGGAGAAATCGCTTGGTCCAACCGATATGATGCCGTGGAAATTTCCGTACAACGCCAAGCTCTCCTAGACGCTGGCTGGCTCGGTGATCCTGCGACTCTTAATTTCCAAGTTTTCACCACCAAAGACAACACGCAGTCCGGCGGCGGTGGTGACCTATCAGGCCGCAACGACATCCGCGATAGCATCGGCGACGACTGGCTCGCCTCGGACTATTGGAAGGACCAAGACAACATTCGTCTCAATGGAAAACTTACCAGCTACTTCGGACGCTCCAGCAACAACGACCGTGGCAAAGCCGCCAAAGTCATGCTTCTCGCCCACGGCAATCAAGCGATCCAGCCCGGCAGCACCATGCAAAATCTCGTTCACAACGGAGCCAGCACGGGCGCAGCAGGTTATTTCCGAATGCTCAACACCCACGAGACCTACAAAGCGCCGCTCACCCTCCACGTCACGCCGACGCTCGCTTCCGCACTCCAGTGGGCTAAAAATCCGGCGGTCAATGCACTCAACGACGGCCCAGCGCTCAACACCCGCATCGCCAATCTCGTCTCTAGCAACCGCGTCCAAGTTCTCGGCTCCACCTTCGCCGACCACATCCCGAAGTATTTCCCTCAAGCCTTTAACAACTCGAACAAAGCACTCTCAGAAACCTTCCTGGACACCATTTACGGAAACGGAGCCGCCACCGCCTCGCGCCAAGCATTCTGGGCGCCGGAGCGCGTGTTAGACGATGAGACGCTCACCCAAGTCGCCGCCATGGGTTACAACTACACCTTCGCCGATCAGACTCGTCATTTCGTGAAATGGTTTGGCCGCACCTCCGCACTCGGCACCGATGGCTTCCGCATCAATGAAGTGAACGGTGTGAAAATTTTCCCCATCCACGATGTCACTTCAGAGTATCTCGACCAGACGCTCGACGAAGGTTCCACCCAAGCGGTTCGCGAGCTGCTTTCCCGTCGTTCTCGCGGCTTCATTCAAGATCAAGTCGTCGTGCTGTGGCGTGACATGGAAGATTTCACGAGTAACGCCAAAGCAGCCTCCTACGACACCAACGTCCGCTGGCTTTCCAGTCGTCCATGGATTCGCGTCGTCACTGCCGGACAAATCGTCAACGGCCAAGTCGCCTACAAAGGCACCGACGGAAACACCTACTCGAACTGGAGCGCGACGCAGCGCGGCACCGGCGTGAATCTCACTCAGACCGCCAAGGACTGGATCGACCACGCGACTCAGGAAAATTACAACAACTGGTACAATGGCTCCGGTTTCGAACAAGGACTCGCAGGCCTTAACCTTGGAGCGACTACGCCCTTCGGCCAAGTCGGCTCCAGTGGCCACGCAAATTCTGTTTGGCAAAATCTCAACGGAACAAGCTTCTCCACTGGTCTTGGAAATCTCGCGAACACCGTCTTCCACGGCGCGATGTTTCAAACTGCTTTCCATAACACCACCAACAACGACCTCAGCAAATTCAGCACCGGTGCTTACATCAATCCCGACTTCAACAACGGCCAAACCCTCGCCGACTTCGCCCGAAATTCCCAAGCACAAGCCCGTTTCGCAAACATTTATGCCCGCGTCCAACAATGGTCTGCCACAGCCACCGCAACCACACTCGGCACCGATGCTCTCGACGCCGACCTAGACGGCTCGCCAGAATACTTACTCTTCAACAGCCGCATTTTCGCCCTCTTCGAAGCCAAAGGCGGACGCATGACTGCAGCTTGGATGCGCGATCCCACCACCGGAAAACTCTGGCAAGTCGCGGGAAATTTCGCCTCCTACAGCGGCACGGATTCTGAGGACGAGGGAGCAAGCAATTTCATCGGCTCCACCACTGCCATCTCCGCCTACCGCACCAGTGGCTTCAAAGATTGGTGGACGGTCAATAATTCTAACGCAGGCAGCAACAATGGCGTCAACGCGAACTACACCGTCGCCGCCGCCAGCACTGGTACCGGCTGGACGTTCACTAGCGGCGGTGTTTCCAAGACCATTCAAATTTCCAGCACTGCTTCCGAAAGACTGCAAGCCACCTATCAACTGAGTGGCCTCAGTAAAGCCTACGTCCGCTTCGGCCTTTCACCGAATTTACTCAGCCTCATGCTGCGCGGCCAAAGCGGCCTCGGCGCCGAGCAAAGCAGCGCAACCCGCGTCAACCTCACCGACACCAGCGGCAACGATATCGTCCGCGCCTTCGTCGAAGGTCCGCAAATCAACACCACCGCCAGCGACATCGGCGGCTCGCCTTTCACCACCGTTCTTCGCCGCAACCAAGCGCAGACGCACCAAGTCGAAGTCGAGCTTACCGGCGCAGGCCCGCACACCATCAGCCTCGGCTTCGACCAAGGAATCGACATCTCCGATCTCGACAACGACGGCCTGCCCGACGCTTGGGAAACAGCAAACGGACTCAGCACCACCGATGACGGCACCACCAACATCAACAACGGCCCCAACGGTGATCCCGATCTCGACGGGATTTCAAATATGGTCGAATGGCTCGTCGGCCTGAACCCGCAACTCATCGACAACTCGGCCTATCCGAAGCTCAATATCGCGAAAATTTCAGGTGGCATCCGACTCACCTTCCCCACTCTGCCAGATCGTAAATATCAGATCCAGTCATCCATCATCTTGAACGGCTGGGCACCCTTCGGCGATCCACTCATCACCGCGCCAAACGCTCTTCCCGGCACCTTCCAACTCGACGATACCGCGAATTTACCCAAGCGCTTCTACCGCATGGTCATCACTCCAGCTCCTTAAAATCCCATGATAACAATCCCCCTCAAGCTCGCCATCCGGTTAGTTTTTTTCCTTCTGATCCTGAGCGCCGAGCTGTCACTCGCGGTCTTGCCCAATGCTTGGCACGTCTCGGAAATCTCGGTGAAATCTGGTAACGGCGGCACCACGCCTTCCATGCGATCCCCGCGTTTCGAGTTTGGAAATACCGGCAACGTCCGTGTTTTCACCGGCGTCCAAAAATTCAACAATCCCGGCTATGGCACCGCGAACCAAACTGGCGGCACGCTCTATTACAAGGGCGCGAGCAGCGGGACATGGCTGACAGCACCGCTCACTTTTCACGCCAACGGGGCCAGCGGTGATCCGGGTGACGCGAATGGCAACAACCAGTATTGGTATGCCGATTTTAATTTAGCCAACATCGTCGCCAACGAGGCGATCCAGTATTACATCTATCTCACCTTCGATACAGGAGCGGAAAGTTCCTATCTTCATGCTGGCAGCACGGGTGGCGACGGCGGCAGCACAGTCACGAATGTGGAAGCCACTGCTCAAGCCACACCCTTCTCCGTTCGCAATCGCCCAGCGTGGGTTTTTCATAGCAACAACCGCGTCGTCAATGGCGCGAGTGTGCAGTTCTGGTCGAAGATCGGCTACATCGGCGATGCAAATGTTCCCGCGACTCAGTGGGCGACTAACGGCGCAGTCTATTACACGACAGATGGCTCGACACCTAACGGCTCGCTTGGTGTCGGCTCAGGGACAACCCTAGCCGCGCTCTGCGGCTACGATCATCCCGAGAGCAACAATCAAGGTTCTCAAAGCCCCGCTGGCACGCCGATGTGGTGGGTTGCCACTGCTCCGACGTTGCTCCAATCCTTATCTATCGGCAGCACGATCAAATACAAAATCGGCTTCTGGCACACGGCGAACAACGAAGAAAAATTCGCCGATTACAACGCAGGAAATCCCGACCTCGTCTTCTCATTCACCAATGGCACCGTCGGCGACCCCGTCCTAACGGTGAACGGCGTGAATGGAAACTACACCTCCACTCATCTCTTCATCGACGAGACCACAGCGGAAACCAAGCCCATCACCGTCACCTTCGCTCCCGGCCAACCAGACATCACAGCCGTCGAGGTTTTCACCAATCTCAACCGCCGTGAACGCGCCCAACTCGATGCTAACAGCGACGGGATCGAGGACGGTATCAAGCCGCCAGACGGAAATACCGTCACCGTCGGCGATAATAATTATTTCACCGCTCACACCATGACCGGCCCAGTGCTGGGCGTCTATTCTCAGACTTTCAACGCCCAGAAAACCGGAGCCTACCGACTCACCGCACGGTGGAAAGTTTCCGGCGATCCAAACTGGCGCTACTACACGAACCTCGGCGCGAATCGCCGCGACCACGCCATCGTCGTCTCACCCGTGGATTCCAGAAATATCAGCTTGTATGAAATCAACGTCCTCAACATCGAGTCGAGCGACAACACCCCTGCGAATTCCAGCGACGACTTCGCGAACCGCAGCACCTTCGAAGATCTCTTCAACGCGCCTAACGCCCCGCACAACGCTACCAACCGCTGGGATCTCGATTACTTGAAAAACCTCGGCTGTAACTGGCTCTGGTTTCAGCCCATCCACCCCATCGGTGTCGAAGGTCAGAGCTACTATCCCGGCAGTCCCTATGCGGTGAAAAATTTCTTTGAGATCAATCCGCTCATGTCCGTGGGAAATACGCGGGAGTCAGCGATGCTAGCATTTCAAGGATTTGTGAGTGCGGCAGACAACAAAAACGTCGGTGTCATGCTTGATGCACCATTCAACCACACCTCGCCTGACGTTGAAATTTCCAGCGTCGGCGTCCCGATCTTCGGCGGTACCGCCACCACCGAGATTCGCAATCACGAGGCCCGCTTTTTCTCACAGAATGGCAACTACGCTGCTCGTGCATCCGGCGCGGGTAACATCGCCACCGCGCCAGACCGGGGAGACTTCGGGAAATGGAATGACGTCCGCGATGTGTTCTTCGGCAACTACTCCGCCCTCGTCGGCGTCAATCCGCAAGACAACGGAAACTATAACAACGAGAACGACTTTTTCGATTACAACAACGCCAACTTCGACGCCGTCACTCGCAACGTCTGGAAATACTTTGGGGAGTATTCGCTGTACTGGCTCGATAAAACTGGCGTCCCCATCGGTGCAGACTTGGCAACTCAAACCACCAAAGGCGTAGATGGTCTTCGCGCAGATTTCGGCCAAGGACTGCCACCGCAACTCTGGGAATACATCATCAACAAAACCCGCACCCGGAAATGGAACTTCGTCTTCATGTCCGAGTCGCTCGATGGCGGCGCAGTGACCTATCGCTCTAATCGTCACTTTGACATCTTGAATGAAAACATCGTTTTTCCGCTCGCCAGCGCGTCGTCACCCACCGACTACCGGAGCATCTTCGAGTCCCGCCGCAATGCCTACGGCCAAGGTCTCGTCCTGCTGAACAACACTTCCCACGACGAGGAAAACTACAACGATCCCTTTCAAGCACTCGTCCGCTACTCCGTCGTCAATACCGTGGACGGTGCACCCCTGATTTTCCCCGGCCAAGAACTCGGCATTTCACGCACCTTCGGCTATCAGAGTTACGAGACAAACTTCGGCAAGCAAATCGCCCACTTCAAAAAGTTCAACTCGATGATGCCCGCATGGAACGATTCTAACTACGGCAATGATCAACTCTACCCCGTTTACTCCGGCATCGGCCAAGCACGGCTTTTCAGCAAAGCTCTTCGTTCATCGAATCGCTTTTTCCTCAGTCAGACAGGCGGCGGCACTCACGGAAAAATTTTCGCTGCTGCGAAATACGAAGCGATCAACACCGCACCCGCCGTCTCCGATGTCGTCTTCGCATTTTCAAACACAGATCGCGACTTCACCGGTGCCGGAAATTTCAACGTCAACCAAGACACCGACAACAACGGCATCAACGATTACGGCATCAAGCCCGGACGATCCTACAACCTCAAAAACATCGCGGCTTATACCGCCATCCGCTCGAACCGCCGCGACATCTGGCAATGGCGCACTGCTCCTTTTGCGGAAGTCGATCCGCCACAGCCGCGCCTCGGCTCTGACATTCTAGCAAACGGAGTCTTCGTTTCCATGAACCGAGTGCCCACGACAAATGGCGATTGGTCTCCTTCGCCTTACGAGGCCCAGTATTTGAAACTCTACGATGTCACCCCGCCACCTGCGCCTAACACTCCAGCACCAAGCCTCGTTTTATTCGGTACCGTTATCAGCAATCAAGTCACCTTCACCTGGTCTGCTGTCAGCGATCCAGAAGGCGGCGTCTCCGGCTACTACGTCCAGATCGGCACCACGCCGGGCGGCAACGACCTCTTCGACTCCGCCGTCACGACCAATAGCCAATCCGTCACCGTTCCCTACGGCACCACCGTTCATGCCCGCGTCCAACAGATCAGTAACGCCGGGATCTACGGCCCTTACAGCAGCAGTTCTGCCGCCGTCCTCACACTCGATCCACTTGCGGACAACGATGGCGATGGCCAATCAAACGGAGCTGAACACACCGCCGCTACCGATCCACTTTCCTCCGCCTCGGTCATGAAAGTAATGTCCATCTCTGCTTCAGGAAATAATCTCCAACTCACTGTTTCCACCGTCATTGGCAAAACCTATCAGCTCCAAACCAGCACCGAACTCACACCACTTTCATGGAGCGATGTCGGCTCTCCCGTGACCGCAGTCGGAATCACAACCGTCTTCACCGCACCTAGCGATTCTACTCCGAAACGCTTTCATCGAGTCAAAGTGCAACCTTGAGAGTTGTCCGAAAAAGGCAGGGACCGATCCTCCGTGCGGTCCAGCGAATGAACTAGCCCATGAAATGCTCGGCAGGCCATCCATGGACGATCATTCACTTTCCATTCTCTCGGACAGCCCGGAGTGCCATCCCTGCCAGCCACTATTTTTCAGCTAGTAGGGCAGCGAAACCTTCGATGACGACTGGGAATCTCCTGGCTGAAACGGAGAAATCATCTTATCTCCGACTTTCATACGGTAGGTTCCCTTGTATCCGCGCCATGAAATTTTTCCGGCTCCATCAGTCACAAGTTCTTGGTGAGTTTGGAAACGATTTCCAACCCACTCTTCCCATGTTTTTCCTGCCGCTTTGATGGTCCAGTCCTTTTTCCAGAGTGCTGCATCGGGAATCCAATGACTCCCTTCCCAGAAGCCCCATAGCAGAAAACCATCGTATGCCGAGTGACTAAAACAGGCGATCAGACTATCCCGCAGGTAATCTGCGGCGAGTTGCTCATCGCCATTCGTCGTCACGTCAAACTCGGTGATGACTTGTTTCGGTGCGACTGCCGTGAAGCGATCCGTGATGCGTAACAGCTCCTCCGGCGACGGAAGAAAGCTGCTATTAAAATGCGCTTGGTTGCCGAGACCGTCCACTCGCACGCCGTCGCGCTTCAGCTTCGAAAGCAGCTCGTAAGTCTTCTCCTGCTGTGGTCCAGGACGGAAAAGTTGGTCTTCGTTGATGCAGATTGGCAAATTCGTTAGGCGACGAGCCTCGTGGAATACATCCATCGACAAATTGGCCAGCAGGCCACCTTTTCGGCCTAACATTTCGGCCCCGCCCCATGCGATGGGGTGATTCACTGCGTCCCACTCAGTCACTCGATCACTGACGAACTTGATCCGCTCTGCGATGCTGGCCATGTAGATTTTGCGGAGTTTCTCAGGATCGCCCAAGCGTGTGCGGGTCCACGGATCGACGGCTTCTTGGATCAGATAGTGGCCTCGGACGGAGATGTCGTTTTCTTTGAGCCAGTCGAAACTTTGATTCAGTTGCTGAAATCCTGCTTCATCCGTCGGGAAGGTGTCTGGCTTGAGGTCATTTTCAAAAACCACTCGGCTGCATGTGCGTTTCACAATGTCGCGGTAGCGCTCGCCATCACTGCTTTGCGCGGTCAGCAGTCCGCGCGTGACGCAGGTGCCGAAGCCGAAATCATGACGATGCAGACTCACGCTGACCTTGGTGTTAGTGAGCGGCTTGCCCTTGGCATCGGTGACGAGCACGGAGTAATCGTCCATGCGGATTTTCTCAATGCGGGCGAGTGCGTCTTTGCGCCAAGCAGCGTTTTCCTCGCGTCCCTCGTAGGTGGTTCGCTGGCGCGGCAGTTTTGCCAGATCGAAGTTTGGTCCGTAGTTCAAAACGCTAACCAAGGCGATCTCGACGGTTTGCTTCTGATAGCCCAGCATCAGTACGAGTTCGCCCTTACCATCTGGGATGTCGCGGCTCGCGATGAAACGGTGGTGAACTAGCTCCCACTCTGCGCCGGGATTCGCAGCATCGGTAATCCCGGCAAAATCATACGGCGGCGTGTTCCATTGCAGCTTGGCGGTGACACG
Source organism: Luteolibacter sp. (assembly GCA_031414935.1). GTDB lineage: Bacteria > Verrucomicrobiota > Verrucomicrobiia > Verrucomicrobiales > Akkermansiaceae > Luteolibacter. Next base: position 40,230 of record JANOQR010000111.1, read on the forward strand.
GCCATTTCCTCCTGACGTGCAGCGCGCGAAGTAGCTCACTAACAGCCGATCATTTTTCCTGACCTCTTTGCCGCCGATGGGAATCGCGAAACTCGGGTTCCATGGCTTACTCGGCGACGCTTGATTCACGGTTGCTTGCGTGGCGGCGGTGAATGATTGACCGCGCACCGAGACTTCGGTGGCCGATCCCACACCTTCCATCCTAGCGGAAATGCGAGCGGTGGCGTGAATCAGATGAGTGCCGCCAGATGGAGGAATTTCCTGAGCATTGAGTGGGAATGTAAAAGCAGCGAGGATGGCGATGATCTTGCGCATGGTGTGGCATAATTCTGCTGAAAATCAGACTGAGCTACCACTGCCCGAACGGGTAGGATGAGAAGATCGAGGTTTTGGCTTTCAATTCCAAGCTGCCGACAAACGATTCGCTCACCCAAGAATGATGATGCGATTCATAGTCATGGTGCTTTCAGCACTGGCCGGATGGGCAACGCAGATTTCCGCCGCAGAGCCGCTGACGGATGTGACGAAAATTCGCTCCCTCACACGCGAGGAAACGGCACGGGCACTCCCGGTGAAACTATCAGGCGTCGTGATTTACAACGGCTGGCAGAACCTCGTCTTGCACGATGGGAAATCATCCATCTTCCTCGATTTCGAATACGCGAAAAAGCAGGGGGTCTGGAAAGGCACGATTCCCAATCTCTCAGCCATCTTGCCCGGCGCGGGATTGGAAATCGAAGGCGTCACGGACCCCGGCGGTTTCTCGCCGATGGTGTTGGTCTCGAAGTTCCGCAGCATCGGCCCATTGCCAATTCCTCCACCGCTACGGCCCAAGATCGACGAGCTGCTTTCCAGCTCGCATGACTCTCGTTGGGTGGAAGTCGAAGGAGTCGTTAGGAAATTTGATAACGTTTCAGACGGGCCACTTTACCTGACTCTGATAGTCGGAGGTCATCCATGCCCGGTGCTTGTCTCAAATCGAAAAAATCTCACACGCGAGCGGCTAGTTGACGCGAAAGTGAGGGTGCGTGGCGTGCTTTTAAACATCGCCAACCTGCGCTCTCAGACGGCTGGAATGAAGATTCACAGCACAGGAATACAAGACATCGACGTGCTCCTTCCGCCACCGCCAGACCCGTTTAAAGCTCCGAAAGTGCCGCTCAACAGGCTGATCTCATACCGACCGGATGCTAACTTCGGCCACCGCAGAGTGTCATCGGGCTTGGTGACTTTTGCGATTCCCGGAAAGTTTTTCTACCTGCTGGATCAAGAAGCCATCGTGCGAGTGAACTCCACAGAGACGCAGGTTGCTCCCGGCGATGTTGTGGAAGTTTCCGGTTTCACCAACACGGCGGGCGCACTTGCTTCGTTCAGCGAGGCCTTGGTGCGGAAAACTGGAACTGGAACGGTGCCACCTCCCGAAAAATCCTCGATTTCAGCAATCCTCAGCCCCAAGACTCGTAGCTCGTATGAGATGGTCACGGAGCCTGGGCAGCCGGATAGCAATGGCCGCTTGATCCAGTTAGAAGGCGTGCTGCGTCGGGTGCTGCCGCCTGATAAAGATGGAAACTCAACGGTCGTCATCGAGTCGGGTGAATATCTCTTTGACGTATTTCTGCCGGGAGCTGCTCCCAAGTGGATCGAAGAATCCGTCGTCGAGCTGACGGGTGTCTGCGAGTTAGAAATGGCGAGACTGGATAAATCTCCGTGGTTCTCGATCACGGGATTTCATGTTTGGCTCCCCTCCCCGCGTGATCTGCGAGTGATTTCCGAGCCACCGTGGTGGACGCCGCGCCGACTCGGAATCCTGCTAGCCGCAGTGGTTCTTGTTTTAAGCCTCGCGCTGATCTGGGGCTACGCACTGCGCCGTCAGGTCTCGATCAGAGGAAACCAACTCGCGGCTGAAATCAGCGCACGCGAGTCCGCACAGCTCGAGTTCGACACGATTCTCCGCGAGCGGCGACGCCTCGCCAATGATCTCCACGACACGCTCGAACAAGCCCTAACCGGCCTCGCCCTCCAGCTCGAAATCGCAAGCCGCAGCAGAACGTCCAATCCCACCATGAGCGGGCACCATCTCAATCTTGCCCAACAATTTCTCGAACGCAGCCGCACCGAAGCTCACCGCACGGTCTGGGATCTCCGCGCTCACGGCCAAGAGCGCAGAGACTTTATCGACATCTTGGACGAGCGGGTCTCTGCCATGGTCGAAGGCGCGGAAACTAACATCACTTTGAAACGCGAGGGCGGTCACTTCCCGATGCCTGATCTCATCGCAGGAAATTTACTCCTCCTCGCCCAAGAAGCCGTGACGAATGCCCTAAAACATTCTGGCGCATCAAAAATCAACATCCTCCTCAGACTCACGCCCAGTCATGCGGCACTCGTCATCGCGGACGATGGAAAAGGGTTCGATCCCGCACTCGCACCGGGCCAACACGATGGTCATTTTGGCCTCCAAGGAATGCGCGAGCGGACGAAGCGTCTCCACGGAAAATTCGAACTCACCAGTAAACCCGGCCACGGCACGACCTTACGCGTCGAGGTTCCGCTGCCCGTTGATGACTCGCGTGAGCCAGTTTAACGCTCACTTTCCATTTTGACAGTTGGAGCCACCTTCGCAAGATTCGCGAGCAACCCACTTCGAATGTCTTTAAACATCATCGACCTCGGAGCGATCAATCCGCTGACGCCGCCGGAACCCAGCTCAGAGCAGAATCCTGCTTCGGTCGGCCTCGCCCAATCATCGGAGTTTGACGCTCACTGGGCAGCGTGCCGGGTTTCCGTGCGGGCGTATCTTTCTAGCCTGATTTCCAACAGAAGCGACGTGGAAGACTGCATCCAAGAGGTCGCATTGATCGCATGGAAAAAAGGGCCGCTGGGCGAAGGGCAGCGTGCATTTCTCGGGCATTGTTTGGCGACTGCACGGCTTATCGGGCTGGCGACATCTAGGAAACTGGGGAAATCTCGCGTGCAATTTCTCCCGCCGGATGTGGCTCTCTCGCTCGCAGATGAAGTCGCACAACAAGAACAGGCCGAGTCCGCGCCTGCGGATCGCGTCCTCGCGCTGCGGGCGTGCATGTCACGGCTGGATGACGAGCAAAGACAACTCCTCGGACTGCGCTACACCGCCAATGCGCCAGCCCGGTTAGACGAAGTCGCCAAAAGCCAAGGCAAGTCGCCAGACGCACTCTACAAAAAACTCGAACGTCTCAGGACATCCCTGCGAGAATGCGTCTCCCGGCGCATGGGGGGAAACGCGGAGCAATCATAATATGTCGGAACCGGATCCAGAATTGAAGTCATGGGTGGAGGCGCTGATCGATCAGCGCATCGCCCCGCATGACGCGCAGCAGCTCACCGAACGCTTGCGCCACGATCCAGCGGCTAGGAAGTATTGCGCTGAAGTTTTACGTTTCGACGCCGCGATGCAGGATGAATTGCTGCCTCAGGAAATCGAGTGGACCGACACACGCAGGGTGACATTGAGAAATGGAAACGACGGGCCGGGTCTCGAAGTGCAGCGCAATCAGACGGTGCGCTACGGCAAAGGCGGGACCGATTCTCTGAGCACCGAAGTCGCGCTGCCCAGCACTCGCTCGCGATGGTGGCTAGCTGTTTTTTTTACAGCCGCCATTCTAGCCGGTGGTTTGGTTTACTGGGTGAACCGCGAGCAGCCGCCGATGGTGAAAGCTCCCGCAGTGATTTTGCTCAACCCCGACTTCGAGGCTACCGACCTGACGTTTCTCTCGGAACCCACCAATCGCGCACTCGTGGATTGGCAGGATTACTTCGTCACGGAAAACGCCGATGTCGCGGAAATTAGCAGAGTTTCTGGCGGCACAGTTTTACCAAAATCCGGGCGCAACGTGGCGCGGCTATCGAACTTCGCCTACCTCACCCAGCGGCTCCGTCGGTCAGACGCCAGTCCTCTGTTAGCCAAGCCGGAGTTGAGCGTCACGGTCTCCGGCTGGGCCTATGTGTTAGCCGATCCCGCTGCTGAGGCAGATGGAGGTGAACAGAAATATGCGGAGCCATTCGGCTTGCGCGGAGCCTTGCGATTTGTCGCTGGCGGCAGTCCAGGAATGATCCAATACGAGGCAACCAGCGCATCCGTGACGCTGACGCAGGGAGACTGGCAGCACTTCACCATCCAGCTCATTTTGCCGAAAAATCTCTTACTTCCCGCGAGCCACGGCGTCGCCCGTACCAATCTCGACCTCACCGGGAAAGAACTCACGCTCTCGCTCGATAGCCTCTGCAAACACGGCTACCACCTATTGCTGGACGATCTGAAAATCGCAGAAACCCGTTAGGCCAGCTAAATTTAGGGAAAATCACGGCAAAATCGTAAAGGAAGAGTTTTTTCACCGCCAAGACGCCAAGTGCGCCAAGCAAATTCCACAGGTTTCCATCAAACCCACCTTCAAGCCTTTCCAATTCGATTTTCCATCTCTTTAACTTGGAGCCCTTGGCGTCTTGGCGGTTCAATTTTATCTCATTCTTGCCAGCTTGCTCACGCAGAAACCCCTGATGTATCCGGCCCTGGATACCCGCTGATTTCCGGGTAGGCTCAGGCGTCTCAAACTCGCCGTGATTCCATGGTGAAAAAAATTTGAAATGAAATGTCAGCTCTCTGCGCCTTGAGACACTTCTCTTTGGATGGATGACTTTCCTGATCCAATCCCAAAACCCATTCCTAGAAACCAAGCCCATGTCAACGCGACGCCTAGCTCCCGAAATTGCCCTCATTTCTCTTAGACGCCGCAACTGCGGTTTCACTCTCGTCGAGATGCTGGTGACCATCACCATCATCATCACTCTGGCAGTGCTTTCCGTGGTGGGCGTCCGCTCGATTCGCCAAAATGCCCATGCCGCGACCGCATCCGCATCGCTGCGTCAGAACGCCGTTGCGATTCAGAGCTACGTGGGTGACAAGGGACGCTACCCTGAAGCTTACGATGGAGGAGGTGTGGAAAATAGTGGCGGTGGCGCATGGTCATGGCAAATTCGCGAATACCTCAACTATCAGAGCACTGCGTCTTGGCCTACAATTACTATTCTTCATCCGCGCCATGGAGTTAAGGGTATTGATAAATTATCGGGTTGGGATCGTGATAATATCCACCATTTTTCCGCATCAACCATATTGCTACAAGATGAAGAACTAAATCCTCCTAATAAAAAGGATTTTGTCAGACCAGTCCAAGTGAACAACCCATCGACTACGGTCATGCTAGGTGACGCACCGTTGAAAGTGCCCGGGATATCCGCCAAAGGCTGCCATGCTGGCTATTGGGAACTTCGCGATAGCAAAGTCAGAGGTAATCCAAACTCCAAAGTGGATGCAAGAGCACTCAAACAGGATGTCGAATTCTGGTTCAATGGCAAAGCTCACTTTCTCTTCGCAGACGGCCACGTCGAGGTGCTCGCACCTCACCAAGTGCTTCGTAAGCATTTCCAGCTCTGATCTCCACAGCGAGCAGATCACGGTGCGTCAGATGGCGACTCCGAGTTTGATCTCACACTCATTTCATGAAATTTTTGCCCCTTCATTTTCTTCGTCGTTGTTCGCCCATTGCGCTGGCTTGCAGTTTGATACCTGGCTCTATCATGGCGAACACCGTCTGGCTAACATCGCTGGATCTCGGGCAAATGGCCACAGGCTGGAGTGTGCCGAAAGCCAACCGCAGCATCACCAACCAGCCGATCCGTATCGGTGGAAATGCGTTTGAAAAAGGCTTGGGCACCCACGCGCACAGCCGATTTCGTGTGGATCTCGCAGGAAATGGCGAACGCTTTCGCGCGCAGGTCGGCATCGCCGATGATGTCGCTGGAAACGGCAGCGTCGAATTCATCGTCATGGGTGACCGTAAGGAAATTTGGCGTAGCTCTGCGATGAAAGGGGGGCACGCACCGATGCCGATCGACCTCGATCTCACTGGCATCCAGAAGCTCACTTTGATCGCAACCGACGGCGGCGACGGCACCAGCGACGACCACGCCGTCTGGGCGGACGCGGCGATCTCGATGAAGGACGGAGCACCGAATCCTGTCGCACTTCCACCGAGTGAAAGCATTCGCATCGCCACGAAAAATTTCACGATGGACTTTACCATCGGCGATGACGGGCGGCTCTATCAAACTCCTCTCGGCGGCGGAAATTTTGATTCCACGAAACGCATTCACGAAGCTCATCCATCCTGGGGCGACGGCTACATCCACGAGCCTGCGCTGCAAATCACTCATGCCGATGGCAATACTTCCACGAATTTACTCTATCAAAGTAACAGCGTGACTCGCGAAGAAGGCGGGCGTGAGTTGCGGAAAATCCTGCTCTGCGATCCAGCTTACCCGCTCGATGTAACGCTTTGTTTCCGCAACCATCACGAGCTGGATGTCGTGGAGCAATGGACGGAAATCCGCCATCAACAAAAAGGCGAAATCAAACTCGAACGCCTCGCATCCAGCGCGCTCAACCTACGCTCA
>JANOQR010000112.1:0-8910 GCA_031414935.1 Luteolibacter sp.
GCTTCCAACTGTTTCCTAACATCTGAGCCAGCGACACCCTTGAAGCCGAAGAGGTAATTGTCGAGCGGGCAGTCGAAGTGATAATCGCCAATGGTTCCGGCGATGTCGGCGCGGCCCTTGTCAGTCATGCGGGCGAGAATGGCGTAGCCTCCCGTGCGGACGCGAGGGCTGGAGGGAGCTTGTTTGGTGAGATCTTTGGGTGTGGTCATTTTGGTTTTGGTTTAGATGAACCCGAAAGGAGACTCGAACTCGGAGAAATCAAGGGGGGAAATCGAAGTGAGGTATCACTGAAAGCGACGCCTGCGGTGCTTGGAAATGGACCGCGAAATTCATTTCACCCGGTCAGGTCTGGAGGCTTCGAGCGAAATAAATTTCATGGTCCGTTAGGCAATTCGCTTTGCCTCAGCGGAGCAACCAATCCCGAAACGTGGTTTTGTCGGCAGGAAGTAGGGTGGCGACTTTTTCGCGCTCGGCGAGGATGGCGAGGCGTTCTGGAATTTCCACGCAGTGAGGGCCGAGTTCTGCCTCCATGACATCGAGAAACTTCGCGGGATGCGCGGTCTCGAGAGTGATGGTGGCACTCGTCGGATGGACAGCTCGCCACTTTTGCGCTGCTAGCCAACCGACTGCACCGTGGGGATCGATCTCGTATTGATAGAGAGCCTTGACGGTGCGGATGGCGGCGCGGGTTTGTTCGTCGGTGAAGGCCATGCCGGAAATACGGGATTTCATCGCATCCCATGAGCCGCCGAAGAGGGCTTGCATTCGGACGAAGTTCGAGGGTGAGCCGACGTCCATGGCGTTAGAAATCGTCGGCACGCTGGGACGTGGTGAGTAGCTGCCAGTGCGGAGGAACTCGGGGACCACATCGTTGCAATTCGTCGCAGCGACGAAGTGCGCGACTGGCAGCCCGAGCTGCATGGCGAGCAAGCCTGCGGTGAGATTTCCGAAATTTCCTGACGGAATGACGAAGGTCGGTGCGATGCCTTCCGCGAGTTGGCGGGCGGCGTGGATGTAGTAAAAACTCTGCGGCACGAGGCGCGCGAGATTGATCGAGTTCGCGGAGGTGAGGTTCAGCCGCTCGGAAAGCTCGCGGTCGAGGAACGCGGATTTGACGAGGGCTTGGCAGTCATCAAACGAGCCTTGGATTTCTAACGCCGTGATGTTTCCGCCGAGTGCGGTGAGCTGTTTCTCCTGAAGCCCGGAAACCTTTCCCTGTGGATAGAGAATGATGACGCGGGTGCCGGGGACGTTGTGAAATGCAGACGCCACTGCTCCGCCGGTGTCGCCGGAAGTGGCGACGAGCACGGTGAGTTCGCGATCTTCCCCGCGAGTGAGCCACGCCATCAGTCGAGCCATGAATCGTGCGCCGAAGTCTTTAAAAGCAAGAGTGGGACCGTGGAAAAGCTCCAGAATATGAACGCCCGGGCCGAGAGTGACGAGTGGCGCATCGAATGAGACGGTGCCTTCGACGATGTCCACCAGGGCCTGCGGTGGGAGATCCTCACCGAAGAACGCATCCGCCACCGCGATGCCGATTTCGGGGAAAGTCAGCTCCCGCCAGATTTCCCAAAACGCCGGATCTAACACCGGAAGCGTATCCGGCATATAAAGCCCATTGTCCGGCGGCAGCGAGCGCAGGATCGCTTCCTTGAGATCAACGCGGTGGGACGGGGTGGTGGTGGAGTGGTAGAGCATGAGAGGCGGCGGAACCTTAAATGAGTCGCCTTGCGTGGTGCAAGTTCTCAAAGGCTGGAATCATCCACGACCTCGGCAGATTGAGGCATTTCAGCGCCGTTTGAAGCGTTGCTCGTATTCGCGATGCAGTCGCTCCTGTATCGCTTTGAGGTCATCAAGACTCATAGCAACCAGTGACTCGCCGGAACTCACCGGGAGATCGAGGAACTCCTCATAGGCTTGGATTTTGCCGATCCAAAGCCCTTCGACACGACCTTCGACACGGCCTTCGACACGGCCTTCGACACGACCTTCGACACGGCCTTCGGCTTTCAGTTTTTCGGCTACGGACATGGCGTTTTTCTCAAGTTCAGGATTCGTAGATAGGTTATGGTAAATTTTCTTAGCGTCAAGGTCGCTGTCGGTATGTAGGGCGTAGAGCAACATGAGACCTAGCAGGTTGTCGGGAAGGTCTTTGGCGGAAAATCCGGCGAGCCATTGGAAGAAGCGCAGCAATTCCTTTTGGCGCGCCAGCTTCATCAATTGGAGAACGGCCCGCAGGCGGGTGTCGTTTTCATCGGAAGCAGGATCGAAGCGGGTGAGGTCGAGCAGCGCGTGCTGAAACTTCGGCAGGAAAGGCAGAACATCCGCCGCCAGGTTTTCTGGCAGTGCGAATAGATCCTCGAAGGCGGTGGAGAGATTCCATGTTTCTGGTCCTTGGTGAAACACGAATGGCAGCACGGGTAGCAGCGGCAGGCCGTGGCTTTTGTGATGCCGGGTGAAAATTTCGGTGACATAGCCGAGCAAGCGCAGCGGCATGGCAGGGTCCGGGCTGCTTTGATGCTCGAAGAGAAGATAGAGCAGGGTTTCGCGTTCACCGATGCGGACAGAGAAGAGCAGGTCCGAATGCACTTGTTGCAGGCTGGTCTTGACGAAGGAGCCAGGAATTACCGCCAGAGACGGCCAATCGACATGCGCCGTGATCGCTGGCGGTAGGTGACTTTTGAAAAAAGCGGTGGCGTGCTCCGGCTGGGAAAAGACGGCTTTGAAAAACCCATCGTGGGTGTGCGCGGCGGGGGGGAGGGGATCTGTGGTTTCTTCCATTGGCATCAAAGAAGCTCTATGAGGTCATCACGGGTAAGATCGATGTCGCGTAGAATCTTGAGTAAAATGCCCGGTCCCAAGGTCTCTTTCCCATGCACTGGGATAGTGGTTTTTCTGCCATCCGAATGCTCAAGTCGATGACTTCGTCGAACTTCTGCTGCAGGGTGTTTGGAATTAACTGAAATTGGGATTTTAGAAGTGGTTTATTCAATCACATGCACCCCCGTCGGGTTGATGCGTGAGACGTAGGCTTGGTTTTCTATCGGGATCGCAGAAAAAATCTTGCTGATGGCGTCGGCGACTTTGCGAGCGGTTTCTTCGCCTTCACAGAGGGCGAAAACGGAGGGGCCAGCACCGGAGATGGAGAATCCAAGCGCTCCGGCAGCGAGGGCGGCGCGTTTGGCTTTGTAGAAATCTGGGATGAGTTTCTGGCGGCGCGGCTCGGCGATAACGTCGTGGATGGAGCGAGAAATGAGGCCGTAGTCTTCTTGGATAAGGCCGCAGAGCAGTCCGCCGAGGTTGCCGATCTGTTGGGTGGCGTTTTCGAGCGGGATTTCCTTGGGCAGGATTTCGCGGGCGACTTTGGTGAGAATTTCGATGTCCGGGTGGACCACGGCGGCCCAGAGGTTTTTGGGCGCGGGGATTTGGGCGAAGTCGAGCTCGACATTCGAGCGGATGAAAACGATGCCGCCGAAGAGGCAGGGAGCGACGTTGTCGGCGTGCCATGCGCCGTCGGCAGAGGCTTCGCCCGCCATCGCGAAGGGGAGAAGTTGTTGTTTGGAAAGTGGCTCGCCTATCAGTTTGTTGACCGCGAAGGCACCCGCGACGGATGAGGCGGACGATGAACCTAGGCCGGAGCCGAAGGGCATTTTCTTGTGGATTTCCATCTCGATGCCGCGGTCGGACATACCGAGGTGCTTGAGTAAATCCAGCGCGGCCACACCCGCGCAGTTTTGGGTAGGGCTTTTCGGGAGCTTGCCGTTGTCTCCGGTGATTTTCGTGATGTGAAGTCCGGGTTTTTCACAATGGCGGACGACGATCTCGTCTCCCGGCGCGTCGATTGCGAAACCAAGGACATCGTAGCCGCAAGCGACGTTGGCCACCGTGGCGGGGGCGAAGACGCGAATTTCTGGAAAATTTGACATAGGAAAAGTGCTCGCCGGGAGCGGGCGGAGTCTGCGGGCGGAGTTCCTGCTTGTTCAAGTCTGGAAACCTCTCAGCGCACGATGTCGTAAACGAGGATCTTCTGGCTCAAGGGCTTGAGAACCTCGGTGACTTTCTTCACGTGGAGCGGGTGAGTTTCGTAGGCTTGAAGGGACTTTGCAGAGTCGAAACGCATGGTGAATCCGAGGTCGAAGGAGTCATCCACGACGGGGCGTTCGCTGGGGAGTGGTGATCCGGCATCGAGAAATAGCAGGCCGGGGATGGTTCGCAATTCATCGGCGGCGGCGAGGACGGCGGCGCGGTCAGTTGGGTTTCCGGTGCGTTTGAGCCAGATGAGGACGATGTGATCGACGCTGCCTTTCGCGGCGGATGGGGCGATGGTGGCGCAGGATGTTAGGGCGAAGATGGCGGCTAGCGTGAGGAGGAGTTTCATGGGGAAATAGAGTGGACTCACGGCGACCGGTGATCGCCGCTACGATTAGAAAAACCAGCCGCGCTTCTTGCGCTTGTGGGAGCCATCGCCGACGGAAATGACTTCGACGCGGGTAGTCACCAGGCCGTCGTCGTAAAACCCGAGTTTCTTGGCGGCGCGGGGTGTGACGTCGAGGATGCGACCAGGAATGAATGGGCCGCGATCATTGATGCGGATTTTCAAAGACTTACCGTTTTCGACGTTGGTGACTTTGACGAGGCAGGGCAGGGGAAGGGTTTTATGCGCGCCGGTGAGATGCCATGGCATGACTTTTTCGCCCAGCGAGGTATTGCCGCGCTTGAGGCCGAACCACGAAGATTCGTTATACCATGAGCAAGTTCCAGTCTCGTCGTAGTCGAGTGCGGCATCCACGCTCATCGGCTGATAGTGTTGGCCGCGCACGGTGTAGGAGCGCGTCTGATAGCCATCGTAGCCGCTAGGGCGCGAGAAGCAGGAGGCTCCCATGAAAACCGCCGCGACGCAGGCTACGACGAGGCGGAGGTGTGGGTTTGTCAGGCTGCTAGAAATCACTATTTTCGCTTACGGATGACTTGCAGAGTGGTGGCGACTTTTTCCTTCATCTCTTTGCCGGGTTTGAATTTCACCGAAGCACGAGCGGGGATCGGGACATCTTTATCCGGATCTTTCGGGTTGCGTCCGATCTTTGCTTTTGACTCGCGGACTTGAAAGGCACCGAAATTTCGCATCACGACGGTGTCGCCCTGTGAGAGGGAGTCTGTGATCTCGGTGATGAAGGCTTGGACGACTTCTAGGACGTCCTGCTGTTTGATTTCGAAACCTCTAGCACCGAGGTTGTCGGTGATTTTGATGACGAGTTCTCGTTTGGTGATGGTGGCCATGGGATAAGGGAGGGGGAAAAATTCAAGACACGGAGATTGATCTCTGGTTGAGGATGTTTTGTCCCGCCTAAAATCGCACGGGTCGATGCGATTTTCATGCCAGCGGGGAGGGAAATATCAGTTTGCCGGAGATTTAGGAAAAATCCTCGCAGGAAAGACTCAGAAGCGCGTGGAATTTGGTCTGCTTGCTAAGATCATTCGCTTCCATTTGATGGCGAATTTCCCAACACCGCGCAAGTCGTTTTAAAATGCAATTTCGCCACTTTCCCCAGTACCTCCGGGCCATCGCGGGCGACTAATTGGCGGGCGGCTTGGATCACGGCGTCCGAGGCACCCAGCGGTAAAGTGATGCCACCAGCGGCGGAAGTTTTGTCCATCCAGTCGATGAATCGCTCGCGGGCGAGGATGGAAGCAGCGGCGACGGCGGTGTCGGATTCGCCTTTGGTGCGTTGTTCGAGCTGGATAGTTAGGCCTTTTTCCTTGAGGGCGCGTTGGAGGACTTCGGGTCGGGCGAATTGGTCACTCAGCGTGCGCGGGCAGTCTGGCCGAGCGGCGGCTAGCGTCTCGATGGCGCGAGCGTGGCCCCATGCAAGCAGGCGGTTGAGGTTCTTGAACGAGGCGTGCATCAAGTTGTAGCGCTCCGGCCCGATAGAAATCACCGCCGTCGTGCATCCCGGCGTGGCGCGGATGATGGCGGCGAGTTTGCGAATCCGCGCCGGGCTGGTGACGCGCTTGGAGTCCATGATGCCAGCGTCTATCAGTCGCCGCGCGATGGTCGCATCCGTGTAAGCTCCGGCGATGACCAGCGGTCCGAAAAAGTCGCCCTTGCCGCTCTCGTCGATGCCGAAATGTGGGGAAAATTTATCTGGCTCGAGAATTTCCTCATAACCCAGCTTCGCCTTGCCGATGACTTCCGGCTCCAGAGTGAAGCGGATGAAGTCCTCCGTGTCCTTACCTTGGATGAGTACCTTTGGACCTTTTTCATAGACCGTGACGTTGAGCTTGCCCTTCCGCGCGGCGAAAATGGAGTAAGGCTTGGTTTCAAAATCAAAGCCCTGCCGGACCAAAGCCGTGTGGAGCTGCTTCACCTGATCGGGTGTTAGAGGAGCGGTGTGAGTGGTCACGGGCTAGAGTTTTCGGAAATCTGACTCAGCGAATCAAGCGACGAGATTACTCCGCCACGACGAACATGGCGCCGAAGCGATTGCTTTTTGTTGGCTTGTCCGGGTTCACCGCCATCTTGGAAATATCGCCATCGAGAAACAAAGCGTCCTTGCAGCCGAGTTTGAGAAACAGCCCGGAAAAATCCCAGAAATTTACCATCTCGCCCTTGTCCGTGATCGCGAAAACTAACTGCTTGTTGTCATCCACGCCGACGCCGTTGCGGAGCAGTTTGTTGGGCGAGTTCTCAACGAAAGCCGGATGGCGTTTGCCTTCGATGAGGAGCAGCGGACCAGATTGGATAGCCCATGTGTCGCGGCGGTTCTGCGCCTGCTGCCACTTCGGACAAGTGCCAATGAACACTGCGGGCGAAGCTCCCGGGCTAAAGGTGCAGACTCCATTTGGCTTGAGGAAAAAGTTCCCCGGCGCGTCTGCTAGGTTGATGGGGCGCAGCGTCTGGCTCTTCTCAACGTGCAATCCGCTCGGAATCCCGCCGGGTTCAAAAATCCCTGCGTTGGTGATGAAAGTGACGGTCTTTCCCTGCTTCGTAAATGCCGCCTGCACTTGATCGAACGTGCGAAACGGCTCGCCCTCTGGATTTTTCCAAACCAGCGAAACCCGCGCTGGATCGAGCTTCACCACGCGGAATTTCACTCCCGTATGGACGACGATTTCCTCCACCACCGCCGCACGGGCGATGCTGAATACGGTGAGTAAAATCAGTGGGATATATTTCACGTTAGAGTCGGGTGAGTCAGCTTCGGGTCCACCGCAGTTGTCGATCAGGAAATCGCAACCCGCAACTTCCGAGTCACTTCCGGGTTCACGCATCCATCATGAAAATCATCCTCTATTTCTTCATGCTCGCAGTCATCTCGCTGCACGCTGCGGACTACGATCCGCTCAAGGTCTCGGGTGGTGAGATTATTTCCAAAACCTTCGATGTGAAAGACGCAGCCCGTGATCGCATCATTCCTATTCGCGTTTATCTGCCAGAAACCATCAAGCCGTCGCCGATCATTTTGTTTTCCCACGGACTCGGTGGCTCGCGCGACAACAATCCCTATCTCGGAAGCCATTGGGCGAAACGCGGCTACGTCGTCGTTTTCATCCAGCATCCGGGAAGCGATGAGAGTGTCTGGAAAGGAGTGCCTCTCGGCCAGCGCATGGGCGCGATGAAGAAGGCGGCATCCGCTGAAAATTCGATCAACCGCAACAAAGACGTGCCTGCCGTGATCGATGCTCTAACGGCGTGGAACAAGGACGCACAAAGCCCGTTTCATGGACGGCTGGATCTGAAACACATCGGCATGTCCGGTCATTCCTTCGGGGCGGTGACGACTCAAGCGATGGCCGGGCAGTCTGCTCTGGGCGGGAAAATTTCGTTCACCGAGCCACGTCTAACCGCCGCCGTGATGATGAGTCCCAGTCCACCCGTGCTGGGAGATCCGGCCTCTGCATTTACAGCTATCACCATTCCTTGCCTGCTGATGACGGGAACGCTCGACGACAGCCCCATCGGCAATAGTTCTGCTGCTGATCGACTGAAAGTTTTCCCCAATCTCACCAATGCTCCCGCTTGGCAGATTAACTTCGACGGGGCAACGCACATGAGTTTCGGGGAGCGTGATTTGCAGGGGAAATCCATCAACGGAACCCGTTACCACCAGGCGATTCTCGCGCTAACCACCGCCTTCTGGGACGCACATCTCACCGGAAATGCCGATGCAAGAGCATGGCTCGACGGCGCGGGAGCGAAAGCGGCACTCGTCGCTGCGGACCAGTGGGAGATGAACGCGAGAGCAAAAACGGCTCCGTGATCCCACGATGGCTCCGAAACAGTTTTACCCGCGCCTCTCAATGCGCCGGAGCCAATCGGAAAAACATACGTGCTGCCAGCAGCGACACCACGACATCGCGGGTCGTCACGGTGGCGAAGCCGTCCCACCGACCCACTGCGGCAGCATCCTTTTCAACCGCGCCGCCCTGACGGTTGGCCGCGCCGCCTAAATTGCCCACCGCGACGCGAGATTTCTCCACCGCACCGAGAAAAATCTCGACCGCGGAACCATCGAACTCGACCGCGACACTCCGTTTCCGACCGCAATGTCGGAAAAACCCACTGTTTTCAGATCCATTTCCACCGCGAGAACCTCAACTTCCACCGGTAAACTCTATTTTTTCACCGCGACTCTCGAAGTTTCCACCGCGATTCCCTAATTCTCCGCCGATTTCTGATCATTCTCCACCGCGAGACCTTAATTCTCCACCGCGAGGCCCTATTTTTACGAAAAACAGCCTAAATCTACACAGGACTCATAGAAACCACGAAAGACGCCCTCCTATCGGAACAGCAAGCGTCTGCTGACACACTCTCTTCTTCGTGGTCTCTCGTGTGTTTCGTGGTTCCCATCTTCCTGAATCGCTCCCCCTCCCAACAAACATGCCACGAAAAAATTCTGGGAAAATTCC
>JANOQR010000113.1:0-38670 GCA_031414935.1 Luteolibacter sp.
AAGGCCCGGGGCAAGCTGCTCGACGAGTTCATCGAGATCACCGGATGGGACCGGAAGCACGCCAACAAAGTGCTTCTGGGCACCCGTCGTCGCAAAGGCCGCCGGGGCAAACGGGGCGCACCCCGCAGGTATGGCACCGACTTTTTGGCGGCCCTCAAGACCTGCTGGCTGGCGATGGAGCAGCCCTGCGGCAAACGGATGAAAGACATGCTTCCGCTGTGGGCAAGGCACCTAGATTGCCCTGAGGAAATCCGCGTCCAGCTCGCCGAGATCAGCGCGGCGAGCATCGACCGCCTGCTGCGCGGCTTCAAGGTCACTGCCGGAAAAAAAGTCCGTCCGCCCAAACCCGCCAGTGCCGTCAAAGCCCTCGTCGAAGTGCGCGCGCAAAGCTGGGACACCAGCGAGACGGGTTGGACCGAGGTAGACACCGTGGCGCATTGCGGCGGCGACATGGGCGGAGATTTCATTTGGACTCTAACGAGCGTGGAAATCTCAAGCGGCTGGACCGAGCTACGCGCCGTGTGGAATCGCGTCCAGCAGGCCAGTTTCGAGGGACTCGAATCGATTTGGGAAAGCCAGCCCTTCGATCTGCTGGGCGTAGACAGCGACAACGGCGGCGAGTTTTTGAACTACCACCTCTATCAATGGCTCAAAAAACACGGCATTGAGCAGACGCGCTCGCGGCCCTACTACAAGAACGACCAAGCCTACGTGGAGCAGAAAAACCACACGCACGTCCGCCAGTTCCTCGGCTACGATCGGCTCGAACACCGCGAGCTGCTAGACGACCTCAACGAGCTGCTCAAGCTCTGGAGCCACTGGCGCAACCTGTTCTGCGTGACGATGAAACAAGAGAGCAAACGGCGCGAAGGAAGTCGTCAGATCCGTCGTCATGAGAAACAAGGCCGCAGCCCGGCGCGCCGCCTCATCGACAGCGGGCAACTGCGCAAAGAAGAGGCATTGAAGCTTGAAACCCAGCTCTCGACGCTCAGTCCGTTCGTCCTAAGGAAGGAAATCCGCCGCCTCGAAGACCGGCTGTGGAGTCGCCGCAAAGAACTCTACGCAGAGGAGGAGCGTGAGGCACTTGCCCTTGCGGGCGTTCCTCCGCTACGCTGCGAACCGCCCGCAAGGGCAAGCAAACCAACAACAAAAAACCAAGTCGCTATGGTGTCCTAATGGTGAGGCAACGCTCCCGGTCGGTCAGGAACCTTTCGGTGTGCTCGATTTATGAGGCAACAGGCACAGGGTAGTTCTACCCGAGTCTCAAACAAACCAAAGGAGAGTATCATGAGCGAGAAACCAGTCCCAATCTTTACGGCACGAGTAGGATCAGTAAAAGCGGCAGTTTGGGAGAATAAATCTGAGGAGGGAAAAATCAGCCGTGCCGTAAGTCTTACACGTTCCTACAAGGATGAAAATGAACGATGGCAAGAGACGAACAGCTATTTTCCTGACGACCTCCCGAAAGTGAGGCTAGCCGTGCAAAAAGCCTATGAGTTCATCCATTGCGGTAAGGACACCGTGCGCCAACCGGAGACCTTTGCTGAAAAAGTGAGTGGCGAGGGAACGCGCAGGAAAGGCACCGTCAAATAGCACTCTGAATACCCACTCCTGCGAAAACGGAATTTGTGTGTGATCCCGTTTCGCTGGAGCTTGCTGATTCTCTCATGGCTTCGGCGAAGCGATTATAAGCCGTGGGGCGGTGCAACAAACAAGCACCACGTAGTCTGAGAAACTACATCGATTCTTGTTGTCAATTCACTTCGAGTGGCATTTTGGACAGTCGATTGATCTGGACATAAGGTCGAGTTCACCAGCATTTTTGGTGGACAAAATCTCTCCCCCACAAATGAGCGCTACTCCCCCGTTGCAGATAAGTTCAACCAGAATTATCCAAGCCCTTGTGCTAATTCTATCCCAGCCTGTTAATGCGGGTCAGGAAGCCAAGGATTCAATCTCCCATGCGCCATCTCAGTCATCGCGTTCAATCCAGTGGAATTTCCGTGTAGGAGCGGCATATCGAAATCTCGGAGACATTGATTTCAACTCGGGAGCCTATTCCTCGGCGGCATTGTTGCCAACGCTTCAACCCGTATTGGGTGCGGGGCTTGCCAGCGGAATTGAAGGGCTGGGTGTTGGCGCAATTGGCTCCTTTGCGGATCGCTCCTACATTGATGGATTCGTGTTCATCGATGGAGCTACCGCCGATCCATCGTCCTTTCTCCCCGGCACTACTGCCTATTGGGGTTACCAGGCTGATAGTCAGGTTCGGAATGGAAGCCTGTATTACGCGGGCGGAGAGTATTCGGATTCTTCCAGCCAAAGCAGGAGTTCATCCACCCCGACTGACTGGAGCAGCGGCATCGACGGAGCGTCACCGGTTCTGGAGTTAGAAGGGCTGCTGCCGATAGACGATCATTGGAGTGTTGGCGGAGCTGTAAGCTTTCTGTTCATCAGCGCGGATAGCTCGCATTCAGCCAGTTCGTTTCGTGCTTTCCAGTCTCTCAGCGAAACGATTTTTTCGGTCTCGGATCGTTACGATCTGCAAGGCGTGATTCCCCCATTGGCACCCTATCAAGGAACCCTGAATCCACTCGGCCCGGCTCCGCTGATCGATAACATTCCAACCGAGAGAATCATCACACAGACTGGTAACTCGATCCAGACTGCCAATTTTTTCAACGAGGTCTCGGAGTCCATCAAAATTCATCTCTACACATTGTCGCTCGGGCCGGTTGTGCATTACGACACGGCAAAATTCAATTTTTCGGGAGGTTGTGGATTGGCGGTGAATGTTGCCGATTGGAATTCCTCGTTCGACGAAACGCTCAACCAAACCACTGGCGGCAATACCACGGAATTGAAGAAATGGCGTGATCGCGCCAGCGACAATGAAATCCTACCCGGCATTTACCTCCAAGGTTCCGCAGGCTATCAGCTCACTGAGGCTTGGCAGTTGTCGGTGTTCGGTCGCTACGATTGGAGTGAGTCGCTTGAAGGCAACGTTGGTCCTTCCAGTTTTTCCGCCGAACTGAGCGGCTACACGCTCGGAGGTTCCGTTAGATTCACCTTCTGAAAACGCCATGAACCTCAGATCATTCATTCACGCGATGGCAATGATGTGTGCTTCCCAAGCACTCGCCCAATCTGCCTCCTACCAAGTAGAATTACCGCAAGGCCACTATGATGTGCCGGCCTCGCAGGAATTCACCACCTTGGTTCGGATCAATCCGGTTCCTGCTGCAGGTTTATTCAGTTACGGCATAATCTGCACCGTGGAAGGCAATAACGGGCTGACGGGCATTGTAGCCATCACGCCGCCATCCGCCTTGGCATTTGATGGAGTGGCTGGTGCTGGAATGAGAGGTGTGAGTTCGCTCACTGGAAAATACACCGGTAAGGGCAGCGTGGACATTCTGCTGCCCCAGAAAAACAATCATGCCGATTCCATTCTTGGAAACCTAGCAATCGCCGGTTTGCCTGTGGGGAGCTACACTCTTTCTCTCGGAATCTACAATACACTCGGCCCCACCGAGTCCGTTTTTGTGGACGGACAAAGCCGTTCGCTTGATCCCCAAATCACGTTCGGAACAGCGACGCTCACGGTCGCGGATGCGCCTATCGTGATTCCCACAGGAACCATCACGGCGGTAGGCGCAATGACAGCGGATCGGCAGACGGGGCTACTGATCCAGAAATACGATGTCAGAAATACGGGAACAGTTGGTGCTGTATTCCGAATCCTGGTTAAAAACATTCCTGCCACTTCAAGGGTTTGGAACGCTCATGGAATGGTTGGGGGTGTTCCATACATTGATCTTCCTTCGCTGCTAGCACCGAATGCGACTACCCGAATCACCATCGAGTATTGGTCCCAAGACCGGAGAGCCGTTCCAAAACCTACGTTTGAGCTGATTGCGGCGAGTGGTTCGGTTGTGATTCCCGAAGGCGTTGCATCGGCCCTGAAACCGCGTGCCATTATGACGGGTGGCAACGTTTTGTTGGAGTTCAACAGTGAGAAGGGTAAATCCTACTACATCCAATATTCCGGTGATTTCACCACTTGGAAAACCTCTCTGCCGAAAGTGGATGGCACAGGAAACCGCATTCAGTGGATCGACAATGGTTCGCCGAAAACTGAATCCCATCCCTCAAGCACATCGAGCCGATTCTACCGAATCCTAGCCACACAGACCGCCAAGTGATGAAATCTATCAGTCTTATACTTAAATTACTTTTTGTCTGTATTCCACTACTGGCTCAGCAACTTTTGGCAGACGCTGTGTTTCGTGATGGGGATTTCACTCCGGCTGAATGGGAGGAAATTACTTTCTTCACAGATGATCCGCTCTATGCGCTTCCATCGCCGGAAAATCCGTCGGGTTCGGTCGATCTTCAGGCGTCTGGAGGCAACTCAGATGCATTTAGAAGAAGCACCCACAATGTTGTTGGCGGCAGTGTCATTTTTACGGGCGGACTCAAAATTAGCGTCAGTTACAATCCTGCTATCGATGGTGCCATCGAAAAGATCCGCCTCAAGGCGGATCTTCGGATGTTTTCCTATGATGGGACCGGATATCAGATTGTGCTTCGCCAAAACGGAAAAAATTACTATAATTTAGGTGATCTCTTCACGGGCAATCTCTGGAAAAGCTATCAGACGGACTTTCTGAAAGAAGAGGATTTTGATACCAATCCTAACTGGGGATTGCCCAATACAAATCCACACGGTGAAAGACCGGACTTCTCATCCAATGGAGCTCCTATCCAGTTTGGATATTTGCTCGACAATGCCCGGTGGTTGAATGGTCAACCCGCTCTCTACGGAGACAAAATCTCACTACAGCTCGGTATCGACAACTGGGAAGTAACCGTCATCTCAGCACCTCCCAAGGCACTCTCTACCTTCATCAATCAAGGCTCTGCCCAGCGTTCGATGATTCAAGGAATCGGCATGACATTTGATCGAGATGTGAGTTCCCAACTTAAAAGTCAATTCCTCAATGCGAGGAATATCGTGAGCGGACAAGTTTTCGACCTTTCAGCAGCGAAGTTGATTTTCGATCCGAGGAATTTCTCTGCGACTTGGATGCTCGATAAAAATACGGCTGCCTTGCTACCAGATGGAAATTACATTGCATGGCTGGAGAATGATCAGATGCTCGACGCGAGTTCGGTTGGAAAGTTCTCTGCAAGTCATGTCGCCATCGATGACTTCACCTTCGGTTTCCACCAACTCGCGGGTGATTCGGATGGTGACCGCGACGTGGACTTCCTGGACGCGTCCGTATTCCGTGACACTCTGCAAAAATCGCTCGGGGATTCCGCATACCGCTCACAAGTCGATTTCGATTTGAATGATTCGGTGGCAGAACTGGATCGCACCCGCATCAAGACAACCTACTTCACCGTTCTTGCCGAGCAGCCAGCACTGCACGCTTATCTCCGCACAGATGATGGCACTTCTCAGACTGACAACAAAAGCAGTCATTACGACGTTGGTGTTGGAATAGTAGGCCAATCCAAATTCGTAAAACTTGAGGCGAGGCTCGACGCTCGTTCTTTCGTTGACGTGACCGCTCAAACTACTCCCTCCAACAAAGCCATGTTTTCTGAATCAATCATGGATGGGCTGTCAGGTAGCGTGGTCGGTGTTGGCACTCATCGACTCGATGTCAGAGCACTCGATGCCAACGGACAGACTGTGGCTGAAGAGTCGTTGACATTTGAACGATTGCCCGTCGTGAACTTCAATCCGTATTTCATTTCACAGCCAGTAACAGGAGCGATTACCAGACTTGTTGAATTGCCAACGGCTGTTGATTTGAGCAAATGGACGGTGGTGCCCTATATTTTTCCAAATTTTGGATTCGGGTCGCCGGAATGGGTCTTGGAGCAAAATAATACGGCTGCCCGCCAGCGGGTGAACATTACGGCATCCACTTTGCTTAGTGACTTCGACTCTGCTAACTCGTCGATTAAAGGAAGTTGGCGGGTTGATACTGGGGAAGACGACGATTTCATGGGCTTTGTTTTTGGATTTCAAAACGATCAGCAATTTTATCTATTCGATTGGAAGCAACAGAATCAGGATGGTCACGCGGGTGGGATTGGAGGTCTTGCGGAACGAGGGATGAGCGTTAAAAAAGTAAAAGCGGTTCCTTCGCTCGATGACTTGTGGCGGACTGAAGGAACTGGAAACGTGGATATCCTCTATCACAACATCATTCCTTGGGAGCATAGTGTTGACTATGATTTTACTCTCGATTTTTTCCCTCCCAACATCGACATCATAGTCAAAAAAGGGGATGTGGTTGTTGCTACGATCCAAGTCGTTGACTCGACCTATGGAAATGGAGGATTCGGATTTTACAATTTGTCGCAGGAGCAAGTTCTTTACCGTGGGTTCACTCGGTCACAATTTCCCGAGCAGACCTATTCCTATCAGGTAAAGGCCATCGATCCAGATAATGATCCCGTGACCTATTCGCTTGTTCAAGGTCCTGTGGGTCTTCAGATCGATTCTACATCGGGACTGCTCACCTGGGCACCCGCCACCGCTCAAGTCGGCAGTCATCGCGTGACGGTGCGTGCAAGTGACGGGAAAGGCGGCACTGCGGATCAGATTTTCACCATAGGCATCGTGGCGACTGACTCGCCGCCATCGGCCACCCTTGCAACCACTGCAGCCAAGATCAACATTGGAGAGTCGTATTCGGTCAAACTGACTGCCACCGATGACATTGGAATCGCATCAAGCCAAGTGACGTTGAATGGCGTTCCGCTTTCACTGGATTTAGCGGGCAACTATTCTGGGACAACCTCGTCAAAGGGGAAACTCTTCTTCGCGGCCACAGTCACCGACACGAAAGGGCAAACCGCCACTGCTCGTGCTGAAATCATCGTCGATGATCCATCAAACCCCGATGTCCCCGGCGATGGAACCGTCACCGGGCCGACGGTTGATATTGGCAGCGGCAGCGGTCCATCCCCATTGGTTGAGATTTCGGCTCCGAATGGCACGGCGGGAGAAGATCTAGGCAAATTTATTGGAACCGTGAATCCAAACGGTGGCACACTCGCCAACTGGCGGTTGGACTACGCCCCGCAAGCGACAGTGAACCTCAACAACTTGATCGATCCCGCTGTTTCGTGGGTTTCGATTGCTGCTGGGACCGATGTGAAAAACAATGCGCCACTCGGAAACATTGATTCCACTTTGCTTGCGAATGCCAACTTCGTTTTCCGGTTGCTCGCCTACAACACGAGTGGCAAGGGCGCAGTCACTACGGTGATTTTCAATCCTCGCGATACGGCGATTCCCAAGATCGCCTTCACCGCTCCGGTCGTCGGGTCTGAGATTTCTTACCAGACGGAAATCAAAGCCACGATTGATCCCGATGGAGGAACGATTGACCGGTGGATTCTGGACTACGCGCAAGCGGCTGAGGTGAGCCTTGAACTACTGTCAAACCCTTCCGTCAAATGGACGGAGATGGCGCGTGGAAATACGGCAAAGACGGATGCCGCCATCGGAACGCTGGATGCCACCATGCTCCGCAACGACAGCTACGTCCTCCGCATCCGGGCATGGAACACCAATGGGCGCGGCTATCAGCTCGGTGGTATTTTCAACGTGACTAGCCAAAGCAAGCTCGGAAATTTCCGGGTGGAGTTCACGGATCTTTCCATTCCACTACAAGGCATTCCGATTCAAGTGACGCGGATCTACGACAGTCTGGAAACTGGCCGCTTCAATGATTTCGGTTACGGTTGGTCTTTGGGGCTTTGTGACGCGGACATCCGGGAAACGGTCCCTGACACTGGCGGCGATATATTCACGGCCACCCCATTCAAGGTTGGCACGCGAGTCTATCTGACGACACCTGAAGGAAAGCGGGTGGGTTTCACCTTCAAGCTCCGCAATCCTCAATCGAGCTTCTTTTTTACGACCTGGGAGCCGTATTTTGAGCCGGATCGCGGAGTTTACGAAAAGCTAACCCTTGGATCGGCGGACAACACCCGCGTTTCGCAGGTTTCGGATGGCTCGGTCGTTTATCCCCTATTTCAGTTTGGTTTTAATCCGAACGATTACCTACTCACGCTTCAAAACGGCACCGTTTACCACTATGACCAAAGGCAAGGTTTGAAGGATGTCACGGATCTAAACGGCAACACTGCTACCTTCACCGATAGCGGAATCCGTCACAGCAGCGGCGTCGCAATCGACTTCGTGAGGGATACGCAAGGTCGTATCACCTCGATCAAGGCCCCCAATGGCACACAGATTGGCTACGTTTACGATGCGAACGGTGATTTGATCGAAGTGACCAACCAACTTGGTGCGAAGACTTCGTTCGGCTACTACGCGACTCCAGCCCATTACCTTGAGAAAATCACCAACCCGAACGATCTCGCTCAGGGCAGATTCACGCAGAAGATTCTTTACGATGCCAACGGACGGGTCTCACAAGTCCAAGACGGCGATGGCAATGTCTTCGCCAAGCAGGATTTTGTCCCCGGCTCATTCACTGGCACACGCACCGATGGGCGCGGCTTTGTGACCAATCTAACCTACGACAGACGTGGAAATCTCCTCAGCGAGCAAACCCCCGAGGGCGGCATCACACGCTACGAGTATTCCGATCCGGCGAATCCCGACAAGGAAACGGCGATCATTGATCCTCTGACCCATCGCCGCGAGTTCACCTACGATTCCCAAGGCAACAGGCTCACGGAAAAAGACCCGCTCGGAAATCTCACCATATACGGCTACAACTCGCTTGGAAAAATCACCTCCCTGACGAGAAAAA
Organism: Luteolibacter sp.; assembly: GCA_031414935.1. GTDB lineage: Bacteria > Verrucomicrobiota > Verrucomicrobiia > Verrucomicrobiales > Akkermansiaceae > Luteolibacter. Next base: position 8,814 of record JANOQR010000113.1, read on the forward strand.
ATGCCGCGAACGTCACCTTGAGCACCGAGTCCGCCGAATACGATGCAGACGGCAACCTGACCAAGCTCATCAACTGCGCCGGTGAATCTCGGACCTTCGCTTACGTCTCGGGGCGCTTGGTGGCCTCCACGGATTTCGAGGGTAACGCGACCCAATACGACTACACCAATGGCTGTCCCTGCGGTTCTCCATCAAAGATCATCTACCCGGACACGACGACCAAGCTCTTCGAATACAACGCTTACGGTCAGGTCACCAAAGTCACGGATGAAACCGGAGCCATCAGCCGCTTTCTTTACGATGCGATAGGGCGGAAAACTCAGGAGATCGATCACGACGGAAAAGCCACGTTCTTCGTGTATGACGATAACAACAATCTCGTGAAGCGCACCGACCGCTTGGGGCGGATATCAAAATTTGAATACAACGCCAAGAATTTACTGGTGAAGGAAATCAAGATTCTCACCGACGACGGCAACGATGCCGACGACGTGATTCTCTCCTACGAGTATGATGAGGATGACCGGCTTGAGACGCTGGTTGATCCCATGGCGAATCGCACGGAATTCGCCTATGATCGCGATGGTCGCCTCTCGACCCGCAAGGACGCTCTAGGAAAATTCAGCCAAGTGTTCTACGATCTCGCCGGAAACACCGAGGCTGTGGTGGACCGCAACGGCCGGAAACGCAGTTTCGACTATGATGCCCGGAATCTGCCGACCAAGGAATTCTGGCACGCGCCCAATGACAGCATCGTCAGAACGATCTCGATTGGCTATGATGATCTTGGCCGTCGCTCCTCGATTTCCGATTCCGATAGCACTTATGGCTTTACCTACGACGTTTGCAGCCGACTGGAGACAGAAACGAATGCCGGCACACCCTCGATGCCTGCGGTCAGCTTCACCTACGGGTATGACAAGGACGGGAATCGCACCACCGTGACCGACAACACCGGCGTCTCCGTGACGACGGGGTTCGATAGCCGGGGCAGAAGCGCCAGCTTCAAGTGGCAGGGCGGAGGAATCGCAGCCGCCAGTGTGGACCTTGACCGCAACGGGCGCGGGCAGATGACGGCCATCAAGCGCTTCAATGATGGCAACCTTGGAAACATCGTCAGCCAAACCACCTACGATCAAATCGCGCCGCAGGGCTGGGTGAAGCAAGTGCAGCACAAGAACAACCTGGGCAACCTCTACAATTCCGGCTCGAACTTCACCTATGGCTATGATTCGGAAGGCCAAGTGACCAGTCAGGCCAGCCAAGGAAACTCGACCATCTACAGCTATGATCTGACCGGCCAGATCACCGGAGCCAATCACACGGCGGCAGCGTATCCCGACGAATCCTACCAATACGACAAGGCTGGAAACCGGATCAGCTCGCACCTGCACGCCAGCTACACGACAGGCACCGCGAATCGCCTGCAAAGCGACGGACAGTTCAGCTATTCCTACGATGATGAGGGCAATACCATCACGAAGACGGAAATCGCCACGGGCAAGGTGACCTCATACATTTACGATCACCGTGGACGAGTCACTAGCCTCACGGAAAGAGCATCGGCAGGTGGAGCGATCACCAGCGAGCAGAATTTCACTCACGACGTTCTGGATCGACGCATTGGAATCGTCGCGAACGGAGTGGAAACACGAATCAGCTACCTCGATGAAAATGCCTGGGCGGATTACAACGCGGCGGGAGTGGCAACGAAGCGCTATCTTTTTGCGGATCGCATCGACGGCAACCTTGCCAACTGGACGGCAACGAACGGCACGCAATGGTATTTGACCGACAAGCTCGGCTCCATCCGCGCGCTTGCGACTTCGGGCGGCGCTTTGGGAACGAATGTCGGCTATGATTCCTTCGGGAATAATCTCGCTGGCAGTGGCATCTTTGCCACAGAGCGGTTTGGATTCACAGGGCGTGAAAATGTCGCGGCAGGCACGAACTTCCATCGGTCACGGCTTTACAATTCAGGAGCTGGGCGTTTTGTCGGAGAGGATCCAATTGAAAGTGCAGGTGAAACTCTAAACAAATATAGATACGCGCTTAACCAACCTACAGATGTAAGTGATCCTACTGGAAGAAATGCCATTATTGGCTACTTGATTTCCGATCAGTTCCAGGGAGGGCTAGGATATCTTGTTGGCGGATTGAGTAGTTTTGGTGCGACTAATTTAGATTATATATCAGCGGTATTAGAGGGTAATGGATCTGGATTTATCACCAGCGATATTGGCCAAGGAATCGCTAACCAAGCTTGCGAAAAATTTATTACCAGAACTCTTGAGCGAAGAATGTTGCTTGCTATACTAGCTGGGGCTGCTGGTTCTAAGGTTAAAGGTCCACTTGATTCTGGCAGCCTGTCGTTTTTCCGAGGCGCGGGAAAGGGAGGAGATATCGGTCAGCTGCTCGCACTGGGCCGGTTGTATTCATTAGGCGCAGGGACAAATCTTGGTGGAACTGAAGCCCCTTCGAGTGGCGATACGGTTATTAGCTGCCTGCAATCAGCCATTGAGCAACTGATTCGCTAAGCGGGTGGTCCATCAAAAAACACCAAAACCTTCCTAATTCTTTTGCAGATATTTTCCCATCTGGCTCGACGAAATGGATCTTCTTGGAAAAATTTCTTTTCAGGCGAGCCAAACACAAAAAAACTGTAAATCGGCGCTATAATAAAAAGAGCTATAATATATTCCATATAGTATATATACCATATGTATAAAGATTAGTCAAATAACTCTAATTTAGAACTATTAGTTCGAGATTCACCTTCAAAGCATTCCTTAACGTTGAGACAAAAGCGATTCACTCGCCCTGCGGACAACTGCTAGCAACTCTTCTCGTGGTGCTGATGGGAAGGTAAACACTCCATTCGCGGAAAGCTTGAATCTCGCCCTCTCACCGCCACATTCAAGCTCCCCGGTAATTTCCACGGGATCGCTTTTTTTACCTTTGAGGAAGGTGAGTGCCTCCTTTTGAACGTCGCGCGTTCCTGAAAACGTGGCTTTTACCGCAACGGTGTCAGAGATTGCGATGCTGCCGGTCACAATTTTGGTGGAGCGCACGGAGCATCCGGCTTCTGCCAATGCCTCTAACCATCGGCGGCAAGTTGCTTCGACCGGAACGATGGCGATTTTGTTGTCCAGCATGTCGCCCAAAGCCGTCAGGAATTCCGAAAGCCGGCGTGGGGGATTCTCCAGCTCCAAATTGGTTGATGTGGTGGAGAGAGAAAATCGGGTGGTCGAAAAATCGACAAATTGGACGTTCTGTGATTCCCCTTGGGGGTCGGTAATCGAGCGATTGATCGTTTCCTTCCGAACAAATCTACCAGTGACTTTTTCTTTTCGGACATCACCCAGGATGAAGCCGAAGCCGGTTTCCTCATCGAATTTCGCGGCTAGCATACCATCCGCCAGTTTCCGAAGCAGCTTGCTGTCGAAGGGGCGCAGGGTGAACCAGCGAAAGCGTGTCGGACTAGCTTTCATTTCCACTGATGGAGGTTCGGATCTCTTCGAGGGCCTTGTATGCCGCATCGACCAGCAAGCGGCGAACCCGGTCCCTTTGACGGTTGGTGACTTCGAGTTGGGTCAATCCTGCGGTTTTGTCCTGCTCGTTAGGGATCACTCGCTTCACATCGTAGTGAAATGAGTTCGCCAGAATCGGGTTCTCGAATCCTGCCTCAAACTCCATGAGCCGGCCGCTGGAGTCGGTTTCGATGCTGCTCCACTGCATGCGATAGACGTAGTATCCCATCTCCTGCATTTTTTGATAAAGTTCGGTGGTGAGCAGGCTGTGACCTTGGAGGGCGGCACTCTTCACCATTGCCTTGGCTTCTTCTTGGGACTGTTCGTCAGAATCCTCGGCTTCATCGTCGTCAGAATCCGCCTGTGCGGATTCTTCCACACGGCGATCAACCTTGATGTCCTGCACATCGAGTTGGCGGAAGCCGGGCATGAGCCTGCGGAGTTTCAGGAAAAACTCCGTCCGCAAGGCGGGATCCTTGATGGCTCCGAGGTCGATGGGGGATTCAATCTCCGCATCCGGCTCAGGCTTGAGCTGCTTGATCAGGTCAGAGACAAACTCGCGGGCCTTTCGATTATGAGTGAACTGGATGCTCGATTGAGCGGAGGTGGGGTCAATTTCGATGACATATTCCCGCTCCTCGCGCTGAAGCGCTTTTGTGCGGGAATTGTTGATTTCGATGAATTTCCCCCGAACGATGAACCGGTCACCGACCTTCTCGACTTTGAAGTCCTCACGATTTCCCGAACGGGCGGCTTTGACGGTTTCGATGGCAGCTTCCATTTCATCCGAGGTGACATCGCGATCCAAACGAGTGACTCCGCGGCGTTCTTCTCTTTCAGGACGTTCCAGTTGTTTGGCGATTTCCTGAAGTCGTCGCCAATCGAAAGGCATTCTGCTCAGATAGGCGATGAGGAAGGATTTGGACTCTTTTGGATTGAACACGATGCCCGTGGATTGTGCGAGTTTCAACAGCGCCCGTTCGCCAAAGCGAGGGTTGGAGAGAACGTCCGCGATGTCCTTATCGTTGAAATAACAACGTGCGAGTTGGATGTGTTTAGCCATTGCGTTTGAGTCCGATTTCGACTGTTGAAAACTGAGGGAGACGCTGTGCGGTTGAGGCGCAGGTGATGCGTTTCAGACGCTCCTGAAAATGATGCTGGGAGTCCACTTGCACAGACCAGTATTCTTCGCCGTAGCGGGCTTTTGCCTTCTCGAAAATATTGGCGGCATCGTTGCGTCCGTCCGGAAGCCGGATCTGGATCATTCCGGTGTCGTCGTGAAGCTGGTAGGTGAAAATGTAATCGAGCAGGTAGAGGAATTCTTCCACGGAATCGCCCGCACCCGCGTAGTAGATGACATGACCATGCGGAACCGCCTTGGCGCTTACACCCTTGTGTCGTAGAACCTGCCATGGGCTGAGAAGCATTTCGATGGTTGCCGGTCCGTGCATCTGGGTCTGGATGCGGGTGTTTTCCAGATCCGGATGGAAAAACGAGATGCTGTCGTCGAAGGGGAGCTTTTGTTGCCCTTGGAGGTCGCTGATGTCCTTGGCGACGTTGTAGAGGTAGAGTGCTCTTTCTGGGCCGACGACATACAGGCGTTTCCCTTCTGGAAGCTGAGTGACGCCGTTTCCGATCTGCTGGAGCACGGCGAGGAAGTCCTTGTCGTATCCTTGGTCGTGGTTGTAGATGAAAAGCAAGCCGTGGACGACGTGGTTCCCATCGGTTTCGTCGTAAAGCTCGGCCCATTTCGGACTCTTGTTCGCGCATTCCACCGTAATGGCGAGATCGCGAAGAATTGATTTGAGGTTGGACTTCTCAAGCGTGGATTTCGCGTAGCTTTTGAGATCGGTGTGCAGGTAAACGTCCATTCCCAAATACGGATCGGGAAAACGGAAGATCACGTCACCGGGATGGCTTTTGACTTTTGTCTTCCGGTGCTTCTCCTGTTCAACGCAATCGAAGTTCTGGTTGATAGGGCCGCAGCTCTTCCAACCGAATTTCGAGAAAATCTCGTCGGCGATCAGTCTGCCAATTTCTTCAGTGGGTGCGGTTTCGGCCATGGAGGATGCGATTGGGTTGAGGTGGAATGACTTGTGAAACGCGTCTGAGAATGACGGAGCGTAGAGGAAGCATCAGGGAATGCAATCACCGGCACAAGTCGGACGATAGACCTAATACCGGCCTCATAATTCACCAGTGGCTCGCCGCAACCGGAGAAGGCGCAGATTCGGACTGAGGCGATTCCGAATATCTTCTGTTTCGGATGGGGATACTCATGGCGGCAGGTCGCGTTCTTCTGTTTTTGAATAAAGCGTATTTGACTCTTGGCGGTGATTTTGAATAGTTGGGCTATGAAATTGAAACTGGTAATTGGGTTGGGGTTTTGCGTCATTCTGGCGAGTGGCTGTGACATGGGAGGAAACAATCCTTACCCTCAATCGGAGGCAGGAAAATCGCAGAGAAGGAGCAGTATGGACGTTGTCCAAGACGAAATGAACCGGGGCAGCGATCCGGTTTTCATTGGCAGATAAACGAAATGAATTCTGTGGGAAGCATAGCTGACAATGTGACCGGAACGGTTATAGCCTCCAGCAATGCTTCGAGTTATTCCCAGTGCAAACGCTGCTACTGCGAATTCCTATTATTCATCGGGTTTGGTCCGTGAAGATTACTACGCGCAGGGGCAAGAAATTGTTGGACGCTGGCATGGCCGGGCGGCGGAGATGCTTGGGCTGGGTTCGGGGAAGATTGCCGCTGGAGAATTTGCCGCGCTAGTGGACAACAAACACCCGCTAACTGGCGAAAAGCTCACGGTTCGAACGCGGGCTGATAGACTGTGTGGTTACGACATAAATTTTCATGCGCCGAAGAGCCTTTCGGTCCTGCAATCGCTGACTAATGATGAAAATCTGGTCCGCGTTTTTCGCGAGGCAGTGGCCGAAACCATGAGGGAAATTGAGAAGCTGGCAGAAACCCGCGTGCGGCAGGATGGCAGGCAAGAGGATAGGGTGACGGGCAATCTTGCTTGGGCGGAATTCGTCCATTTTACGGCTCGTCCAGTTGGCGGAATTCCAGACCCACACTTGCATGTCCATTGCTTCACCTTCAACTGCAGCTTTGATGCGGTTGAGAACCGCTGGAAAGCCGCAAAGTTCCATCGCATCAAGTCCGAAGCTCCGCTGCATGAGGCTGCGTTTCACGCGCGTCTTGCTAAAAAAGTGGCGGATCTCGGATATTCTATCCGCCGAACTAAGCGAGCGTGGGAAGTGGTTGGAATTCCTGATTCGGTGATCGACAAATTTTCCCGCAGGACAGCGGAAATTGAAAGAATTGCGGCGGCAAAGGGAATTACGGATTTAAAGAAAAAGGATGCACTAGGCGCGAAAACCCGAGTCGGTAAGCGCAAGGGAATGACTCATGCTGATTTGCTGGGTGCGTGGGGAGCAAAGCTCCATGATGATGAGAAAGTAGCGATTTTCCGCACGCATGATGAAAAGCCTCGTTTTAAAAATGCTGTGCGGGTGACCGCTAACGATGCGCTCGATTTCGCTGATGCGAAATGTTTTGAGAAAAATGCGGTGGTTCCCAAGCAGAAAATCCTGTTTGAAGCCCTGCGTTACGGCGTCGGGCATGTCCATCCGGATGCGATGCAACGCGAGTTCGCAAAGCGTGGTTACATCGAGCGTGAGTTAGGCGGTGAGATGTTGGTGACGACCGGGAATCTCATGGTGGAGGAAGCTGAACTGGTTCAGCGCATCCGTGTGGGCAGGGGAATGCACTCGCCAATTTTGCCGGGTCGGCTACGTTATTGCCGTTCGTTTCTATCGCGTGAGCAGCGCGAAGCGGTTAGGCATGTTTTGAAATCCAATGACCAAGTAATCGCGGTGCGTGGTCTGGCTGGCGCGGGTAAGACGACGCTGATGCAGGAGGTTCACGAGCAGCTCCAGCAGAAGGGTGGATTACGGATTTTCGCATTTGCGCAATCGGCGGGAGCATCCCGTGGGGTGCTTCGTGAAAATGGATTCACCGATGCTGACACAATCACCCGGTTGCTGGTCGATAAGAATTTGCAGAAGCAGGTTCGTGGCAAGATTATCCTGATCGACGAGGCCGGCTTGGTTGGAACCCGTGATCTTGCGCAGGTCATGGAGATCGCGGGCGATTCCACCCGCGTGATTTTGGTGGGAGACACTCAGCAACATGGGCCGGTGGCGCGTGGTGATGCCCTACGTTTACTGGAAGAGTATTCCGGGATGCCGGTGGCGACGGTGCGTGAGATCCGCCGTCAGGAAAAGGATGGCTATCGCAAGGCGGTGATGGCGCTGAGCAAGGGCGATGTGAAAAACGGCTTTGCGAAGCTGGAAGAGATAGGGGCCGTGATTCAGATTGCCGACGATGTTGAACGCTACCGGTTTCTTGCCAGCGAGTATTATGAAACGCTCAAGGCGACCGGACGTGCGCCCTTGGTGGGATCTCCCACGCACGCGGAATCTCATGCGGTGACTGCGGCTATCCGCGAGAAGCTGAGGGAGGAAGGAAAAATCGGGGAGAGTCGGCAATGCCTGCAATATCGTCCACTGCGATGGGAGGAGGCAGAGAAGTTGAAACTCGAAAACTACTCGGAAGGTCTCATGCTCCAGTTTCATCAAAATGCCAGAGGCATCAAGCGCGGCTCCATGTTGCCGGTGGTGGCGGTTGATGATCGCGCGTGGCTGCGACTTCCGGGTGGCGGCAAACTTGCTCTGGATATGAAGGATGCCGGAAAATTCCAGGTGTTCGAAAAGACGAGTATCGAGCTTGCCAGGGGCGACTTGGTTAAGATCAGCCGCAACGGGACAAGTTCCAACGGACACAGGATTTACAACGACACCGTGTTGCCGGTCAAAAGGGTCGGCGCTGACGGGACGGTGACGCTGACAAACGGCGTAGTGCTTGCTCCCGATTGGGGACATGTAGCGCACGGGTTTTGCGGGACATCTCACAGCCTGCAAGGGAAGACCGGCGACGGCATTTTCGTAGCGCAGTCTTCCATGTCATTTAGGGCTGGCTCCTCCGAACAGTTTTATGTATCGGTGTCGCGTGGCCGGGAGAACATCCGCGTATTCACTGACGACCGGCTTCAACTGCAACGCGCAGTGGGCAACACGTCGCGTCGCATGTCGGCCCTGGAATTTGCAGGTATCAGCAAGGAGGCATTCATGACCCCTGGGCTCGATGGCGTGGAATGGACGAAACGGGTTGCCGCCAACCGTGGCAACATGAAGGACGCGACTCAGGTGGAGAAACTGCTGGCGCAAAGGCATGTCAATTTGCTGAAAAAACCGGAGAACTCAGATTTTCGCACCTATATCGACATGCGGCGCAAGAATGCAGGTCCTGATGGAAGAAGCCGTTCTAAGGGCAGCGGTCCGAGCAAGGCCAAGCAGCAGCATCGCGGATCTACCTTGCCGAAGCGTGTGGAACTCCGTCAGGAGGTGATCGACAAGATCAGCAAACCTGCGGAGAAGGCAAAGCAGGTTGAGAAACCGAAACCTGTTGCCCGAGCTGCTTCGGCCGCCAGAGACAAGATCGCCAAAGGGATTGAGACTGCGAAAGGGCGATTGAAAGGTTTCATGGAGAAAAACCTGCCGCCAAAGTCCACCAAGGCACCAGAGGGACATGTCGCGAAAGTCGGCAAGACGACGATCAAGGCCAAGGATCTCAACAGTGACGCGGCGAAAAAGCGGCAGGTTGAACAGAAGGTGAAACAGGCGAAGCCGAAAAAGGAACAAGCTGCGAAACAGGTCAAGGCACCTACCCCGGTGATTAGAAGGAAATGAAATTTTAAGAGAACGACATGTCAGACGCCATTGATGCCATTCTTGCCGCCAAGCAGAAAACCGATTCTGCTAGTAAATTCTATTCGGTCCTGAAAGCCGAGGGGCTGAACGAGGACTTTTTGGAGATTCAGTTTCGCAACGGTGTTCGGGCCTGTTTGAGCTACGACAGCTTGACGTGGTTCAGCTACAGCCCCGATGACGGAATCATCGATTTGGAGTTCGGAGGATTTCTCGTCATGATCAAAGGCCGTGGGCTTCTTCCCAATCTGTTCAACGGCATCAAAACGAAAAGAGTGGCTTGGGTGCGTGAGGCTGATTCTGATTTTCAGGACAATCCGGACTTTGAATGCTTCATTGAAAGCATCCACGCGGAGTTTCCCGAAGGCTTTGGTAGCGAAACTGGAGAATAAGCTGACTAATGATCCTCAAACACCTCGCGTTGAAATTTCCGAGCTGGTTTATCGCTGGCGCAATCGCTGTCGGCAGCACCGTGGTGTTCATCGTTTGGTGGGCGATGCGAGGCGATGGGGAAGGGGCGCAGAAGAAATTGCCAACAGAAACATCTGAGCCAGCCACTTTATCATTCGATGTGTCGGATGTGGTTCTCTGCGGTAATACGCTGGTGAATTTCAAAACAGGAAAGGTTCTTGATACGGAATGGCTGGAAGGATTTGGCAATCGTGCACCTAACGTGATGAAGCTGTTGCTGGAAGAAAAACTCGTCATCATTTGCGGCGACCGCGGCATGGTCCAAGCCTTTGGATTTGACGGCAAGGCTTTGCCGATGTTGCAGGCGGATGGGAAGCCGACCGGGCCGGCGGCCTACAATGGGCCTGCTACCGAAACGATCTATGTGCGCGATGGGGATTTATACCACGGCAAAGCCAACTGGATAGATTCCTGTGTAGAATCCCCGCGAAAAATCACCGATACCGGCTACTTCCGGCGCGACACCTTCCAAGGTCGCTGGCTGTGGCATGAGGATGCTTTGCTCGTGACTGTGCTAGGAAAAATGTTGGCGGTGAATCTCCCCGACGGTCAGATCAAAGAGCAGCGGGTGAACCTCGCACAATTGGAGCATGGGATGAGTCCTGGTGGCACTTATTCTCTTGCTCAGGCTGGAGGCCGCGAGTTGCAAGTTTTCGACATGGTGAACGGCGATCTGAAAAACTACACGGTTGGTCAGAAGGTCAGGGATTTCATTTGGCTGACAAAAGATAGGGTGGCAGTTCAAGTCGGCCAGGATCAGATCGCCCTGTATGACCACTCGAAAAAGAAGGTCGAAGGGCCATGGCAAGTGGAGCAGTTCATCAACAAGATCTCGGCGCCATCGCCTGACGGCAGTTGCTTCCTTGTTGCCGGAAAATCCAAAATCACGATTGTTGATTTGAAAGGAAAGAAAGACAGCGATCTCAAAATCTTCTTCGAACAGGGAGAATGGATAAACAACGACACGATGATTTGTTCAAGCAGGGCGGCGGATACCGATTCACGCGGCGTGTGGCTGGTGAAAAAGACAGGTGACACCGAGCGAATATCCAATCAGCCAGTCGATTCCATGCGATCAAACGGCTCATCACTTTCCCGCATTTTGAGAATTCCCGATGCTGGCCTGTTCGTCTCAAATGGCGATCTTTGGCACTACGATATTTCGTCCAAAAATCTCAAAAAGATTACCAATGGGGAAAAACTTCCGCCTGCGCTCCGGCTTCTGAGTCCGGCAGGGGCGATTCCACCTAAGTAAAGTGCCGGTATCCCTGCGATTCGGCTTTAGCTCAAAAACCAAACCTGATGTTCCAAACTTGTGGACGCCAAACGCACTTATACACCGACCGAGTTTGCCGCACTCTTCGGCAAAGAAAAGACATGGGCTTACCGTCAGCTTTACGCTGGCAAGGTTGAGGCAATCACTGAGTTTGGCAGGATAATGATCGGTGCATCTGAGATCACGAAAATCGAATCCACTTCGGCCCGGTATCTTGGAAAGAAAAAGGTAGCTCCGAAAGCTGCGATTAAGGATCTAAAGGAATCCAATGAATTGTCTTCTGCCGAAGGGGGAAGCCAGTGGGTAAACGCCGTTCGTTCGAGAAAGCGGCTCACGAACCCAAATGGTGTCCAATCAAACCATCCGTTGCGCAGACGAGGGGCAAAACAAATGGAATCAAGGTTGAAGAAGGGGATGAGTTCCAAAGGTGACAAGCCCTCCATTTGATCAGAAGGTCACTTTTTTGGCCGACTGTTGGCTATGGCGATCCCTAACATGGTTATAGGTGCGCATTAGAAGTGCTCCCTTGTCTTTGTGACCGAGCCATTTGGCAACGACCGGGATATCGACTCCTGATTCAATGCAGCGCGTGGCGAAAAGATGACGCAGGTCATACTGAGTGATGTGCACCATGCCCACAAGTTTTCCGGCACGGTTCATTGAATCTCTAGCTGAATTCACTCGCAAGATGGGTGTGTCGAGCGGTTCGTCAGGGCGTTGCGAACGCATTTTTTTTAGGAGTGCCAACAAATGAGAATTCATTGAAACGCGTCTGACACTGCGAGTCTTTGTTCCTTCCTCGGCCGCACCAAGGATCACGAGTTCTTCGCGAATGAAATCGCAATGCCTCCAGGTCACGTTGCTCGACTCGCTGGGTGGTCGCGCACCGCTATAAGTTAGGAACTCGACGAAATCTCCGGTATCCGAAGCCCAGCGGCTGCTACCGTTACGGATGGTTTCGACCCATTTGGCAAAAACCTCGGGTTCCGGTAGGCGCATTCCAAGATCCTTTTCCTTTGGTTTGACCCGCTTGATTGATCGCGCCGGATTGGCAAGGCGAAGTCCCTTTTCTATCGCCAGTTCAAAGAGGTTTTTTAATGCACCCAAGGCATTGTTGAACCGGGGAGCTGAAGATCGTTTGGAAAATGCGCCTGCCCATTCGAGACATGTTTCCTTGGTGATTTTGCGAATGTCTTCGTCGGGTGATCCAGGCCAACTGGAAAGCATCGCTCCGTGGATTTCGTGCCAGTAATTCTTGGTCGATTGCTTGGTTGAAGGCGTCTTGTCGATCACCTGCAACCTTGCCGCCAACGCATCGGCGAACGTCATTTTGAGGACGCTCCGGCTGCCTTGATTCAGTTCGGAAATCTGGCGCTCGGTGCTCAGGAGCTTGGCAAGCTCCTCTCTTGCCACACTGAGAAGGGGCGTTCTCAAGCTTCGCCAAGTCGGCTTCCCCTTGACTGTCAAACGGGCGTAATATACCCCCGACTCGTGACGATAAAGATTCTGATATCGCGTTTTGGTCCAAGTCTTGGAAGGAGTGCTCATTGCCGTGTAATTTCTTCCAGAGGTGTATAATGGGCCTGTATAAATGTCGATTCGGAAATTTTTTACTGATCTGTAAGTTATTGATTATGAATTAAAAGCCGCTGTGGTGGAATGGTAGACACCACAGACTTAAAATCTGTTGGGAGCAATCCCGTGCCGGTTCGAGTCCGGCCAGCGGCACTTTTTCCGACTCGGGAAAAAGAATTCGACCTTTGAGCATTCAGTTCCAGAATCCGGCCATGCCCGGTCGCGAAGATCTCAAAAACTTGTCTCTGCTCGGAAAAACCGAGAACCGCCTGCCTGCTAGCCCGGATGAAGCGACGCTCGATGTGTTTCCTAACCAACGCCCCGGACGCCGATACTGGATCACGCTGAATTGCCCGGAATTTTCCTCGCTCTGCCCCGTCACTGGCCAGCCGGATAGTGCGAAAATCGTCATCCGCTACGTGCCGGGTGAGCAATGCGTCGAAACGAAGTCGCTGAAATTTTACCTCGCCTCGTTTCGCAATCAGCCAGCCTTCAACGAGGAAATCGTAAACCGCATCCTAGACGATCTGGTAGAAATCATGCAGCCACGGGAAATCATCGTCCGTGGTGAATTCGCGCCGCGCGGCGGCATCCAGCTCACTACCGAGGCGACTTTCCCGGACTCGTCAGCCACGCCCTCATGAAAGTTTGTGTGCTGCTCAGTGGCGGAATGGATTCCGTAGTGGCGTTCTATCAGGTGCTGAAATCGCACGATGTCGTGAGCTGTCTGTCCTTTGACTACGGCGCAAAGCACAACTCGCGCGAGATTCCGTTTGCGAAACTTCACGCGGCTCGGAACGGCATTTCTCACCAAACCATTCCGCTAGATTTTATCAACTCACTGTTTAAATCTGACCTGCTCATTTCCGGCGGCTCCATCCCAGATGGCCACTACGCGGAGGCGACGATGCAGCAAACCGTCGTCCCATTTCGCAACGGCATTATGCTCGCCATCGCTGCGGGTTATGCAGAAAGCATCGGCGCGGAAGGACTCGTCATCGCCGCGCATTCCGGCGATCACGCGATCTATCCCGATTGCCGCGAACCCTTTATGCAAGCCATGGCCACCGCGATGGGCGAGGGGACTTACGCCAAAATCCAGCTACTCCGTCCATTCATCGGGACCGACAAAACTGGCATCGCCAAGCACGGCACGGAACTCGGCATCGACTTCACAGAAACCTGGTCCTGCTACAAAGGCGGTGAAATCCACTGCGGCACCTGCGGTACTTGCGTCGAGCGTCGCGAAGCGTTCATCCTCGCGGCCTTGTCTGATCCCACAATTTACGAGCAGACTCCGCCACTGCCAGAGTTGAGAGTTTTTGGTTGAGAGTTGAGAGAAAGAGTAAGACTCGCGCTTTCAATTTCTTCTCTTTCTCTCAACTCTCAACTCCAGACCCTCAACTTCCTCTCTTCCATGCCCTACCGAATTTGCAAAACCCTCGAAGTGGAAAATGGCCACATGCTCACGAAGCATCCCGATAAATGCCGGTTTCCCCACGGCCATACGCGCAAGGTCGAGTTCGTGATCGAGGCAGATGAGCTCGACGATCACCAGATGGTTTGCGATTTCAAGATCATCAAGGACGCCGTCGGCGAGTGGCTAGACACCTTCGATCACGCGCTCTGCATGAACACGGCGGACCCGGCTTATCAGGATTTCAAAGACCGCTACGGCGACCGCGTGATTGGTTTTGAAAACCAAGATCCCACCACCGAGTTGATGGCTCGCACCATTTTCGACCATACGGAAAAAGCTCTAACTACCTATGCCGCGCGGGCGGATACGCGCTACCTTCTCCAGCCTTCCGTTCGCCTCGTCCGTGTGCGCGTCTGGGAAACGTCGTCCTCGTGGGCGGAATACGAAACGAATCTCTAATTTATGCCTAGCAGGAAATCATCATTGCCCGACATCCAAGCCACCGCCGACACGCGGGGCATCGCCATCGACCAAGTCGGCGTCTCAGACCTCCGTTATCCCATCCAAGTGCTGGATCAAAACGGAATGCCGTTTCCCACGGTCGCGAAAATTTCCATGTCCGTGCATCTGCCGCATCATTTCAAAGGCACGCACATGAGCCGTTTTCTCGAAGTCCTCAGTCACCACGAGGGCGAAGTCACCATGCGGACGCTGCCGGTGATTTTGCATGATTTGAAAAAACGATTGGATGCTGAGAAAGCCCACATCGAGGTGGCGTTCACTTATTTCGTCACAAAGAAAGCTCCTGTTTCCGGCGCATCTGCGAAAGTCGGCTGCGACGTGGTTTTTCAAGGGACTTCTAACGGCAAGGTCGATGACTTCGTGCTCTGCGTTACCGTGCCAGTCACCACGCTGTGTCCGTGCAGTAAGGAAATCAGTGAATACGGAGCACACAACCAACGCGGCTACGTCACTCTGGAAGTGCGGCCGCAGGAAAAAGACGGCGGTTGGGAGCTCATCCTCATTGAGGATCTCATCGCAGTCGCAGAAAAATCCGGCTCTGCACCTGTCTATGCCTTGCTCAAGCGCACCGACGAGCGCCACGTCACGATGCAGGCTTACGATAATCCGGTCTTCGTCGAAGATGTCGTTAGAAACGCTGCTGCTCTTTTACACGCAGACAGCCGTGTTGCCTCCTTCACCGTCAAAGCCGTCAATCACGAGAGCATCCACGACCACAACGCCTTCGCCACGATCACCTCAAGACCTAAGACATAAGAAAAAACTGCCTACCGTCCTCTTTGAATGAAACTCATCCCGCCGGACATCCTCTTGGAAGCCTACTCGCGAGGCGTTTTCCCGATGGCGAACGAAGAGGAAATCCAGTGGTTCTCTCCTGAGCGCAGAGGCATTATTCCGCTAGATGAGCGATTTCATATTTCTCATGGCCTCGCGAAAACCCTGAAACGCAAGCCCTTCGAAGTTCGCTGGAACACCGCGTTTCGTGAAGTCATCACGGGTTGTGCCGCGCGTGAGGAAACGTGGATCGACGAGATTATCCAAAACAGCTACTGCCGCCTTCACGATCTCGGCCACGCGCATTCGGTCGAGTGCTGGGATGCCGATGGTCTCCAAGGCGGACTCTACGGCGTCTGGATGTCGGGAGTTTTCTTCGGGGAAAGCATGTTCTCTCGCAAGACGGATGCCTCGAAAGTCGCACTCGTCGCCTTGGTTTGTCGCCTGCGGGAAAATGGAGCGACCTTGCTCGATACCCAATGGATGACCGAGCATTTGGCGCAGTTCGGCGGCTACGAACTCTCACGCAATGACTATCACATTGCTCTCACCAATGCTCTTCTCGCGCGGCCCAAATAATTTCCTCCACTAAAACGGAATTTACGCTTTTCGAGTGAGCCGCAATGAGAATACTCCGCCCCGTCCGCAAGGATTCCAGCCGGCTTAGCTCAGTGGTAGAGCAACTGATTTGTAATCAGTAGGTCATCAGTTCGACTCTGATAGCCGGCTCTGGAAACCCTTATTTAAAGGCATTTTTGCTTGGTTTGAATCAGTTGATTTGAGCGGATTCTTGAAACGTTGTGGCATTAGCGGCACCAGATAAAACTAATCCACCATTTGAGTCATACACCATGAGGTTAGCCGAAGCTGTCATTTAGACTCCTCCTGCTTGAATCGTGCATGGACAGTTGCAGATTGAAGCCAGAGAAGTCCCCAGCCTTGCCGAAGCTGAAGTCGCCACTTACAAGCCCTTCGTGGAAGCGATTCGCTATTTTAACCGTCACTCGGGAGCACTCGAAACCGAAGAAGTTTACGGCGAGGGATTCTTGCGGTGGTCCTACGGCAATCCTCTGGGTGCGATTTCGTTAGAGGCATTTGTGAAAAGACCATTCTTTTCCGCGTGGTATGGTAGGCGAATGGATCGCCCACAGTCGGCATCCAGAATCGAGGCATTCATTTCAAAATACGGCCTAGACCGGGCTGAGTTCCTTGATGAAATCCGTGACTACCAATCATTTAACGAGTTTTTCTATCGGAAGCTCAATCAGACGGCTCGCCCGATCGACCTGCTGGACTCAGGCGTTTCATTTCCAGCCGATGGCCGTCATTTGGGTTTTTCCCGGGCCAGTGAGATTTCCGGCGTGTTCGTAAAGGGGCAAAAATTCGATCTCGCCGCTCTGCTAGGAGATCAGGATTTGGCAAGCCGTTATACCGATGGTGCCTTGGTGCTTTCGCGGCTTTGCCCGGTGGACTATCACCGTTTTCACTTCCCGGTTGCAGGGATTCCGGGGGCGACGCGCATGATTTCTGGGCCACTTTACTCGGTCAATCCCATCGCCCTCAGACGGCGGCTAGCTTACCTCTGGACAAATAAGCGCACCATCACCGAGCTGGAAACTGAATGCTTCGGACGAGTGCTTTTGCTGGAAATCGGTGCCACCTGCGTCGGCACCATCCGCCAGACCTTCACGCCAGGCGTGGCCGTCGTGAAAGGTGCGGAAAAAGGCTACTTCGCGTTCGGCGGCTCATCTACGATCACGATTTTCGAGCCCGGCGTGATTCAGCTAGAGTCTGATTTGCTAGAAAACTCCGCTCGCCAGATCGAACTTTACGCCCAATTCGGCAGTCGTATGGGCCACTCCATTTTATCTCACGCATGAATTCCATGACCCTCGAAGAAAACGCCCGCGAAACTCTGAAACCTGCTTTAGAAAATCAGCTATCGCCTGCGGAACGAATCGCGCTCTACAAGAGTTTTTTGAAATCCGAGGAACAGCGAATCCTCAACGCACATCGTGCGGGAGCAGGCGGAATCGAGATCGTGACCGCACGCGCGGCACTGATCGATACGATCATCCAATACATCCTCGAAGCCTCACTCAATGCCCGCAAAGGCGGTGAAATGTTGCCCATTTCCCTCGTCGCGACCGGTGGCTATGGCCGTGGCACGCTCAACCCCGGCTCCGACATCGACATCCTTTTTCTCCTCCCCCGCGCTTCCACCAAGCTGCCAGAACCGCTGCGTGAACTGGTGCAAGAAATCCTCTATCTGCTATGGGATGTCGGCTTCAAGGTCGGCCACGCTTGCCGCTCGATCCATGAGTGCATCGACGAAGCCCGCGCCAATCAGGAAAACAAAACTTCTCTGATGGATGCTCGGCTCATCGCCGGAGATGATGCGCTTTTCAGGAAATTTCAGGAAAAGTTCGTGAGGGAGTGCATCAACAAAGGCCAGTCCGAGTTCTTCGACATCCGTGGCAACGACTTGCGAGACCGCCATAAAAAATACTCGCACACCGTTTTCCTCCAAGAACCTAACGTAAAAGAAAGCTGCGGTGGCCTGCGGGACTATCACAATATCCTCTGGGTCGCCCGGGTGAAGCGCGGCTACACCGATCTCGCCTCGCTCGTCGAAGACCGCATCATCACCGCCGCCACGCGCAACGAGATTGAGGCTGCACATGATTTCCTCCACCGCGTCCGCAACGAACTCCACTACCACAACCAAAAAGCCACCGACCAGCTTACGCTGCAACTGCAGGGCGTCGTGGCCACCGCGTTTAACTATCCCCAGCGCGATATTCTCCGCCGCGTGGAGGCGTTCATGCGCGACTACTACCGCCACACGCGCCACCTCTATCAGCACACCACTTCACTGATGGAAACCTTCGAGATGGAGCAGGAAACTCGCGCCGAGTCAGGATTCCGCTCCTTTCTAACATTCCGGCAGAAAAGCCGTGAAGAGTTCGATGGCTTCGTCGCGCGTGACGGTAGAATTTTCCCCTCCAGTCAGGAAATTTTCACCGAAGATCCCAGCCGTCTGATGCGGCTTTTTCAACACTGCCAGCTCCGCAATCTCAAACTCAGCCCGCAAATCCGCCGCCTCATCGCGGCGCATTGGGAAGACATCGACCGCCCATTCCGGTACTCGAAAACCAACCGCCAAATTTTCCAAGGCATCCTTGAGCGCAAAGGCGAGGTCGCCCGCATTCTCCGCTTGATGCACCGCGTCGGCGTCCTAGGCCGCTACTTGCCCGAGTTCGGCGCGCTCGACTGCCTCGTCCAGCACGAGTTTTTCCATCGCTACACCGCAGATGAGCACACTCTGCGATGCGTAGATCAGCTAGACCAACTCATCGCAGAGACCGATCCACGGCGCGAAATTTACCGCCGCCTTTTTCTCGATGTCCAAGACTCCTACGCGCTCTACCTCGCCGTCATCCTCCACGACACGGGACGTGCGGAGAATGTGCGGGAGCACATCGACGGCTCCGCTATGCTAGCTGCTAGGCTCTGTAATCGCCTCCAGATCCAAGGTGCCCGACGCACGCTCATCATGTTCCTCGTGGACAACCACCTCACCTTTTGGCGCACTGCCACCACCCGCAATCTCGACGATCTCGACGTGATCGGTGAGTTCGCGTCCATCGTGAAAACTCCCTCTAATCTCGATGCGCTCTTCCTTTTCACCTTTGCAGATTCGAATGGAACCTCGCCCGATGGCTGGAACGGATGGAAGGAAAGCCTGATGCTCCAGCTCCACAGTGCCGCCCGCAATTACCTCGATAACGGGCGGGAAAAATACTCCGACAAACTCAACGCAGACCGCCTAGCCCTGCGAGACGAAGTGCTCGGTATCATGCGCGAGGACTACCACCTAGACGTGAAATCTCACTTCGCGCAAATGCCCGCCGCCGCGTTCCATTTCCGCCAAGCATCCCACATCGTCACTCAAGTCCGCACCGTTCGTCACTTCCTCCAGCGGGAAGAAGAAACGTCCGATCCCTTCGCCTCCTGTGTCAAATGGATCGACCACCTCGACAAAGGCTACACCGAACTCGTTCTCGCCTGCCGCGATAAGCCACTGCTGCTAGAAAAGGTCTGCTGCGCCCTGGCTTCCGAGCAAATCAACATTCTATCAGCCGACTTGTTCACCCGCAAAGACGGCATCGTGGTCAACATCTTCCGTGTCTGCACCACCAACTTTGAAACCATCTCAGACACGTCGATGCGGAAACGCTTCCTCGAAACCTTCGAGGCCATCCTGATTGCAGAAAATTACGACCCCGAGAAATTCCTGCGTCGCAAGGTGAACTTCCTGAAACCTCGTTCCGATAACGGCATCAAAGTTCCCGTGCGTGCCTACGTTTCTAACACGCTTCATCCCACTTGCACCACCGTGGAAATCCAAGGTCTGGATCGCATCGGATTGTTGCACGATCTTTTTCACACCATCAATCAGCACGGCCTCAACACCGCGCACGCAAGGATCTGCACGGAAAAAGGCGTCGCGATGGACACGCTCTACATCACCACGGCGGATGGGGAAAAAATTTCTAATACCGAACTGCTTACGTCTCTGGAGAATGAATTCACCACTCTCATCGCCCGCCCGGATGTGACGGGTTAGAGTGCAGTGCCTTTGAGGGTTGAGAACTCAAGGAGGGGTGGACTCCGATCCGCCTCAGCCCATGAAAAGCTAAAGAATCGAGGATCGCCGCTCCCCTTTGGCATCTCATGGGCAACGGCGGATCGGCGTCCGTAGCTCCTTGGGTTGAGTCACGACGACTCCACTTTGTTTGACTATTTTTCCAGATGCTCACTCTGCATTCAGTTAAAGCGGGGAAACGCAAATCACGAATCACACGAAGAATCACGAATGAAGAAAGCGTGAGGAATAAATTTCCTAATCTTTCGCGGACTTGGGATCGAGCGCGTCGCGCAGACCGTCGCCGAGGAAATTTAGAGCGAAGAGCGTGGTGGCGAAGAAGAGTGTGGGAAAAAAGAGCAGCCAGGGATTGGAAAGCATCCGGTTGGCACCTTCGTCGATGAGGATGCCCCACGAACTGTATGGAGGTTTCACGCCGAGGCCGAGGAATGAGAGGGTGGCTTCTAGCAGCATGATGCCGGGGATGGTGAGCGTCGTATAAACAATGATGGGGCCGAGAGTGTTAGGTAAGATGTGGCGGAAGAGAATGCGGAAATGGCCGAGGCCGAGGGAGCGGGCGGCTTCGATGTATTCCTGCTTGGCGACGCTCTGGACTTGGGCGCGGACGATTCGGGAAACGGTGAGCCATGAGAGTGCGCCGATGGCGATGAAGAGCGGAACGAGGGTGGTGATGGGCTCGACCCATGCGGTGGTTTTATTGATGTCCGCACTGGAGCTGCCGGCTGGATTGAACAACCCGACGACGAGGGTGGTGAGTTCGGTGGTGAGTGGCTCGAGGGTTTTTCCTAATAAGATGACGACGATGAGAAATGGCAGCGCGTAGAGGACATCGACGACGCGCATCATAAGTGCGTCGGTTTTTCCGCCTGCGTAGCCGGAAAGTGCGCCCCAGCAGACGCCGAGGGTGACGGAGACGAGAGTGGTGATGAGGCCGACGGCGATGGAAATGCGCCCGCCGGAGAGAACGCGGGAAAGGATGTCGCGCCCGAGGTGATCGGTGCCGAACCAGTGGCTGGCGGAGGGTGAGAGGTTTTTGTTGGGGAGGTTTTGCAGGTCTGGATCTTGGATGAGGCCAGAGAAGGCAGGCAGAATGATACAGGCGGAAATGATGAGAAATAATGCGACGATGCTAACCACGGCGGCGTGGTTACGGGTGAGCCGGAGGGCGGCGTCTTTCCAGAGGGAGCTACTTTTTTCCATGTGAGCGAGGAGGTGTGAGCTTAGAGCGAAGAGGAAGAGGTTGAGAGTCCAGGGTTGAGAGTTGAGAGGAAGAAATCGCGATGGATTTTCTTTCTCTCAACTCTCAACTTTCAACCATCAACTCTTCCTGAGTCTTGGGTTGAGCCAGAGGCCGAGGAGGTCGGTGAGGAAGTTGGCGGTGATGATGAGGGTGCCGTAGAGCATGACGCAACCGAGGATGACGGGGGCGTCGCCAACTTCGATTGCTTTGATGAAATGCGTGCCCATGCCAGGCATGGCGAAGACGCTCTCGATGACGACGGAGCCGGAAATGATGCCAGCGAAGGCGGGGCCGATGAAGGCGGCGGCAGGGATGATTCCGCCGCGCAGGCTGTGGCGGATGAGCATTCGGAAACTGCCGACGCCCTTGGCCTTGGCGGTGCGGATGTAGTCTTGGTTGAGAATTTCTAGCATCCCGGCGCGGGTGAGACGAGAGAGGTAGGCGGCAGTGGCGAGGCCGAGAGTGATGGCGGGTAACAGCCATGACGAGGGATCGGTGGGGTTCCAACCCATAGCAGGCAGGAGGTTCATGCGGCGACCGAATTGGTCAGCTAACAGCGGCCCAATGACGAAAGCGGGAATGCAGATACCGATCATCGCGATGGCCATGGCGGAGTAGTCGAGCAGAGTATTTTTTTTCCAAGCGGCGATGATGCCGAGCGGGATGCCGACGCAGATGGCGATGCAAATGGCGGCGAGTCCGAGGCGAACTGAGACGGGAAATGCTTGGGAAATGATCTCGGTGACTTCGCGGCCTTCGAGTCTGAGGCTGAGGCCGGGATCGCCTTGAACGAGGTTTTTGAGCTGACGGAAGTACTGGACGGGGAGCGGTTCATTGAGGCCGTAGTAGGCTTCGATTTTTTCGCGGATGTGCTTAGGGATGGCTTTTTCTCCAGATTTAAACGGGCCTGCGGGCAGGGCTTTGATGAGAAAGAAAGTCGTCGTGAAGAGGATAAACAGAACGAGGACGCCTTGGAAGAAACGGCTGATGAGATTCGCGAACATGAAGAGGAGTTAGATGGTTCAGCGTTCGAGGCGGATCGCGTCCCAAGCGTGGTTATCGAGGAGGAGTGGGTGCCAGCCTTTGACTTCGGGACGCAGCAGGTAGTTGCGGGCTTGATAGGAAATGGGAAGAACGGGCTGGGCGTCGATGAAGAGGCTTTCCGCCTGGCGAAAGAGGGCGAAGCGTTCGGCGGGATCGGATTTCAGCGCGGCTTCGCGGAGGAGGGCGTCGTACTTAGGATCGCTCCAGCCGGTGTTGTTGTTGCCATTTCCCGGGGTCCACATGTTGAGGAAAGTCGTGGGGTCGAGGTAGTCGCCGACCCAGCCGGAGGAGGCGATGTCGAAGTTCAATTCTTGCTGGGCAGTAGTGAAGGAACCCCAATCCATGTTCTGGATGTTGACGCGGATGTTGAGGTGTTTTTTCCACATCGCTTGGAAGGCTTCTGCTCCGGCGCGGGAAGCGGGCTTGGAGATGAGCAGGTTGAAGACGGGGAAACCATCGCCGTTCGGGAAACCGGCGTCGGCGAGGGATTTGCGGGCGGCTTCGGGATCAAATCGGAGTTTTGCCTCTGGCTCGTAGGCACCCATTTTCGGGGTGAACGATTTCGCAGGGAAAAAGCCCTCCATGATGTAAGTGCAGATTTGCTCACGGTCGAGGGCGAGTGAGAGAGCCTGGCGGACGCGAGCGTCTGATAGAGCAG
Source organism: Luteolibacter sp. (assembly GCA_031414935.1). Lineage (GTDB taxonomy): Bacteria > Verrucomicrobiota > Verrucomicrobiia > Verrucomicrobiales > Akkermansiaceae > Luteolibacter. The sequence continues at coordinate 31,833 of JANOQR010000113.1, forward strand.
GGCGCGTGGTATTGATGCGGATGAAGGTGGTGCCGACGTAGGGTTCTTGGCGGAGGACTTCGGGGTGGTCTTTCTTGATGGTGCGGATGAGGTCGGAGGGGAGCTGATAGGTGGTGTGAAGTTGGCCGGAGAGGAAGGCGCGGGTCTCAGTGTAAGCGTTCTCGATCGGGTAGAAACGGATGCCGTTGAGGCCGACTTCCTTGGCGTTCCAGTAGTGGGAATTGCGCGTCACTTCGATGAAGTCGTGGAAGCGCCACTTGTTGAGCTTGAAGGCTCCGTTGCTGACGATGTGCGGGAGGGTGCTCCATTTCGTGAAGCGGTCAGTCATTTTTCCATGCTGGAGGACGACGTGGCGCGGCACGGGAAACCACGTGTAGTGACGGGTGAGCGACGGCAGGTAGGGGACGGGCTCACGGAGCTTCACTTGGAGCGTGAAGTCGTCTAACGCCTTTACGCCGACTTGGTTGAAATCCGTGATTTTGCCTTTGTTGAAGGCCTCGCCGTTTTCTAAGAAATAGAGCATTTCCGCATACGGTCCGGCAAAGTCAGGATGCAGCAAACGGTGGTAGGCAAAGACAAAATCATGCGCTGTCACGGGTGCGCCGTCCGACCATTTCCCTTCGGGCTGGAGGTGAAATTTCCAACCCGTCATGTCTTCGTTGTGTTCCCACGATGCCGCCGCGCCGGGTGGGGAGGCATCGTCTTGCGATGGGTGATCTGCGACGAGTCCCTCGAACAGCGCGGTGATGAGTTTGCTCTCGATGACGCCGGTGACAAGCTGGTGATCGAGTGCTTTCGGTTCAGCGGAGTTTCCGACTAACAAAATGCCTTCTCGATTCGCGCGCTCAACTTGAGTTTCCTTCTGGCAGGAGGCGAGCAGCAGGCAGGAAATGGCGGGCAGCAACCACGGGCGTCGGAACATCACGCCGCGGACAATGGCGCGACTGACGAACATTGCAGGCAAAATTTTCAAAAACAGAGCGGGGCGGGGAACGGCACCCCGAATGACGGCGAGAAAGAGGTCAAGGAGCCTGTGCAAAGGGCTGGGCTTGGTCGCGTTGGCGGACTTCGTTCGGCATCCAGGTCCATGGATCGACGTTCTTTTGGGTGAAAACGGCGATGCCGATGACGCCGACGTTGCGGGTGTCGCCGTGGCGGAGATTCGCGTAGGAGTTAGACACGCTGGAGAACTTGAAGGCGGCGACGGTGTCATGGCTGGTGCGGAAACCGTCGATTTCTAGCGTGGTTCCGGGGTTCACGAGGTAGCCGCGCTTTGAGAACGAGGCGGCTTTGCCATCGAAAACGTCGAGTCCATCGACGCTGGTGACGATTTCTAGTGTGCTCTTCGAGCGGTTACGGATGGCGATAGTATAGGTGGAATTTGAGTCGCCGGAGACGAGGCGGCGGCGATTTGAACCAGGACCGATTAAGTTGCCGTAATCTCCTCTGTAAGTCGCAAGAAATCCGCTTCGGCCTTTGATGCCCCACTCGACGAGGTCACCGGCGGCGGTTTGCATTCCGCCGACGCGCTGTTTGTAGCCGCTCATCGCGTCGATGCCTTCTGGGTTGTTGTAGTAAATCACATCGGTTCCAGCGGGTTTGGACGAGGCGCGAACGAATGATTGGGCGGTGATGAGAGAGTTCTTTTCGTTTCCCCAAGCGGTGGCGAGACCGGGGCGTTCTTGAGGACTTGGGGATTTGTAAAGTGACTGAGCGTTGTCTCCAGGCTGCCCACCGACAGATGGCGTTGAGTTTTGTGTGGCGCATGAGAAAAGTCCGGTGATGACCAGAGCGGCTGCGAGAGGGCGGATGATTTTGTGTTTCATAGTGCTGGAAAAGCAGCATTTCATAATAGCGGTGTCAACGAATTAAATGCATAAAAAACAGCATTTGTGTTGCAGTGTTTCCAGCATTTTGAAAACTGCCTGCATGAAGCGATTGGAAGACGGCCAAATTTCGCGGCGCGAGCGGCAAGTGATGGAGATTCTTTTCCGGTTAGGCAAGGCGACAGCGGAGGAAGTGATGAATGAGCTACCCGATCCACCGAGCTACTCGGCAGTGCGTGCCCTGCTGGTGACGCTGGAAGGTAAGGGGCTGGCCAAGCACGGCAAGGACTCGCGGCGTTATGTTTATCAGCCGACGATGCCGGAAAAGAAAGCCAAGCGGACGGCGTTGAAGCAACTGATTGCCACGTTTTTCGAAGGTAGCCCGGAGAAGCTAGTCGCCTCGCTGCTGGACCCGCAGGATCAACAACTCAGCCGCGAGGAAATTGAGCGGATTCGCAAGTTGATCGAGTGAGCGAGGAGATCTGAGATTTTAAACCACACCTAACCACGATGATCGCCATTTTGTTATTTTCTGGATTCGCTGCGCTACTGGTCTGTCTGGCAGGGCTGCGTGATCCGGCGCGAGATCCACGCTTGTCGGTGCTGGTGTTGGCGTTGTTGGCACTCTATCCGCTGACGATTTTTCTGCCTAAAACTTCGGTGGTCGTCGTGGTTCCGGCCTTGGCGGTTGATGACTCGGGATTTTCATGGGTGACGGTGGTCCTTGGCTTGTGGGTCGTGGGATTTTCGCTTGCAGTGATCCGCCTTTTGGTGGCTGCGCGGATGATCGCGAGTTGGCGGAAGCGTTCGCAGTTGGTCGGCGAAGTGGATGAGGTGGAAATCCGTCAGTTGGCGGGCTTGAGGGGACCGGTGGCGGCGGGAGTTTTGCGGCCAGTGATTTTCGTGCCGGAGAGCTGGAGCCTGTGGTCGGAAGAGGCGCGGAAAATAGTCTTGGCGCACGAGCTAGCCCACCATCTGCGGCGAGATCCGCTGTGGCGGTGGATCGCGGAGATCGCGTGTGCGGTTCACGGCTGCAATCCGCTGGTGGTCTGGATTTCCCGCCGGATGAGCCTGCAAGGCGAGTATGCCTGCGATGCGTTGGTGTTGAAAAACGGCGTCCGGCCCAGTGACTATGTGCGCCTGCTGTGCGAATTCGCCGAACAGCGTGCGCCACGCGGGCCAGTAATGGCGATGGCTGTGGCGTCCACGTTGGAGTCTCGCGTGAAGCGAATGATGACGCCGCCACGCAATGATGGATTCGCCGCGCTGATGGTTTTGGTTCCGCTGACTTTGGGCTTGGCTGGGGTTTTAGCGACTTTCGGGCTGCAAACTCGCACGAGTGCGCCGGTATCCGCTGAGGAAGTCGAGCTGCGCTGGTCGGCTAATCCATTTCCCGGGGAGACTTAGTGACTTGTTGAATCCAAAGCCGGAAAGAGAAACCACGAAAGACACGAAAAACACAAAAATTTAAGTGCTTCCGAACTTCGAATCGATCACCGAACAGGTAAATGACTATCGGCCTTCAACTCGATCTTCCTTCGTGAGCCTTCGTGTTTTTCGTGGTTTGTATTTCCCATCCGAGCCGAAAAAATCGTAGGCCGGGCATCCAGTCTATCTCGGACGGCGGGGAAATCGTTAATTTTCTCGAAGAACCCAAAGGAGCCTTTCAAGCGTCTGTTTCATCTGAGAATCGCGATTTCCTGCGGAGTTTCTCACGAAAGAAAATTTGATTCAATCGTGCGTTTGACAAGACTGGATCAGTTGTTCGATTTTTAGCCATCTATGCGTGACATGACCATTCCCGAGACTGGATCGAAGAGAAAATTGTTGGAGGCAGCGGAGCAGTTGTTCGCGGAAAAAGGCTTCGAGGCGGTGTCGGTCAGGCATATCACACATTTGGCTGAAACGAACGTTGCGGCGGTGAATTACCACTTCGGTAGCCGCGAGGAATTGCTCACGCTGGCGATGATGCGCTACATGCAGCCGATCACGGAGGAGCGGCTGGCTCGGCTAGATTTCGCGGAGCGAAAATGGCCGGGGAAAGTGGTGCCGCTGGAGGAGATTGTGGATGCGTTGGTGCGTCCTTTCGTGACTCAGGTGAAAAAAACGGAGCTGCCCGAGAAGGTTTTTTACAAGCTGGTCGGGCGTATTTTCGCGCAGCAAGTGGATGGGCTGCCGATTCTCATCGAGGATCAACTTCGCCAAGTGAACGAGCGTTTCACTAAAGCGTTGGCCAAGACGCTGCCGAGTGTGGCGGCGGAGGATCTCGCGTGGCGGCTGCATTTTGTGATGGGCGGCATGATTCACCTGCTGACTCATCAAGAAGTGCTCCAGCGCATCACCAACGGCACTTCGGGCACTCCGACGATGGAGGTAACGTTGAGTCGGTTTACCAGGTTTGCGGTGATCGGTCTGCGCGAAGGGTTGGAAATGGAAGTGCCAGCGACCGAAGGTCCGCAGACGACGTTCGACTTTTAGCCTAAATGAGAAAATGGAGGGAAGATTTTTAACCACAGATTTCACTGATTACACAGATTTTCAGAGGGTTGTGAAAATCAGATGACAGAATTACTAGTCATCTTTTGAGTGAGCGTAGGGTTTGAATCAACTTCTTCAAAATCAGTTCAATCTGTAAAATCAGTGGTCTCCATTTTCCTATCTAGCACTAGAACCCGCGCTGCGCTGGAGTGTGGAAGGAGGAGGAAGTCATGGCGTTTGGTGGTTCGTGATCGCTCAATCGCCCAGAAACGCGATCATTGGTTATCAACGTTTTACAACTTGACTTCCTCGGGAGGTTTAGGGGCATCGAACATCGAACATCGAACATCGAAGTAGGGAAAATGTAAAATTTTCCTCTCCGCTCTCAGCTCCTCGCTCTCTGCTGCCATTGATGCGCGTCATCTCCATTTCATATGGGCTGGAGTCGTAGTAGTTAAGACATCTTTATGGTTTGAGTTTCTGTAACATTTTAAAAAACAAGCAGTTATAGGGGTGATTTATTCACATTTTTTGAACGAATGCGGTGTGGGAGGGTCCGATAGTAAGGAATCCTATGAAATTTTTAACGACTGACTATTCATCCTTGGCGACAGTAGGGAGTTACCGGATCGACACGGGACGGCGGCTGCGACTTGAGGAGTATCGGGGGAAAACTCGGCTGTCAGATTTCAAGGCAAACATTTCCTCAATGGCCTCCGACCCGTGCTGGGCACCTGAGTTTCATGGGTTGATCGATCTCACCGACGCGGAGCTGGATCTTGCTGCGAACGACGTGCTGCGCTTGGCCCTCGTGCTGAAGCAAGAGCCTTACCGATCCACTGGCTGGTTGGCATTTGTCGCCACGGACTCGACCACCTACGGGATGGTGAGAATGTTGGGTTACTGGTCGCGAAACACCGAGCGCATGAGGATTTTCCAAAATCGCTCCGAGGCTGAGAGGTGGCTGGAACTCAATATCGACCAAGTCCCGCCCGGATTCATCGAGGAAAGCGGGCATTCCTCGCCCGCGATCCTGCGCAACGCGGTTTGAGTCCCGCTGGGGCGGCGGTCTTCGAAAGTGAGGCTTCCACGAGGTGGCTTTGAACCCAGAAAGGAAGAGGGTGGACCACGGCTTGCACGGAATCAGAGGGAGTTGCATTTCTGGTCATGCGTCCATTTTCCCGTTTAGTTCGATGTGCATCTGGGCGGAAACGATGGCAGGGACCGATCCTCCGGGCGGTCCTGGCGAATGAATCGAGAATGATCAGCCTGAAATGGCACTCCATTCGCCCATCATTCTCGAGGACCGCACGGAGTGACGGTCCCTGCCGCGCTGTTTGACACCTCGCGAAAAAGGAAGAGGGTGAACCACGGCTTCCTCGGAATCAGAGGGAGTTGCATTTCTGATGATGCGTGCATTTTCCCGTTTAGGTCGATGTGCATCTTGTCGGAAACGATGGCAGGGACCGATCCTCCGGGCGGTCCTGGCGAATGAATCGAGAATGATGAGCCTGAAATGGCACTCCATTCGCCCATCATTCTCGAGGACCGCACGGAGTGACGGTCCCTGCCGCGCCGTCTGGCACCATGGGAGAAAGGAAGAGTGTGAACCACGGATTGCATGGAATACACGGATCTTAAGAGAGTGATGAAAATCTGTGCCCACCCATGCGGTGAATCATATCGCTGTGATTGATGGTTCATCACCCTCTTGAAATTCGTTAAATCGGTAAAATCCGTAGTCGAATTTCTTCCCTCCATTTCCCCATCTAGGCTTTAAAGATCAGAAGACAGGCTCTGAAGTTCGAAGGAAAGACCTTAAAGATCAGAAGACAGGCCCTGAAGTTCGAAGGAAAGGCCTTAAAGATCAGAGGAAAGGCCCTGAAGTTCGAAGGAAAGGCTTTAAAGATCAGAAGAAAGGCTCTGAAGTTCGAAGGAAAGGCCTTAAAGATCAGAAGACAGGCCCTGAAGTTCGAAGGAAAAGCCTTAAAGATCAGAAGACAGGCTCTCAAGTTCGATAGAAAAATGGGGTGATGGGGCCAATTCCGGCCATAGGCAGCTTTGTATCCGGGTCCATTTGCGGAATACGTCGAAAGTGTAAGCACAAGGCGGAGTGGGTGCGAAGGGGTGAAGGAGGAGTTTTTTCACCGCCACAGCGAAGCAGGCCGGGGATTTTTTAACCCAGAGAGGATAATGGGGACCACTGATTTCACAGATTGAAATGATTTTGAAGAAGTTGATTCAAACTCTTTGCTCACTCAAAAAATGACTGGTAATTTCTGTCATTTGATTTTCATAACCCTCTGAAAATCTGTGAAATATGTGGTTAAAAATCTTCCCTCCATTTTATCATTTAGGTTTAAGCGCGAATCGACACCCATGGACGCGAATTTAAAGAACCGCATTTCTCAGAATCAGGAATTTCATTCAAAAAATTCTTCATTCGCGTTCCTTCATGTCCATTCGCGGTTGAAAAATCCCTAGCTTGATCGCTCTCGGTTGAAGGGCTTTCCATCGCTGGATCAGGCGCAAAA
>JANOQR010000114.1:0-4417 GCA_031414935.1 Luteolibacter sp.
ATCTGGGCATGGCTCACGCTGCGAGGTTCAGGTTCAGGCGTTTGATTTGCTCAAAGCGTGGCAGGTGATGGACGAGGTTCGTCAATTGGAGGCTGGCGGTGTTGCATTTCATGCCGATACTCCGCTGATAGAGAACTCTCATGCTGCTGCTCATTTGCGCGAATACGTGCTCCACTCGCGAGCGGGTCTTGGATTTTTTCCGATTGCTGGCTTTTTGCTGTTCGCTGAGGGGGTGGGCGCGGGCGCCTTTTTCGTTGATCTGGCCGGTGACTTGCCTGGCGGGTAGAACGGCTTCGATGGGGGGGGGGGATCGGAGTAGGCGCTGTCGGCAAAGCTCGCGTCCACCATCACGCCCTGTTTTGCTAGAGCCAGTCCGCACTGTTTTTGCAAACGCGTTAGGAAAACCCCGAACAAGCTCTCGAAGGCGTTAGCGGCGATGAGCACTTCGCGGAAATCGGCGATGGTTTGGCGGTCGGGTACGAGGTCGGAGGGCGTCAGGCCGAGGAAGGCGCGGAAGGTGTGACGGTCGGTGATTTGGAAGCTGGTGGCGTCATCGGCGAGGCCGTGGAGGCGTTGCAGGACGAGCGCCTTGGACATGAGCATGGGATGAAATCACGGCCTACCGCTTGGACCTTTGGCTGGCGGGTGATAGCGGTCTGGATCAGCGGCTCGAAGACCTCCCAGTGGATGAGTTTTCCGACGCGCATCAAGAGGGTGTCGAAGGCTGCGACATTGAGGCTTTGGATTAAATCACCTCGCTTGGTGACTGTTTGGTTAGCTTAATGGCTAGGTTTTGAATTTCCAGGTGTGCCCTTAATCTTGTGTCTTGCAGTCTTGGGCCTTACGTCTCTGCCCTGATGCCGAAAATCCGAGTGCTTCCCGACATTCTCGCCAGCCAAGTGGCGGCGGGTGAGGTGGTCGAACGTCCGGCTTCGGTGGTGAAGGAGTTGGTGGAAAACAGCATCGACGCCGGGGCGCGCGAGATCCGTGTGGATGTGGATCGCGGTGGCTCGGCATTGATCCGAGTGAGCGACGACGGCTGTGGGATGTCGCGCGAAGATGCGTTGCTTTCGTTAGAGCGTCATGCGACCAGCAAGCTGCGGACAGCGGGTGATCTCGCGGCGATCATGACGCTGGGATTTCGCGGTGAAGCGGTGCCGAGCATCGCTAGCGTATCGAGATTTCGCATTGTCACGCGGGAAACGGATGCCGTCGTGGGGACGGAAATTTTAGTCGAAGGCGGAAAAATCCGCGACGTGCGTGATGCGGGGTGTGCGCCGGGGACGATCATCGAAGCGAAGGCACTTTTTTTCAACATGCCCGCACGGCGGAAATTTCTGCGGGCTGAGACAACTGAAGCCGCGCATGTGGAGCACCAATTGCGGCTTCACGCGCTCGCCGCACCGAATGTCCGTTTCCGGTTGCGGCGTGATGATCGGGAAATCTTCGACTTGCCGGCAGCGGCGAAAGCGGTGGATCGCGTGCGGAATTTGTTAGGCTCCGAGTTATCGCGGGAGTTGATCCCACTGCCACTGACGCACGGCAATGGAATCTCGGTGGAAGGCTACTTACTCCCTGCCAGCCACGCGCGGAAGGGGCGGCGGCATCAGTTTGTTTTCCTCAACGGTCGGCCCGTAGAAGACCCCGTGATCTCGCGAGCACTGGCGGAAGGATTTCGCGGCGCTCTAGCAGATGGTCTTTATCCTGCGGCATGGCTCTGGATCGACCTTGAGCCGACACTGGTGGATGTGAACGTCCATCCGGCCAAGCGTGAGGTGCGTTTTCATCGTCCGCTGGATGTGAAGGACGTGATCCTAGAAGCCGTGGCGGTAGCGATGCGGCCTGCGGTCCCATCAGTCCTATCAATCCCATTGGCCCCATCAGTCGCACCTGATCCTGCTAGATCGATCTTTCAAGCCCCGCAGCCTTTGCTGGAGGATTGGAAAAATGCGGAACCTCCCGAGACCACGCCTGAGCCACCTCCGGCCCTGTTAAACAATGCTCCGAGGTTCCGCATCATGGGGATGCTACATCACCGTTATGTCATTTTAGAAAGCGAGGACGGCCTCGTATTGTTCGATCCTAAAGCCGCCCGTGAGCGCATCTATTTCGAGCAACTCCAGCATCGAGACAGTACCGTGTTAGAAACTCAGGCGTTGTTGGTTCCCGTCTTGCTCGAACTCGATCCACGGGATCTCGATCTGCTACTTCGCGAGCGGATGGCGCTGCAAGACGCGGGTATCGAGATCGAGGCGTTCGGCGGAAATACCCTGCAAATCAGGAGTTTGCCCGCCTGTTTGCCCGTCGATGATCCGAGGCCGTTTCTCGGAGCTTTGATGGATGAACTGCTCCACGGCACCGCACCCGGCGCGAGGTTTGCCATCGAGAGATTGGCCAAAGTGCTAGCAAAACGAGCTGCACTGATGGTCACGCCGAATCTCGCAGAAACTAGTGCGCTGCTAGAGGAACTTTTCACCTGCGAACTTCCCTACTGCGCGGCAGATGGTCGTCCCACGCTCACGGAGTTCGGCATGAGAGAGCTGGATCGGCGCTTTGGACTGCTCAGACATGTCTGAGCTTTCCACTGGGAGACATGTCTCCCAGTGGAAAGCGGCGACATGTCGCCGCAGTTCGAAAGAAATCACCTCCGCGCATAGCGAAAACCGGGGAAGGCCCGCACTAGCCGACGCATCTCCAGTTTCATCAGATTCGCCGTCACGACATGCGCTGCTAGGCCGCTGCGCTCGATGATGAGATCCACGGGCGATTCGTCATCCGTGACAGCGGCGAAGACGGCGGCTTCCTCCTCGGGAAGCTCCGGGATTTGCGCGATCGGCTCGGTTAGGCTCGCCTTGCGGGCGAAGGGAAGTTCACCGAGATCGTCGAGAACGTGTGAGGCATCGGCGACGAGCGTGGCTCCGTCGCGGATGAGTTGGTTGCAGCCTGCGGATGTCGGTTTGTCGATGGGACCAGGCACGGCGAAAATAGGTTTACCGTATTCTGAGGCGAGATTCGCCGTGATGAGCGAGCCAGACCACGCCGGACACTCGACGACTAACACTGCCCGCGCCCATGCGGCGACGATGCGGTTCCGCATCGGGAAAGTTTGTTTGTCGGGAGCTGTGCCTAACGGGAACTCCGAAACCACCGCGCCAAATCCCGAGGCGATTTTCTCTGCCAGTGCGAGGTTCTCAGGCGGATAGAGCTTTCCCAATCCCGAGCCGATGACAGCAATCGTGCGGCCTTGTGCAGCGATGGCAGCTTCATGTGCGGCAGTGTCGATCCCACGAGCAAGGCCGGAAATGATCGTGAATCCTGACTGAGCGAGCTGATAGGAAATTTTCTTGGTCGCTTGCTTGCCGTAGATCGTCGCCCGCCGCGAACCGACGACGCTGATGGCGTGCTTGTCGCGTGCTTCGAGTTTCCCCCAGACGTAGAGCAGCAACGGTGGATCGTAGGTTTCCCGCAGCGGCGCGGGATAGTCTTCGTCGGCCTGCGTGACGATGGAGATTCCACGCTCGGTCGCCTCGCGAATTTCGCTGATGGGATCGGCATGGTCTTGCCACGAATGGAGAATCTTCGCCGTTTCCTCGCCGATGCTATCCACCCGCATCAGCCGATCCTTCGCCGCGCCGAGGATGGACGCAGGATCATCACCGAACGCTTCTAGCAAACGCCGCACCCGCACCGGCCCAATCTTCGGTAGTAGATTCAAGGCGACAATAGCTTCTCGTGGACTCATCTAGCCGAAAGGCTGAACAACAGATAGGCAGGCGTCAAAGCTGGTTTTCTAGCAGTAAAACTCTTTCACACCGCCAGCAACGACTCATCCCAGTCTTTCCACACCGGATCGAGGTTCTGGCTACGGAGCATTTTCGCGACTTCGGCGGGGCTGCGGGTGTCGTGGATTTGAAATTGCTCGGTCGCTTTTTCACAGCCGGATTTTTCCTGCAACTCGACGCGACGGCCTTTGACGGTGAGGTGGAGATCATCGCTGCCAGCACCCGTGTAGCCGCCGGGTTCGGTTTTCGCGCCAGCGGACATATGGGTCACGCCGAGTGTGGCGATGGCGTCTCGCAGGGGCGCAGGTTCGCGGGTGGAGACGACGATGCCGACTTGCGGAAAGAGGATTCGGAAAATCGCGATAAGACGGACGAGGGCTTTGTCTGGCAGATAGAGATTGGCGTCCGGCTGGTATTCGTAGTTTCCCGCGTAGGGCCGCATCCGTGGGAAGGCGACGGTGAACTGCGCTTTCCAGCAGTGTTTGTAGAGGTATTCCAAGTGGGCACACAGCGCGAGTGCCTCGAATTTCCACTCGGCTAGGCCGAATCATGCGCCGATGCCGATGCGCCGGAAGCCGCCCGCATACGCCCGCTCTGGGCAATCTAAGCGCCAGTGGAAATTTTTCTTCGGCCCG
>JANOQR010000115.1:0-4245 GCA_031414935.1 Luteolibacter sp.
CATGCCAGAGGTCAATTGCCTTTAAGGATTTAAGATGTGTGTCTGGACCGGTGGTCATGCAGAATGGAGTCGTGGCGACTGAAAACAAGGAGCGGCGGACTCCGATCCGCCGACGCCCATGAAAAGCCAGAGAGTGGAGGATTACCGCTTCTCTTTGGCTTTTCATGGGCATCGGCGGATCGGAGTCCGCCGCTCCTTGTTTTCAGTCGCCACGACTCCATTCTGCATGACCACAGTCCAGACACTCATTTTAAATCCTTAAAGGCAATTGACCTCTGGCTTGAATCATCACCGCCACATTCATCCGACCCATTTCCAAATCACGCCCAGCACCGCGCAGCCTCCTAACACCGGGATCACGCCGAACTTGAAGCGTTCCATCGCAAGCCATGCAGCCGCCGCCACGACTGCGACAAAGACATCCAACTTCCCTGCTTCCGGCCACAGCGCGTGCTCTGCGAAGCTGATCGCGAGATTGAGAATCACACCGACGACGGCGGCGGTGATCCCCGTCAGAGCTGCGGATAGTGCGGGTCTTTCGCGTAGCCCTTCCACATGCGGTGCTCCCAGAAACACGAAGAGGAAACACGGTAAAAACGTCACCCATGTGGTAATCAACGCGCCCAGAATCGCCGCCGACAATGGAGTGAGATCGCCGGGATTTTGCCATGCGGCGACGAAGCCGACGAACTGCAACACCATGATGAGCGGCCCCGGAGTCGTCTCTGCTAGACCGAGACCCGCCATCATCTGACGCTGTGAAAGCCAGCCAAAATTTTCCACCGCCATCTGTGAAACATACGGCAGCACCGCGTATGCCCCGCCGATGGTGACGAGTGCGGCCTTGCTGAAAAAAAGCGCCTCTTGGAAATGAATCCCACTCCATCCGAACAACCCACCCAACAGAAATACCGGTGTCCACCACAGCGTCAGACAGATCGCTAGAATCATCACCGTCCGGCTGACCGAGGCATGAGTAGCTGGCGGTAGAATGACCGCGTCGCCACTCCCCTCTCCTGACTTGCCGTGACCTTTACCTGCGGGAAATTGCTTGGGAAAAAATTTACTCCCCGCGTAACCGATGGCGGCAGCAGCGAGGATAATAAAGACGAAGGAAATCTTGAATTGATAGATCGCGACAAACGACAGGCCCGCCATCACCCACAGCGTCGGCGATTTCAACGCCTTTGAGCCGATCCGTTTCACCGCAGACAGCACAATCGCAATCACCGCCGGGATCAGTCCGTAGAAAATTCCTTTGATCCAACTGACATCGCCGCAGGCCATGTAAAGCCAGCTCAGACCTAACAAAATGAACACAGACGGCAGAACGAACAACACACCCGCCGCGATTCCTCCACGCGCGCCGTGCAAACGCCAGCCGAGGTAGGTGGCGAGTTGTTGCGCCTCTGGCCCGGGAAGTAACATGCAGAAGTTCAGCGCGTGGAGAAAGTGATCTTCTGATAGCCATCGCCGCCGCTCGACGAGTTCCTTGTGCATGATCGCGATTTGGCCCGCAGGCCCGCCAAAACTGATCCAGCCGAGTTTCCACCAAAAACGAAGTGCCTCGCCGAAACTGGGAAGCGGTGGTGAGGTGGTTTCTGCCATGAAAAATTCCAATCAACCACGCTCGGATAGGCAAGCGAAACGAAATTTAACGTATGGAGTGCGACGCTCTGATGGAAAAATGGGAAACCCGCACTCAGCGATGGCCCAGCTCACCCTTCTTCCCTCGCAGGCGGGCCGGTCTCGAAGCGCATGAGATCGGCGATGAATGTTAGCGGGAGGTGGCCCGTTTCGCCGTTACGGTTTTTCGCGAGGACGAGCTCTGCTTTGCCTGCCTCCGCCTCTTTCTCCTCGGCATCTTCCGCGTAGTAGGCAGACCGATAGAGAAGACCCACCATGTCCGCATCTTGCTCGATGGAGCCGGATTCGCGCAGGTCGCTCATGCGCGGGACGCCGACGTTTTTCCCCGTCCGGCTTTCTGGTCCGCGGTTGAGCTGGGCGAGAATGAGGATGGGAATGCCGAGTTCTTTAGCGAGGCTCTTTATGCCCGCTGAAATTTCCGCGATCTCCCGTTCACGAGAATTTTCCGCCTGCTTCGTGCGGGATTTCATGAGCTGGAGGTAGTCGATCGCGACGAACTGGATGTTTTCATCGCGCTTCTTGCGGCGGGCCTTGGCACGGAGTTCGTTGATTGAAATGCCCGGCGTATCGTCGATGAAGAGCTTGGCAGATGACGTTTCTAACGCTGCACGTTGGATGCGTTGGAGATCGCCTTTCGTCGGCGTGTAACCACGAGAGAGCTGGCTCATCGCGAATTTTGCCCGCGAGAAAACGAGGCGTTGCACGATCTGGAAAGCGCTCATTTCGCAGGAAAAAACCATAGCGGGCTTGCCTTCGGTGATGCAGACGTGCTCGACGATGTTCATCATAAACGACGTTTTTCCCATCGATGGACGGGCGGCGACGACGAACATTTCTCCCGGTTTCAGGCCGCTGCTCATCCGATCCAGATCCTCGAATCCCGTAGAAATCCCCTGAGCACCTTTTTCCCCCGCGAGGAGTTTTTGAAACTGTTCGATGACTTCGTTGACGGACTGCTTGATGGTCGGAGCCTTGTTCGTTTCCGAGCCTTCGCGAATCGCAAGCACGTGTGCCTCAACAGAGTCGAGCAAAGCCTCAACTTCATCAGGGGCATCGTAAGCTTGAGCGATGGCTTCGTTGGAATTCTGAATAATCCTGCGCAGGACATACTTATCCTTCACGAACTGTAGATGATGCCTGAAGTGACCCGGACTTGGAGCGTAGGTGTAAAGGTCTGTCAGCGAGGATGGTCCGCCCACACGGTCGAGCAGTCCACGATCAAGTAACCGCTGAACCAAGGAAACCAGTTCGATTTCGTTGCCAGCTTCAAAGAGCGAAATAAGAAACTCGAACAACGTCGAGTGTGACGGCAGATAGAAATGCTCAGGCGTCAATTTTTCCTCAATTGCGACACCAATATACTCTTGCGGGTCCTGTAGTATTGATGAAAGCAGACTTTTCTCCGGCCCGAGGGCATGCGGCAGTGCGCGAGTCACGTCGTCCACCGTGGCTGCTGCTCCGCCTTGTAAATCCGCAGTTTTACGGAAAGAGGAAGAAGTTTTCGTGTCGACAGCCATACCGCCGGGACGATGGTTCATCCGTTTCGCCAGCGCAATTGCGGACTCTCACCAGCTTCCTAATTTTATTCTTTCCCATTCGCCCTCTTGAATTTCAACCTTATTGACGCAACTAGGATGCTCGATATTCTTTCCAAACCCCATCGCAACTACGACCAATGAAGGCTCTTTTGCATACACCTCTGGATGAGATTGAAGATCAGGAGGTCCGGGAAACCGTCCAAGATCTTTGCCAGATGCTCGGCTGGCGAGCAGCGGATTACCCGGAACATTCACTGTTTGAATTTCTGGGAATTGTGATGAAACAGGAATCCAAATTCATCTCACTGTCTCGCATCCCCTTCCCAATGGCCGTTGATCGAAAAGTGGGAAAACTTCTCAACCACGGTTTTTACCAAGTCTGTAAGGATCTTAAAGATGGGGATATTTTGGGACAATACGCCAATATTTCGCTCCTAGAGTTTCTCAAAAAACATTTCTCATACTTGCGGAAGCCCACTCCGAAACCGCGCCCCTTGACCCCATTAGATCACGAGATTGCAATTATCCGCACGAGGCGCGGCAACGCATCCTGACTCATGGACATTTCCTCCATCAAACTTGCAGAGTCTGCCGAATTTACAAAATAGCTGCATGCGAGCCGTCATCCAACGAGTCCTTGAAGCGTCCGTTACGATCGACGGCAACTGCGTTTCCAAAATAGGACCGGGCTTCCTGATCTTACTCGGAGTGGAAACGGGCGACACGGCAGAGGACGTGGCGTGGCTCAGTGGGAAAATCGCGAGGATGCGGATTTTCTCGGATGCCGAGGGCAAGATGAATCTCTCGGTGACGGAGGCGGCGGGCGGAATCATCGTGGTAAGCCAGTTCACGTTGCACGCCTCGACGAAGAAGGGAAATCGGCCGTCATTTCTGCGGGCGGCGGAACCGGGAGTTTCGGAGCCTTTGTATGCCGAGTTTTGCACGAGCTTAGAGAGTGAAACTGGAAAAGCCGTGGGACGCGGAGTTTTCGGCGCAGATATGAAAGTGGCTTTAATAAATGACGGCCCAGTGACCATCCTCATCGATAGCCGCGCAAGAG
>JANOQR010000116.1:0-22500 GCA_031414935.1 Luteolibacter sp.
GAACGACGTGGCGGCTGAGTGCTTCAAGTCCTCGGGAAATATCGAACTGATCCATCGCCGCCTGATAGGAGACCAGCGTCTCTGCCAGTGATGCTTGCAAAGCCGTGTCTTCAGCCGCGAGTGGACCACCATGGCGCAACACGCCTTCGGTGAAACGCTGGCTCATGTTGAGTGCGCGGTTGCAGAGATTGCCGAGTTCGTTCGCAAGCTCGGTGTTGTAGAGCATGATGAGCCGCTCCATGTCGTAGTCGGAATCTTTTCCCGTCACGATGTCGCGCATGAGGTAGTAGCGAATCGCATCGACGCCGAATTTCTCCGCCAGTTCATCGGGATCGACGACGTTGCCGGTGGACTTGGACATTTTTACTCCGCCGAGTCCGTTCCAGAATCCGTGAACTAACAAGCGAGGCATTTGCGCGTCGCTGAAGCCCATCGCATGAAGCATACACAGCCAATAAATGCCGTGAGCAGGAATGAGGATGTCCTTGCCGATGACGTGAACTGGCCGCCCAGACCAGATGGTTTTGAAATCCGGCAGTCCAGAATCGCTCGCCGCTTTGAAGCCCGCGAAGGAAACGTAGTTAATCAGCGCGTCGAACCAAACGTAGGTGACGTAATTTTCATCGAACGGAAATTCGATGCCCCATTGCAGGCGTTCTTTCGGTCGGGAAATACAGAGATCGATGCCGGAGTTCTTTTCTAGCGCATTGAGCAACTCCGCTTTGCGAAACGCTGGGATGATGACATCGGGGTGGGTTTCGAGGAAATTCTTGAGCCAGTCGGTGTGTTCGCTGAGTTTGAAATACCAATTTTCCTCCTCGATCTCGACGACCTCGCCCCACTCGGGACCGAAGTTTCCTGATTCATCGCGATCCCGTTCTTGGAGAAATTGCTCCTGCCGCACGGAGTAATGGCCGGAGTGCGTTTTCTTGTAGAGTTGGCCTTGATCCTTGAGTTCCGTGAGGATCGCGCCGACGCAGGCTTTGTGGCGCGGGTCGATGGTTTGGGCCCAGCCGTCGTAATCGATACCGAGTTTCTGCCAGAGGCTAGAGAATCTGCCGGTCGTGCGCTCGACGTGCTCGGCAGGGGAAATCCCCTGCTTTTCGGCGGCTTGCTGGACTTTCTGGCCGTGCTGATCGACGCCTGTCAGGAAGTAAACTTCATCGCCGCGTAGCCGATGGTAGCGGGCGATCACGTCGGTAAGCACCTTTTCATAAGCGTGCCCGATGTGCGGCGAGCTGTTCGTGTAGTCGATGGCGGTGGTGAAGTAGAACATAGAGTGAGTCGAAAAAAGCGTGTCTGCGAAGAGATGAACACGGACTGGGCCAGTCGCGCAAGGACGGGAGCAATCCGAGTGAAACTGTCTGCTCCTCGGACCCGAGTTGATCTTGTTTCCGGTCGCTTAGGTTTGCAGAATTTGGGACTCACATGTCTGGGAATCCATCCTATCACCTCCATCGGAGAAATCGTGTCATCCAAGCGAGCGCGGCGTTTCTGATCGTCATCAGCGGCTTGATCTGGCGTTCCGGGTGGCTACCGCTTTCCCCATTTCTCAGCAAATATGGCGGCGATGCACTGTGGGCGTTGATGGTTTTCGCCGGACTGGGATGGATTTTCACCCGTGTCTCGACTGCGAGACTCGCCCTCATCGCGCTGCTACTCGCATGGGGCATCGAGTTCTCACAACTCTGGCATCCGCCGTGGCTCGACGCTCTCCGCGCCCATCAACTCGGGCATCTCGTGTTAGGCTCCACCTTTAACTGGCCCGACCTCCCAGCCTACGCCGTGGGAATCGCCCTCGGCGCACTGATAGAAATCGCGTGGCGCAGGGCGAACCCTTGATTTCCAGCAGTACTTGTGATTTCGAGAGACCTATTTCAGCTCCTCGCTGATGAACGTGAGCAGGAACTCGACGAGTTCTTCCATGCCTTCAAAAAGTTCTTCTTCAATGGTGGATAAGTATTCCTCCTCGGTCTCGCTGTAATCGTTGCGGTCGTCCGGGCGGGTTGCGCACCAACGACTGGCGTTGAGCGGATCAACGAGGGTGGAAGCACCGATCAGTTCGAAGGAGTTGATGACTCGCTGATGATTCACGTCGCTCTGCCAGAATCCATGCAAGCCTTCCTCGCCCTCCAGCACCGGAACCGTCTCATAGACATCCATCACAGCGCGTTCCTCACGGCTCAGAGTCCGTTTCGCCGATTCGCTCTCAAGACGATCCACGAGCGTCTCTACTTCATCCGGCCACTCGATTCGTTCGTCAGAAAACATGGTGTAACGGGCTTAGAACAAGGTCGCCATTCTTGCCAAGCGAAACGTGGGTAACTCTTCCTCCCAGAAAAGCGTTGGATCGACTGGAAACGAATCTATCCTTTGATCTCAAGCAGCATCTGCGGGTTATTCGGGAATTTCTTGAGGAAAAATAACAAGCGTTCCATCGCCTCGGCAGGGCGGTGACCGGAGAGACCGCGGCGGATGAGGTGGATCTTGTGCAGCATGTGATCGGCTAGCAGAAGCTCTTCGCGGCGGGTGCCGGACTTGAAGATATCGACGGCGGGATAGATGTAATTTTCCGCGATCTTGCGGTCGAGAACGAGCTCCATGTTACCGGTGCCTTTGAACTCCATGTAGATCGCTTCATCGGCACGCGAGTTTGTCTGGATCAGCGCAGTCGCCATGATGGTCAGTGAGCCTCCGCCACGGGTATTTCTAGCAGCGGCGAAAAGGCGGCGCGGGACTTCGAGGGCACCGATGGTGATGCCGCCAGAGCCGGTGCCACGACCACGGTTGTTCATGTTGCCATTGTAGGCGCGAGCTAGACGGGTGATCGAGTCCATGATGAGAAACACGTCGCGTCCTGCCTCGACGAGACGCTTTGCACGCTCGATGGCGAACTCCGCGATGCGCGTGTGGTTGCGCGCCTGTTCGTCATTGGAACTGGCATAAATTTCCGCACCCGGTAAGGCGCGGCGAAACTCGGTCACTTCCTCTGGCCTTTCATCCACGAGCACCACCATTAGATGGATGGCTTCGTCGTATTTTTCACGAATGGCTTCGGCCATGTGAAGCAGCAGCGTGGTTTTTCCCGAACGCGGCGGAGAGACGATAAGGCCGCGCTGGCCACGCCCGACGGGAGCCATGATATCGACGACGCGGGTAGTGAAACGCTCCGGCGTGGTCTCGAAGCTGATCCGCTTGGTGGGGTTGATCGCTTTGAGTTCATCGAAGTGCGGCAGCTTGGAGGCTTCTTCGGGAGTGAGATCATTGATCTTTGAAATTTCCACTAACTGCGGGCCGCGCGGACCATCCTGGTAGAGACCGTGAATCCACTGGCCGAGGCGGAGATTGTATTTGCGGATCATCTCCGGCGTGACGAACACGTCATCACGCGCTTGCTCGAAATTTTTCTTCGGCACGCGCAGAAAGCCGAATCCTTTGGGCGCGAGTTCGAGCATTCCGTCTGTTTCTGTCTTGGGGCCATTAAGCTGAACAGGTCGATTATCCTCGAAGTCGCGGTGATGCTGCTGCGAAGAACGATCACGATTATCTTGGCGATTGTCGTTGCGATTTCGGCTTGGCTGATTCGGTTGTCCGCCTTGGTCTCCGCGTTCGTTTTTACGCCGCTTGCGTTTCTCGCGCCTGCGCTTGCTACGGCTCTCTCGCGGCGGCCCTTGGCCATCGCGTCGTTGCTGATCTTGGCCTTGAGCTTCGTGCGGGGATTGTTCACTCCGTTCGGGAGCAGTTTGAGGAAATGGAATGGAAGCCTGGGTCGGCGGCTCGTGGGACTCGACTGGCTCACGAGGGGCGGTCGGTCCTCCACCGGGAACTCGTCCAAATCGACGTGGTGGTTCGTCGCTTATTGCAGGCTCCGAGGTCGCAGCGGGTGCTGACTCAATCGGGTTTGCAGCTATTTTCTTGGCTCTTGAGGGACGTTGGGCTTTCGGTTTCGTGGCGATTTCAGGAGCTGGCGCAGGTTTCTCAGCGACTGTCTCGATGCTGAAAATTTCTGATTTAGCCGCGACATCAGTTGCTACCTTTTTGACGACGGTTTTCTTAGCTGCTGTTTTTCTAGCGGCTTTCTTTGCTGCGGGTGGAGCATCGGTAGCGGTCTTGGCGGCTGCCTTTTTTGCCGCGCGCTTGCGGGCTGGCGGTGCGGCGTCGGTGCCTGCTGGAGGCTGCGGCATGGTGTCCTCGTTGGTATCGTTAGTCATCCGGGATCTGTGGGAAATGGGGTAGCTGGTAAAATGATGTTCCTTTATGAGGCAAGTTGGTCGAGTAGCTCGTCGGCGACTTCGAAGTTCGTGAAGACGTTGAGCGTGTCTGGATAGTCGTCGAGGAGGTCGTGGAGCTTGAGAACTTGGCGAGCGAGCGCGAGGTCACTGACGACACACGGAGTTTGCGGGATCGAGACGAGTTTTTCTGAAATCAAATTAAGTGAGGCCCCGCGCAAAAGGTTCGCCACCGTCCCTAGCTCGTTGGCGGCGGTGAGGATCAGATGCTCGTCGTCATCGCTGATCACATCGTCTGCTCCGGCTTCGATGGCGGCTTCCATCATCTTGTCAGCGGGTAAGTCAATCGCTGCGATTCGGATTTCGCCCTTGCGATCGAACTGATAGGAAACGCTGCCGGGCGTGGCGACGCTGCCACCGTTCTTTGAAAAAATCAGGCGGATGTCGGCTGCGACGCGGTTGAGATTGTCTGTGGCCATTTCGATAATAAAGGCGGTGCCAGCCGGGCCGTAACCTTCGTAGCTGATTTCTTGGATCATCTCGCCGCCGAGTTCGCCCGTGCCTTTTTTAATCGCACGGTCGATATTTTCCTTGGGCATCGAAACGGCTTTGGCGTTGTCGATCGCCGTTCGGAGACGAGCGTTGGCGGCCGAATCTCCGCCTCCAGCGCGGGCTGCAAGTGCGATTTCATGTGCGCACTTGCTGAAGACCCTGCCCTTGATGGCATCGACTCTGGCTTTAATATGTTTGACCTTAGACCACTTGTTGTGACCGGCCATGAGGAATGGAAATAGGGGTTGGGGTGGGATGAGCGATGCGGAAATATGAGTGAAATCACCCGCATAACCGCAAAATGAATTGGGAAAACGACGGTCCTGATCGTCAACCGACTCGACTTGCTTTAAAAAAAGCACCGTAGCCCGGTCGGGCAGTTGGGCGTCAACCCAAGAGAGGTCTTTCAGAAAATCGACACACTAACCAGTGTGTCGCTCCAATGCGCGGAGACTGTGGCAGCGTGAATGACTTGGCAATTCAAATCTTCGACGCATCAAAGTGACCAGCTTGATGTGGATTCCGTGAGATTTGCAGATGGGGGCTTGACGATAAACTCTGCCCTCCGAGTTTCCGACGGTCTTCGAGTCTGCCACTACCTTCATCACTCCTGATGCACTAGCAACCTAACATGAACCTCGATTGATCGACACCTCCATGGTAATCACCCTCATCTACCCGCATCAGCTCTTCGCGCATCACCCGGCTGTGGCCAAAAACCGTGATGTCTATCTGGTGGAAGATCCTTTGTTTTTCGGCAACGACCCACACTGGCCGACTGCCATGCACTCGCAAAAACTCGTCCTGCATCGGGCATCCATGAGAGCTTACGCCGAGGAGCTAACCCAAGCGGGGTTTCACGTATCAACCATTGCGCTGCCAGACGGAGCGGCAACCGATAGCGCAAAGTTGCTAGAAAAATCTTTACCAGCAGGCGTGAGGGAAATCCATTTGGCGGACCTTGTGGATGATGTGCTGACAAGACGAATCCAACGATACGCGACTTCTCACGAAATCGAAATTCACATTCATGCTTCTCCTAATTTTCTGAGTCCACCTGAGTTCCTGCAAACTCATCTTGCGTCCAAGAAAAAGCCTTTCATGGCAAAGTTCTACGAAGCGCAGCGGAAACGACTGGGTATGATGATCGATTCTGACGGCGGCCCACAGGGTGGCAAATGGTCCTTCGACACCGAGAACCGCGCAAAGCTGCCAAAGAAACACATCCCACCTCCCGAGCCGCAAACTCGCGGAAATGAATTCACCCAAGAGGCCAAAATCTGGGTGAGCGAGCGGTTTCCAAACCATCTGGGATCAACGAATCACTTCCGCTGGCCGGTCACTCGCACTGATGCTGAAACTTGGTTAGAACGCTTCCTAGATGAGCGGCTTGAAAATTTCGGAATCTATGAAGATACGATCTCCACCGCCCACGCGACTCTCTATCACTCAGCGATCACGCCTGCGCTGAATATCGGCCTGCTAGACCCACAGGACGTTATCGACCGGGTAATGGCGCGCGCCGGGAGTGTGCCGATGAACTCACTGGAAGGTTTCATCCGCCAAGTAATCGGTTGGCGGGAATTCATGCGTGGAATCTATCAATATCGCGGCACGGAGATCCGAACCCGCAATTTCTGGAATTTCGAACGTCCACTGCCATCTTCATTTTATGACGGCACCACGGGCATCCCACCGATAGATCGCGTGATCCGGCAGCTTTTAGAAGACGGTTGGTGCCACCACATCGAACGGCTGATGGTGTTGGGAAACTTCATGCTGCTGTGCCGCATCCGACCAGATGACGTTTACCGGTGGTTCATGGAGCTATTCGTGGATGCCTACGACTGGGTGATGGTGCCTAACGTCTATGGCATGTCACAATTTGCCGACGGCGGAACCTTCACTACCAAGCCGTATCTATCAGGATCAAACTACGTTCTCAAAATGTCCGACGAGCCGAAGGGACCGTGGTGCGCTGTGTGGGATGGGCTGTTTTGGACATTCATTGCGGACCACCAGCCGTTTTTCCTGAAGAATCCTCGCCTCAGCATGATGGCCCGGACATGGGAGAAAATGCCTCTTGCAAAACAAGAGGCACATCGCAAAGCCGCAGATGATTTTCTGGCAGGACTTGATTCCCCGCAGTAATTCTTACGCCAGAATGCCAGGCACTATATTGCTACCGGGCTTCGTGATGTTCGTTAATCGCTGTGGGACGCCTTGGGCTGGATAGGTGAACTTCTCGTGATCGAAGCCCATGAGATGCATCATCGTGGCGTGAAGATCGTGGACGGAAACCTTGTTGGTCATCGCCTCGTAGCCGATGGGGTCGGTTTCGCCGTATGAGATACCGGGTTTCACTCCACCGCCGGCCATCCAAATCGTGAATCCACCGGGGTTATGGTCACGTCCGATGAATTTCATTTCCGAACCACCGCGATTTTCCTGCATAGGAGTGCGACCGAACTCACCGCCCCAGACGACGAGAGTGTCTTCTAACATTCCGCGTTGTTTGAGATCCTTGAGCAGTGCTGTCATCGGCTGGTCCACGGCTTTGCAAAGTTCGCTGAATCCCCCGTTGAGTGCTTCTTTGGGAGCCGCGCCGTGGGAATCCCAGCCCGCGTGAAAAAGCTGGATGTAGCGCACGCCACGTTCTGCGAGACGACGAGCTAATAGGCAGTTGTTCGCGAAAGATTCTTTGCCTAATTCCGTGCCGTAGAGCTTGTGAGTCGCTTCTGATTCTTGTTTCAAATCGAAGGCATCCGTTGCGTGCATCTGCATCCGGTAGGCCATTTCGTATTGAGCGATGCGGGTGATCGTTTCTGGATCTCCGACATCGTTAGAAATTTGTTGATTGAGGCGATCCAACGTATCGAGCGAGCGGCGGCGGAGGTCGCGTGAGATGCCCGCAGGGTCTGCTAGATAGAGGACGGGCTCACCAGTCGAGCGGCATTGCACGCCTTGAAAAACCGTCGGAAGGTAGCCGGAACCCCAAATGGATTTGCCTGCATCCGGGTTATTACCGCCCGAGGTCAACACGATGAAACCGGGTAAATTTTGATTTTCAGAACCGAGTCCGTAAGTCGCCCAAGCACCGATGGAAGGCGCGCCGAGATTCTGCGTGCCGGTGTGAAGCAACAACTGCGCGGGTGCGTGGTTGAACTGATCCGTGTGCATGGACTTGATGAAACAAACATCGTCCACGACCGAGGAGAAATGCGGCAGCCGGTCAGAAACCCATGCCCCCGACTGGCCATACTGTTTGAATGAAAATTGCGGGCCTAACATTTTCGGTACACCTTGAATGAAGGCAAATTGCTTTCCTTCAAGAAATTCCTTCGGGCACTCTTTGCCGTTGAGCTTTTCAAGCTCTGGCTTGTAGTCGAAGAGCTCGTGCTGGGACGGAGCACCGGACATGTGCAGATAGATCACGCGCTTGGCCTTGGCACCGAACTGCGACAACGACGGCGCCAGCGGATTGGCCGGATCTTTTTGCAAACTGCTAGCTGCTCCCCAAGCACGGCCAGCATTGTTTGCAAGCCACATTGCACCGAGACCCGTGGCGCATTTCGAGAGGAAATGGCGGCGAGTGAGATGCTGAAGTTCAGCGTGCTTGAGCTGGGCAAAATGTTCTGGTTTCATAATTCTAACGAGTGAGTGCGGAGTCCAGATTGAGAATGGTGTTAGCAGTCAGCACGAGGGCAGCCGCTGCTGGAGAGTCGGCAAGTTTCGCGACTTCGCTAGGAGAATTTTGGTAAGTCACGGTGGCATCTGCGTGAAGTTTTGCGAGTTCTTCGAGAATCGTGGGAGATGCGTCCTGTTGGGTGCAAAGCTCCATGCCGTAGGCAAGCTGCGCTGCGAGATCGGGCGAGTGCGCCTGCATCCGCTTTGCGAGTCCCTGCGCCGCCTCGATGTGGGCGGGATCGTTCATGGTGACGAGTGCTTGCAAGGGCGTGTTGCTGGTGATGCGGCGCGCGCTGCAAAGATCGCGGCTAGGCGCATCGAATGTCAGGAACCCAGGGAAACCACTTGTCCGTTTGTGATAGGTGTAAATTCCTCTGCGGAAACGATCTTCGCCAACGGATTCAGTCCATTTTGCACGGTTGTAAATCGAACTCCAAATCCCATCGGGCTGAGGCGGATAGACCGGCAGGCCGTGCATTTTCGGCGACAGCAAGCCAGCGACTGAGAGCGCTTGGTCACGGACCATTTCAGCGGAAAGCCGGTTGCGCGGGCCACGGGCTAAAAGACGGTTAGATGGATCCATTTCGACAAGCTCCCTCGATGCGCGGTGCGTCTGGCGATAGGTCGAAGAAAGCACGATTTCACGCAACATGGCCTTGATCGACCAACGGTGCTGATTCACGAAACGCAGTGCGAGGTGATCCAACAGCTCCGGGTGGCTAGGCGGCGTGCCCGAGGTGCCGAAGTCTTCCACAGTCTGGACGATGCCCGTGCCGAAAAGCTCGCCCCAGAGACGGTTCACCATCACTCGTCCTGTTAGTGGATTCTTTGGACTGGCGATCCAGCGTGCCATCTCGAGACGCGTCATCCCACTCTGCGGAGGGCTATGTGCGAGCAGTTTTGGTACGCCGGGCGAAACGACATCCTCTTTCGAAAGGCGGTTGCCACGGGCGAAAATCCGAGTCTCTCGCGCCGGAAATTCAGTCATCACCGGAACTAGCGTGCCTTTAATTTCATGATGCTGCTTAACGATTTCCTCGCGCGACTTCCATGTGGCGAGTCGCTCTGGATCATGAACGATCTTAGCCCAGTCCGGGTGGTTTGATAGTTGCAGCGTGAAGTTCCTAACGGAGGCCGCTTGTCCTCCCGATGTCTGGGATTTTTGTTCCAGAGAAATTTCGATGCGCGAATTGGCCTCAGCTTCCACAGGTTTCTCTGGCACGAAGACTGACCAACGTGGACCGTCGAGTTTGGGAGTCCCACCGACATTGCCGCTGGGCGTTGGTTCCGTTAGTTCGCTGAAACGATCCACAAAGACTTCCTTCATCGTGACCGGGGTGGAGATGCCTGCGGCATCGACGAGCTGAACCTTGAGGCCCGTGACGAAGGACGCACGCTCTGGCCATTTTTTCGGGTCTGGTGAGTCGGGAAGAATGTTGAGCCGGATGGCGGTGAAATCCTGCGCCGGAGCGGAAATTTTGTGCGTATTTCCGATGGGTAAAGTGCCTTCACTGCGGATGACGCCATCAGCAGTGAGTGCGAGTTTTCCGTGGCTAGGCGCGAAGATGTCTGGCGTGAAGGCAACCCAAGTTACGGAAGATTCCGCTAGAGATCGGCCAGCTTGGTTGAGCTGCTCACGGAGGATTCGCGCTTTGATTTCGAGTGTCGATGCTTCTTGGGTCTTTGCTGGATCGGTAGCGATTTTCATGCGCGGGTCGTCATCGGATTGGTCGTAGTCAGCCGTATTGTTGAAGAACGCAAGAAACTGATAGAACTCTTCGTGTTCGATGGGATCGTAAGGATGCGAGTGACATTGGATGCAGCCAAAAGTCGTTGCCTGCCAGGTAGTCCAGGTGGTGTTGACACGGTCGATCACGGCGGCGAGACGATACTCCTCGTCGTCTGTGCCGCACTCGGAGTTCGTTTGCGTATTGCGATGAAACGCAGTAGCGAGGCGTTGATCGGCGGTGGCGTTAGGGAGCAGATCACCGGCGAGTTGCTCGATGGTGAACTGATCGTATGGCATGTCCGCATTGAAAGCGCGGATGACCCAGTCGCGATATGGCCAGATGTCGCGATGCGGATCTTTTTCAAATCCGTATGTATCCGAGTAACGCGCGAGGTCGAGCCACACGGTCGCCCAGCGTTCGCCGAAGCTAGGCGATGCTAGCAGGCGATCCACGACAGCGGAGCGGGCAATCGTGGGATCTTTCACCAGTTGATCCTGATAGCTGGCGAGGTCTTCCGGTGACGGTGGCAGCCCGGTGAGATCAAATGAAACACGACGCAGCCACTCACCTGCAGGGGCTTCTGGTGATGGCCGAAGTTTCTCCTGATCGAGTCGGTGAAGGACGAACCGATCAAACGATGCTGACGGCCATTTTTCATCGGATAGCGAAGAGATTGGCTTTTCCTGCGGCGGCACGAAAGACCAGTGATCTTGCCACTCCGCTCCTTGGGTAATCCAACGCTCAATGAGATCGATCTCGTCCTTTGATAACGGCGGCCCATGCTTTGGCTTGGGCATCACTTCGTCGGGATCGCTGCTACGAAGCCGTCGCATCATATCGGACTCCGCAGGCTTACCGGGGACGATGGGATACTCGCCGGATTTCCCCATTGCCAAGGCCTTGTCGCGATAAATGAACGAAACGTTGCCCGCTTCTTTCACGCCACCGTGACAGGCAGTGCAATGTTTGGTGAAAAGCGGGCGAATGTCGCGATTGAACTCCACCCGGTCATCAGCGCGGACCGATGTGATGACGAGGATGGGAGCGAGAAGGGAAAAACGAATCATTTGGATGAGCCAATCCTACGACTTCTTTAGCACTCCGCTATCATGGAGTTCGTGGAAAGGGGGTGATTGAAAGTGTCGGGCGTCTCGTCTCTTCAAGAGTGATTTTCGGCATGAGGAAGATCCAATTCGTCACCCGGAACATCACCGACTTGATCCGATGCGGACTCGTTTTCAGAACCGAACTCTGACCTCTTCGATGGTTTCCCCGCGACAAAACTTTTTCCAATTCGCAAACTAATAAAACAAACTTAACTAAAAATTTTCTCTGATGATTAAATTTTTATGATAAATAATTTTCCGCAAATCATTGGTTTTAAGCAGATTGCAATAAAATCAATTTAAGTCCTCGAAGACAAGAAAATCAAGGATTGCCGATTACTCTGAAAATCTTTTGTGTCTGCGGCGTTCCCCCCACCCATGAAACTGTCCATGTCCCCCCACATGGTCGCTCTTCTTCTTCTTGGTTCTCTGGCCCCCCTGCCAGCCCAAAATTTAGTGAGCGTCCCCTCCCCGCTCGAAATTGACAAAGCCGCCGAACAGGTGAGTCCAAGTCGAATTCTTTGCAGTGCTTCTCTGTCGGCCAACGATGAAGTCCCAGAGTTCCGCAAAGCAGAAGGCATCATGCCCAGAGAAAAAGCGATCTATGCAGCTCAGGATGTAGCCACTCTCGACACCCGCGCATCTGCCCGACAAAACGTTGAGTCGGTCATTGATCTAAATCTCCTCCGCAATCCTTCTCCCTACCGCAAGGTCGCAGTCAGCACTTCGGCCCAGGTTTATGAAATCGCCCCCGACAGCCTAGAAAACGGACTCGCGATGATTTCCGCCGTCTATCGTGAGTCGGGAAAACCAGAAGCAGCTTCTGATTGCTCGAAAATTTCTCTCTCGGTCGAACAACGGGTGAAGCTCGATGTGACCCAAGTGCTCGAAATAGTAGAATCCGAAGTCAGCGCGAATCCAAAATGCACTTGCGAGATCGTCAAAGCAGCGATCAAAGCCAGCGAGGCTGACGTCGCCATGGTGGTGTCCATCGTAGAAACAGCGATCACCGCATCTCCCGAAAACATGCGGCTGATTTCCCAGTGCGCCATCGCCTCCATGCCAGAAGCAGTTGCGGAAGTTCAAGCCTTGCTCGCCAAGCTCGACCCGAACAGCGGCGACGCTGATTCATACAGCTCAAAGAGTTCTAAAGATTCCAAGGGTGCAAAAGTCGCCTCGGTCTCTTCTTCGATGGAACCCGCGAATCCCCTCGATCTGCCTTTCTACTTTCCACCCATCCCACCGATCATTCCGCCGCGTGTGACCAACGTGAATCCCGGCTCCTGAAATTGCGACTGATCCAGGTCCAAGCAGCAATCATTTGAAACCCGACAACTCACGCTGTCGGGTTTTTTATTTGCCGATCAGTGGTTGAAGATAAATTCCTTCGAGTTCAACAACGCCCAGAAAACATCTTCCAGCGTTTCTCGAACTTCACTGGGCTGTTCACGTTCCGTCACGGCTCCCAGCAGTTTCTCACGCTCCATATCGGTCGGAAGTCGGCTGAGAGTCGTCAGATAAAGATTTGAAATTACTTCCTCGGGAGTTTTCTTCGCACGAAGCATGGTTTCCACAATCTTGCCTTGGCGGATGCGCTGCTGAGTGGTGTCGCCATTGAGCAGGTGAAGTGCTTGAGAAAGATTCGGCTCCATCTTCACCTCGCAGGAACAAACCGTCGCCCGCGTCGCACGGCCAAAGGTGGTGAGAAAATAGTTAGTCGTATTGCCGTCAGCGATTTGCACGGCGCGAGCACCCGACGGCAAACCTTTGAATTTGTTAGGCGTGGCGGTGACTTGCGAAATACAGTCGAGCAGCACTTCGGCGCGGACTCGGCGGATCATCGCATGGGAGAAATTTCGAGTATCGCCGGCGTTGGTTTCGTTCGTCCGAGTGGAAAGTTGGTAGGTGCGCGAAGTGCAAATGTCCCGGACAAGCCTGCGGAAGTCGTAGTTGTAGGAAACAAACTTCTCTGCCAGCGCGTCTAGCAACTCTGGGTTCGAAGGCGGATTTGAAACCCGCACATCATCCACTGGATCGACGATGCCCACGCCGTTGAAATGCGCCCAGACGATGTTCACCACGTTTTTTGCAAACCAAGGATTCTCTGGCGATGCCAGCCAACCCGCGACTGCCTCACGCCGGGACTGGCCTTGAATCTTCGGTGCAGGACCGCCGAGAAATTTGGGCGGCATGTCGATTTTAGTAACTGGGTTTTTAATTTCACCACCGCCGTCGAAGATCACTCGTTCGCGCGGATCTTCGGCGGGCTTGCGTTTCACCTGCGCGAAAAATGCGGCGAAACTGTAGTAATCATCCATCGTCCAGCGATCAAACGGGTGATTGTGGCACTGCGCGCACTGGATGCGAGTCCCCATGAATACCTGCGCGATGTTCTCGGTTAGTTTGAGAACATCTTCCTCCGTTTGGAAAAAATTCGTCGCCGCATTCGAAAAAGTTCCACCCTTCGCAGACAGCAATTCTTTCACCAGTTCGTTGAAAGGAACATTCCCTGCGACACGCTCGCGCAGCCACTGATAGTAATTCAAAGCCGCCTTGTATGAAACGAGCTGGCCGCCCATGTTGAAGGTACGAATCTGGAGCAGTTCCGCCCATTTCATCACCCACATCTCGGTGAATTCCTTGCGGCCCAGCAGCGTATCGACGAGCTGCTCACGCTTATCTGGGCGATTGTCTGCTAGAAATGCCGCTCGCTCCTCCACGGTCGGCGGCAAACCAACGACATCCAGAAAAACGCGCCGGAGAAACGCCTCGTCATCTGTGAGCACAGACGGAACGATGCGTAACTTGTTGAGCTTCTCTGCGACGAGGCCGTCGATGTAATTGTTCGCCGGAAAAGTAGGCCGCTCGTAAGCGAGATCCGCAGGCACCACGATCGCCTGCGAGCCTTCCGTGAAAGTGTGAAAACGAGCGAGCACGAATGCCTCGCCACGCTTGCCGGAAGTCGCAAGAGCTTCACGCGCCGGGATGGAAACCGAGTTGTCGTTCGAAGTCGAAAACCGCGACAAAGGCGTGACATCGCGATCCGTGCCGTCCGAATAAGTCGCACGCACCGTGAATGGCAGGCACACATCGGCACCCGTGAGCACCAGCTCCTTTGGCTGCACTTCGATGCCCGTCGGCTGCGTGATTCCATCCGCGTCGTAGTTCGCACCGTCACGAATCCAATTCACCAGAGTTTGATAGAAATCGCTATCAGGCTTCATCAACTTTCCGCCCGTGTGAGGGACCGCGCCGATTGCTTTGGTGATTAATAAGGATTCCTCCGGCACTGCGAGATTGATCCGCCGCCCAGCCATCTCGTTCGTCAGCCGAAAATGGTCGCCCTTGGGATCGAAGCCATAGAGCGACAGATGAAATCCATCCTGTCCGCGAGCCGAGCCGTGGCACGATCCCGTGTTGCAGCCCGCCGCCGTTAGGATCGGCATCACATCGAGTTGAAACGAAACCGGACGCGGCTTTTCCGCATCTTTAACCGCCACGGCGACCTCCGTCGTCAGTCCGCAATACTCGATATTCACTCGCGTTGTGCCATCCTTCTTCGGTGTAATTAAATTGCCATCCAGCGTCGCCAACGCACCATCTGCCAGCGTCCATTTCGCCTGCCGTGTGATGTCGTGAGTGGATGCATCTTTAAATTTCGCGATGACGATCACCCGATGAAAATCCGCCGCCGTCTCCAAGCTAACGCTTTTCGGAAACGCCTCAATCGCTACCAAACGCGGATCACGAGCCGCATCCCATCTCGGTAATGCCGTCTTCGCTTTCGGGGCTAACACCTGGCCCGTCGGCCAAGGTGCGCCAGCGGAAATCCAGTCCCGCAGAACTCCGATTTCATCTGGCGACAGAGCTTCACCTTTTTTCTTAGGCGGCATTCGCTCGTCGTCATCAGCCGGCAGAATCAGCCGTTTCATCAATTCAGACTCGTCAGGCTTACCCGGTGCGATGGCTGGGCCAGCGTCCCCACCACGCAGCATTTCCTCACGAGTCGTCAGCAGTAAATCGCCCTTCGCCTTTCCCGGCGTGTGACATTCCAGACAACGGATTTCTAAAATTTCACGAGCCGCATCGAACGCAGGCTGCGATTCATAGGCCGCCGCCCAAGTCGCAAAACTCACAAAAATAAGCCCGAAAAAGCGCATTGCAGCATTACGTCGCACGTCCCGCATTTCATTACAACCTCTTCTCTTTGATCGTTCTGCTCCTGCATAGAACCATAAAAAGACAAAGACACAAATTTTCAAACTACAGCGTTGTGACTGCATGAGTGACCTCTGAATGTTCAGAGGCTTCAATCCTCAGGAGGATGGCGTCCGTGCAGCCGTTCTTCCTTGCGAATGGCAAGAGCTAACAAGCGATTCATCTTCAGCGAATCCACGGTGGCTCGGCCAATAGGAGAGATGCCTAGCACACGGTTTCCCTTCCAGATGAAATGCACACTCCAAGCGTCCTGGCGCGGGTGAAAGAGGATGGTTTCGATTCCGGTCTGTGGATCCATCGCACAGCGGCGCGCGCCTTTGCGAAGGGAGCAGGAAACGCAGGCCAGAGCGAAGTTTTCCAAACAGGATTCGCCACCAGCCGACACCGGAATGATGTGATCCACATGGAACGTCGCTTCCTGACCCTGCTGGGAGAGACGACAGTATTCGCAGCGATTTCCCGCTCTGCGGGCGACCTCCACACGCAGTCCGGCCGGGATGCTCATGCTGCCTGATTGGCTCTCTTTGCCCGCAGTTTCAGAAGCGATAGGAACTCCGCCATCTCGACAAGTCCCTCCGCTTCACGACGCTCGGCAGCGGTGAGAGGCTTGCCGGAATCCTGACGATCCAGCAAAACCGTGAGTCGTTGCCTGACACCCGGTGGCAGCTTAAATTTGGAAATTCCAGCAGGCATCGGCATCTCAATGGCGATTACGGTTTTCATACAGAGACCCATACAGGACGGCCCGATGCTGTCCAAGCGGTAAAAGCGCAATTTTCTAACTTCTGGCCCGCTAAAATAACCCACAAGTCTTGTATCACAGCACTAAGTCGCACGTCCCGCATTTCATTACAACCTCTTCTCTCCCGTTGCGGAAACGAGAGTAGGTCTTCAGGAAATCGTCACTCTGCCCTTCCAGCCGCCGCTTTGGGCTGGGCGGTTAAGTGGGCTTGGCTTGCCGATCAGGACGCCATTCGCACAGTTGCACTCGCCTTCACCTTTGACGGCGTTGATGAGGTTGGTGAGAGATTTCATCGCTTGGCGCGGGACACTTTCATAAGTCCGGGAACCAATGTGAGGGGTGACGACGCAGTTCGGAGCGGTGAGTAATGGGTGATCGGGGCGTGGGGGTTCTTCGTCGAGGACATCGGTGCCGTAGCCGCCGACTTTGCCGCTTTTGAGGGCGGCAACCATGTCCGCAGTCTCAACGATTTCGCCACGAGCGCAGTTGAGAATGACGACGCCGTCCTTCATGGTGGCGATCTTGGAGGTGCGAATCATGCCGCGCGTTTCGTCGGTCAGATTGCAGTGCAGCGAGACCACATCGGAGCTTGTGAGGACTTCGTCCATCGTTGCGCAGCGTCTGATACCATATTCGGCAGCGAATTTTTCATCCCAATACGGATCGAAGGCGATGAGCGGCATTCCGAAGGCTCTAGCGCGGATGGCGACTTCTTTGCCGATGCGACCGAGGCCGATGATGCCCATGGTCTTATCCGCGATTTCGTGACCAGTGAGTCGCAGCCATTCGCCATTTCGCGCAGCGGCAGCGGTGGTGACGATGTGCTTGGTGATGCCAATGAGCAGGCCGAATGTGTGCTCGGCCACGGTGGTGTGATTGACGCCGGGTGTGAAAAGAACCGGGATTTTCAGCTCTTTCGTGGCCGGGATGTCGATCTTGTCGAGGCCGATACCGTATTTGGAAATGATTTTCAAGCGAGGCAGAGATTTCTCGATCACTGCGCGGGTGATCGCGTCGTCACCACAGAGGAAGGCATCGAAGTCACCCGCTAGCTCTAGCATCCGAGCCTCGCTGAGTGGTCCGCGCTCGCGAACGATGTCCCAGCCTTGGGATTCCATCAGCGGGTGGTGAGGACCGGGAGTATCTTGGTAGCTGCAAGTGGTGAGTAGAATACGCATGGGCAGAGAAAAAGGAATCGCCGGGGAAGAATCAAGCGATCATCCGAAGTGACTTACGCGATGATCTTGAACACGAATCTCAACGCGCTTTGGATTCATTGGGCTTAGTCCTATTTAAAATAACCCCATAAGGATTTTTTGCCCACCATGTCGTGCATTGAGAGTCGCCAGAGTGATTGAGTGGCACCCGTCGAAACCATTACTAAACCACAAATCACTCCCCAATCAATCCATGAAAAAACAACCAATCATTGCCGCGACATTTGCCTGTTTATCCCTCGCATCCACATCGGAAGCTGTAGGTATCTTCGGGCTAGGAAACAATGGAAGCCTCTACCAGTTTGACTCAGCCGCTCCTGGGTCAGTCATCCAGATCGGCAGCAATGGATCATTTTCAGACATCGTGGACATCGACTTCCACGGTGCTAACGGATTGCTCTACGGCATGACGAGCACAGGACTTTTATCCACCATCAACACGGTGTCCGGCGCGAGATCTCTCGTCACCACGCCCTTATCAGCACTTTCTGGCCTGACTGCGATGGATTTCAATCCCTTGGCAGATCGGGTTCGGCTCGCGGGGACAGGCGGGTTCAACGCACGAATCACTCCTAATTTCCAAACCGCGCCAACTGCGATGCAGGCAAACGGCACCGTCACGATGGACGGCACCTACTCATTTTTCCAATCAGACACAACGACCGCCCGCCCAGGAGTGAGCGTGCTCGGCGCAGGATACACGAATCCCAGCAACAACCCATCAAGCACGATTCTCTACACACTCAGCGGTGACAATTTCCTCAACCGCCACACGACTCCAGCCGGGGCGTTCGGAAACGGGGTGGCAGTGGGTCCACTCGGCTACACCCAAGTGGGTGCTGGTTTTGACATTGATATCAATGGACTCGGCTATGGCTACGACGGCACAAACTTGCGCGCCATCCAGCTTTCCGATGGATCATCGAACTCTCTCGGCGCAATCGGGCTGCCATTAAGTGTGACGCTTCAAAGCCTAGCTGTCGTGCCGGAGCCATCCTCGGCACTGCTCTTCAGTCTCGCCAGTCTGGGCCTCTTACGCCGTCGGGTGCGTTGAAATTGATCTCCAAACTCTGGCGTTTAGGGCGGCTCGAGATGTCTAATTCAAAAAGCGTCTCGGCAGGCAAGATCACTATCGTCCAAGACTATTCTCCGCCTTTTCAGACAGTGCTTAAGGCGGAGAGCCTGAAGTTTGTTGATTCGGATCGACGAAATGATTGCCGCCGCCCCACCAGATTTGCTCGAAATCGTTTGGTGGTTTTTCGGCTTGGCGTGTCAGACCGTTGGCAGTGACAGCAGTCCAAGCATTCATTTTTCCGCCGAGGGATTCGATGACTTGGGCGGTCCAAATGTTGCAGATGCGCGGGATGAAATAGACGTGGCGCGACTCAAGCAGCACTCCCCCACCCCAGCTTGAGGTGCCGCAGACGATGGGTTTGCCGTCTGTACCTTGGACGCTGCAGTCGTTGAGAAATGCAGCGAGGTCTCTGCCACGCTCACGCGGGACAAGTTTGCGCCAGATTCGTTGGTGCGGGCAAACGTCGGCAACGTGCCAGTTCGCCGGAATGAGTTCCATCACCGACGGCGACGGCGTGAACATGGCGCGTAGAAATTTCTCGGTCGAATGCAGGCCTTTCTCGACGTAGGCCGTGCGGTTTCCCCAACTGAGGGTGACATACTTGGGATTTCCAAATCCGGCTGGCGGGACGAAACCGGAATCCAGCAGCCACTCGTATTCAAAGACCATGCCGGTGTGGAGATCGTCTGAAATCAGCCAAACGAGCACATCCGGGTCTTTCCCGGCAGGCGGGCGTGGTGCGCTGGATGAGCCGATTTCTTGCCGATATGTCAGCGCGGGGACATCCGGCAGCCTGATGCAGGAACTCAGTGAAATCACCGCCAGCAAGACTCCGATGATCCCGAGACGCCGCATCAAATTATGCGGGAAGAAACGAGCAAATATACTCACAGATACCGTCGATCACCTTGATGGTGAAACCGCTATTTCCCGCGACATCAAAAGCAGTTCCAGCCTCGATGGTGAGAGTCTCAGTCGTGCCATCGAGGATGACTTCGCAAGAGCCAGCGATGATTTCCATGCGCTCGGGAGCGGCGGTGCCGAAGTGAAATTTTCCCGGATAGATGAGGCCGAGAGTCTTCTTGGTGCCATCAGCGAAATGGACGGTGTGGGAAACGACGCTGCCATCGAAATAGACGTTGGCTTTGGCATCGACGGTGACGTTGGGGAATGAGGTCATTGGAGAAAAAGCTAGAAGTTATGAGTTAGAAGTTATTCGGTGGGGAGGCCGCTGGCTTTCCAGGCGTCCCAGCCCTCGGGCATGGTGGAGGAGGAGTAGCCGTAGCTGGCGAGATGGATCGCGACGGTGCGGGCGTCTGGGCAAGTGGCGCTGGTGCAATAAACGACGATGGTTTTTCCAGCAGCGAGGGCAGCTTTGATTTCCGCTTCACGCTTCTCGATCTCGCGGTCGCAATTCTGTTTCGGCAGGCTGATCGCGCCGGGAATGCGACCGAGAGAGTAGAAGAAATACGGGCGAGCATCGAACAACAGCACCTTGTCGCTTTGCTGGAGTGCGAAGAGATCGGTGAGGGAAATGGAGGTAATTTTTCCCCGCCCGTTCATGCGAACTGGCTTGCGTGGAGCAGGTGGGGCTTCGACTTTTTTCTCCGCTACTGGCAGGGGTGCGGGTGCCTGCTGAGAGGCGCACGACCACAGACTGACCGAGAGGACCAGAGCCAGCAGCTTGGGAAAAACCGAACTCATTTACCGATTTTGATGAGCTCCACGTCGAAAACAAGCAGTCCGCCGGGACGACCACCGCCGGGATTATCACCGTAGGCGAGATCGGCAGGAATCCAGAAGCGGCGTTTTTCACCGACGACCATGAGCTGGAGTCCTTCGGTCCAGCCTTTGATGACGCCGTTGAGCGGGAAGCTGGTCGGCTCGCCGCGTTGGACGGAGCTGTCGAAAAGTTTTCCATCAGGAGTCCAGCCGGAGTAGTGGACGGTCACGGTGTCCGTGGCCGCAGGACGGGCCTCGCCAGTTCCTTTGGTGAGGACTTTAGAGACGAGGCCGGAGGCGGTTTTTTCGGCGTCAGCAGGAGCGGCTGCGACATCGGCAGGGGCGGCGGGCGCGGGGACACCTGCTTTGATGGCGATCAATTCCGCAATCACCACGAGGCCACCCGTGGGTGCGCCGGGAGGCGGGTTGTCGCCGAAAGCAAGTTTCGCCGGAATCCACATTTGGCGTTTTTCCCCGGCGACCATGAGCATGATGCCTTCGCGCAGACCAGCCATGCCGAGTTTCGCCAGTGGGATGTCGGCGGGACCGCCTTGCTGCTCGGTGCTTTGCAGGAGTTGGCCCTCGCTGGACCAGAGGGCGAGGTTGAGTTTCGCGGTGTCGTCTTCTTTGGGTTGGGTGGTGCCGGTTCCTTTGGTGATGACCTTGGAAGCGAGACCAGAGGCGGTTTTTTCAGCATCGGCAGGCGCGGCGGCGATGTCTGCGGGTGGCTTGGGGGCTTGTTTGATCGAAATGAGTTCGACATCGAAAACGAGCAGGCCACCGGGGCGACCGCCGCCGGGATTTTCTCCATAAGCGAGGTCTGCAGGAATCCAGAAGCGACGTTTTTCCCCCTCGACCATCAGTTGGAGTCCCTCGGTCCAGCCTTTGATGACGCCGTTGAGCGGGAAACTGGTCGGCTCACCACGCTCGACGGAGCTGTCGAACATTTTCCCGTCAGGGGTCCAGCCGGAATAGTGGACGGTGACGGTGTCAGCGGCGGAGGGGCGTTGTTCGCCTTTGCCGGCTTGGAGGACTTTGGAGGCGAGGCCGGATGCCGTTTTGGCGGCATCGGCTGGCGGAGCTTTTACGTCGGATGGTGTTTCAGGCATGATTTTTTCTGCGTACGCGAGAGTGGAAGCGGCGATGGCCAACGCCAAAGTGGCGGGGAATACAGTTCGTAAAGATTTCGGGATGAAATTCATGGGCGGAAAATTCACGGATCGCGCGAGCCTGTCAATCCCGGTGATTTTCCTGATAGCCCGGACGATGCCGAACCTCCATCACCGATGACTCATGGCAATACGGGCAGTTGAATGAATCCCTGAACGTCACGGCCAGAGCCACTCTGAGCGAATGACTGCCCAGCACCGTGCGTGCATTGCGGTGCTTTGAGCAGCCCTTGTTCATCAAAACCGGCGTCAGGCAAAGTGGACAGCGTGAGCGTGTGGCGAGCAGATATTGCAGAATCCCGACGAGTAACGCCAGCACTCCGAGGCCCAGCGCGATGACCATGATTCCCGTGTCATTCGCCAGCAACCCGCAGGTCAACACGCCAAGGGCGACGACGGGCAGGAGAAATTTCAGGAAAAGCAAGTAAGCTGCGAATCTGAACCTCAAGATCGTGGATCGAGAATGAAAACGGTGCATCGGAAATCGGTTCTGCGGGGAAAACGGATTCAATCAGTTAGTCCCATGCAAACACCAGCATTTTTCTCACAGGTTTGAAATAGGGCCATTCGCGGAATGCAAATGCCGTGCCACGCTTGCGAAACACACCTGCGTTCCTGATGCGCGAGCGGCTCGTTAAAAAAGCAGCCCTTGAGCATCCTCCACGCGAATCGACCGCGCTGGACGAGCTAACAAAGCGTCGATCCGCGTCAGCAAATCCAGCGATGGCACCGTGCTGCCCTCCAACAAATTCCGCAACCGCGTCCGCCATTCATCCACCGAGCCGCCCTCGGACTTAGCGAGCGCGAAGGCAATCTGCGTGAGCCGACCGCTCGCCGCAAACTGCCGCCCAGTCCGGCGCAGCCACGCTTCGAAGTAAGGTCGATCGCTTTTTAAAATCATTACGTGTTCAGACGTGCAGCATCAACAGCATTGAGTCAACTCTCGTTTCATTTCTTCGACCGCCCTCTTTTCCCAGCAGGATACGTCACAGATTTCCTAACTGGCTCCTCTGGCACCTCTTTCAAGGTCTTGATCTGATCGCGCAAATGAGC
>JANOQR010000117.1:0-1646 GCA_031414935.1 Luteolibacter sp.
TTCTGGCCCGCCGCAGGAAATCCGCTGCTTGCCGCGACTCAAGTCACCGACCACCACATGGTCTATCTGAATCTCTCGCTCTCCGGCGTCACCCTGCCGCCGAATGCTGACTTGCTGACTTACTACGCGCCCGCCGCTGGCTTGGTCTCCACGCCGTTGCGAAATTCCCTCCAAAATATCATCGATGACCACACCATCGTGGACTACATCAACGTCGATGAAATCATGCAGGTCATTGATGCGGCCGATGCAACAAACATGCGCCTGATTTACTCCAACGCCACCTTGCCGAAAACCTCTTTTGGTTCGAGCGGTGCCACGGTTTGGAATCGTGAACACGTTTGGCCGAGAAACGACGGGATCAACCAAGAAGGGCCAGATTTCTCCGACCTCCATCACCTCTTCCCTTGCCAAGCAAACGTGAATACACTGCGCTCCGCGCGTCGCTTTGACGTGATTACAGGTACTCGCGAGACCAACTCTTTCGCTCCCGAGTCCGCCGCAGACACCCTCGATGACACCAACAACAATGCCTCATTCGAGCCCCTTGACCGCGACAAGGGCATCGTCGCCCGCGCTATGCTTTACATGATGACGCGCTACGACGGCTCCGACGCGCTCACCACGGACCTCCTCCTTAGCAATAGCCCGGTGTATTCCGGCATGGACAGTGGTGTGCTGGATACTCTGCTCGCATGGAACCGCGTATTCCCGCCGACTGACTACGAAAGGAACCGCAACAACGCCATCTACGGCGGCGTCCAAGTCGGAGCAGTCACCTACGCCCAAGGCAACCGCAACCCGTTCATCGACTTCCCGCAGTTCGCCGATGGTATTTTCCTCGATGCCAACACGAACTCCTTCGAGAAATGGCAGCTTGAAAACTTCAGCCTCGCCCAGCTTCTCACCCCCAACACTTCGGGAGCGACAGCCGACGCCGATGGCGACGGTCGAAACAACTTCACAGAGTTCCTGATGAAAGGAAATCCGCTCTCCGGCACCGACGTTCCGCTGGCCATCGCCCGCAATGGTAACCAACTCACGCTCACTTTCCATCGCCCGAAAGGCATCGTGACGCAGAATGCCGTTCTCCAGTCATGCACCTCGCTCGAAGCGCAAGACTGGCTCACGGTCCCGAACTGGCAGAACGCGCCCACCGTCATCACCAACCTCGGCACCTACGAGCGGATCGAATACACCGTCACCATCACCCCCGCCATCGAAGGCCGCCGCTTCTGGCGCGTGTTCTATCAGTGAGGCTTTCCGAGTGTAAACCCATTGGACTGCGGCAGCTTGCTGCCGCTTTCCGTAGCTAGCTCGCTGGCACGGGGCTACCTCCGGGTTGTCCGTGAGAATGGCAGGAAAATGATCGTCGCTGATCCTCCCGATTCACTTGAAGTTACCCGGCTTTCCACACTCCAGCGCAGTGCGGTTTCTGATACTAGTAGCCCGTAAAGTTCATTTTGACGGATAAAACACGGATGCAGTTGTGGCAGAGATCAAAGAATTTAGGCACCACGAATCTCGCGAATGATTCAGAATCAAAAGAAGCAAATTTTCAGCCTCTGCATGGATTTTCTTCAAGATTCGTTGGATTCGCCAGATTCGTGGTGCCTTCCTTCTTCTCTTCCATTTCCCCGTCTAGG
>JANOQR010000118.1:0-4994 GCA_031414935.1 Luteolibacter sp.
AAATCTATCGGCGCGGGTGCCAGCGGGCGCGGCGGCAAGGCGATGGGTTTGATTTTCTGGATGGTGATCTCGCGCCCGCCTTGCTGGACGGTCTTGGATTCGAGAATGTCGCGCGTCGGGACGATGAAAGCAGGCTTCGGCAGCTCAGGCGGCGGTGGCGTGCCGTCATTCAGCGGACCGAGGAGGCGGGCAGTGGATAGCTCAGGAGCGTCTTCTACCTGAGCAAGGAGAAGAGCCGAGGACGCCGTGATGGCGAAACAGGCGAGGATGGTTGGTTTCATGGGGAGTTTTGGAGACTCTGCGGCTCAACGCCAGCTACTGAAAACAAAGAGCGCGACTTGATCGCGCCCCGAACTCAGGCACCGCGAAGCGCCTCCGAAAAAGACACGACAAGCCGCGCCAATCGGCGCGACAGCTCTGTCTTTTTCGGGGCCATAAGAAATTTCGCGGTTTCGAGTTCGGCCCAGTAGCTTTTGTTTGGTCGCAAAAGCAGATGTGTGTGATTTAGGAAATTTACATAGACGCCATTACGAATGGCAAAATCACATTGCTGAAAAATCTATCGGGTTGGCAAGAGGGAATTTCAAGAGCGTCAACTTAGACCTCGTTTCGTTTGAGCATCTGCAAGGTTGCGAGAATCCACTTGATGGCGGATGCGTCGTGGAGAGCATTTGGACACTCACGATTTCACTCAAATAACATGAACGCATCATTTCCCGCAGCCTTCCCTTTTCGCGCCGCCAGTCCTTCCGGCATGAGTGTCGAACTCAATGCTAACGGCTCTGTCCGGCGGATGGATTGTGGCGACATCATGCTCAATCTGGCTCTGGGAAATGAAATGGAAGGTGGCCTCGCGAACCTTTACCTGCGTTGCGATGGGGAAAATATCCCTCTGCTAGGGCCGGGTAGTCCTGCCGTCTATCAGACTGATGAGCGCGGCATGATCGGGAGTGGCTCATGGGGTGATTTGGCATTCCGGCTGCGGCTGGTTCTTGCGGATTCTGTGAAGGCGTGGTTCTGGCATGTGGAGTTGGAAAATACAGGAAACCGCGTTGTTTCATGCGATCTGATCCACACGCAGGACGTCGCTATCGCGCATTACGGAGCGATCCGGCTCAACGAGTATTATGTTAGCCAATACGTGGATCACTCGCCACTGCACCACGCACGAGCAGGCGTGGCAGTCGCTTCCCGCCAAAATCAATCCATGGGCGGACGCTGCCCGTGGACGGTGATTGGTTCGCTCGGTAAAGCCGTCTCGTGGTCCACCGATGCGCTTCAGTTTCACGGACTATCCACTCGCACAGGAGAGACAGCAACCGCCCTAACGCATGGGCTTCCCGGCGAACGATTGCAGCACGAGCACTCGCTCGTCGGCATTCAGGATGCGCCACTCACGTTAGAGCCGGGAGCGAAATCTCAACGCGGTTTTTTCGGATGGTTTGAAACGGATAAACCGACAGCCACCTCCGCTGAGGACGCTTGCTGGATCGACGCGGCACTGGCTCTGCCGGAAGCGAATTGCCCACCGTGGCCAGAGGAAATGATGGCTCAGAGACTTTCTCCCAGCTTTTTCACCTCCGCCCCCGCACTGATAACGCGGGATCTGGATGATGCTGCCATTCACGAAGCCTTCGGTCCCATCCAACGCCACGCGGAACATGAGGACGGCAAGCTCTGGTCATTTTTTACCGAGTCTGGAAGTCATGTCGTGCTCCGGGAAAAGGAACTCAAAGTGCTCCGGCCGCATGGTCACATTTTGCGAACAGGCGGCTCTCTAACGCCCGATGAATCCGCCCTCACCTCCACCGCGTGGATGAACGGTGTGTTTCACTCGATGGTCACTCAGGGCCATGTGAGCATCAATCGCTTCCTCTCGACGTGTCACAGTTACCTAGGGCTGTTTCGCAGCCATGGCCAGCGGGTGTTTGTGGAAATAGAGGGTGGCTGGAAATTGTTAGCAATGCCATCCGCGTTTGAGATCAAGCAGGATTCCTGCCGCTGGTTTTACCGACACGCAGGTGGCTTGATCGAAGTTGTTTCGTCCGCGCCGGATGATCGCCACGAACTGCGCCTGT
Source organism: Luteolibacter sp. (assembly GCA_031414935.1). Taxonomy (GTDB): domain Bacteria; phylum Verrucomicrobiota; class Verrucomicrobiia; order Verrucomicrobiales; family Akkermansiaceae; genus Luteolibacter. The sequence goes on from JANOQR010000118.1 coordinate 2,079, forward strand.
CGTTGCGCGTGCTAGAAGGTGCTCCTGCCAGATTTCTCATTTCTCACCACGTCGCGCTGAACGGCGACGATGGCAGTGGCTCGATTCCTGCGGTGTTTGAAATGGATGGCACTTCCGCAGTGGTCCGCGCGGTCCCTGAGAGCGACGTGGGCCGACGTTTCCCGGATGGGAACTTTGTCGTCACAGCATCGCCGTTGGAAAAAATGGGCGGCGATGAATTGCTCTTCACGGACGGCGTGTCTCGTCAACAACCCTTTCTCTGCATCGTCACCACGCCGACCACGACCGCAGAGATCCACATTCGCGGGCAGCTTGTAAAAAGCGCCGTCGAGCCTGTTGAAACCTTCTGGGAGAACATCGCCTCGGGCTTAAAAATCACGGCATCGGCAACGAGCCCACTCCATCTAGCAGCCGAGCGGGCAGGCGAAATTTTCCCATGGTTCATCCACGACGCGCTCGTCCACTACTTGTCCCCGCGCGGGCTGGAGCAATACTCTGGCGGCGGCTGGGGCACGCGCGATGTGTGTCAGGGGCCAGTCGAACTCTTGTTAGCTCTCGGACGGTTTGAACCGATGCGCGATCTTTTATGCCGCGTCTTTCGCCAGCAAAACAGCGATGGCGACTGGCCGCAGTGGTTCATGTTCTTCGAGCGCGAACGCAACATCCGCCCCGGCGACTCGCATGGTGACATCGTCTATTGGCCGTTGCTCGCTCTGGCCCAGTATCTAGCCGCCACGGGCGATGCGGGTCTGCTAGACGAAGAGCTTCCCTATTTCTCTGCGGATGAAAATGCGGCGGAAGTGGTGAGCATCGCGAAGCACGTCGAGCGTGCGCTGGCACTGATTCACCGCCGTGTGATCGCAGGCACGAAGCTGGCCGCATACGGTCACGGCGATTGGAATGACTCGCTCCAGCCCGCGAAGCCAGACATGCGCGAGCGGCTTTGTAGTTCGTGGACGGTGACGCTGAATTATCAAACGTTCATCGCACTAGCAGCCGCTTTCAAGCGGCTCGGAAATACAGATCGAGCGGCAGAATTTGAGGCGATGGCTGCCACGATCTTGGAGGAATTTCAGCGCGTGCTGATCGTGGACGACGTGCTCACGGGGCTCGCTTATTTTCATGAGGATGGAAAAACGGATTACCTTCTCCACCCGCGCGATGCGACGACGGGTCTGTCTTACAGCCTGTTAGCGATGATCCATGCGATCATCAACGACATGTTCAGCCCCACGCAGGCAGAGGCGCATCTCGCGCTGATTCGCACGCATTTGTTAGGGCCAGACGGCGCACGCTTGTTCGACATTCCGATGGCTTATCAAGGCGGCATCCAAACGAATTTCCAGCGGGCGGAAACTGCCAGCTACTTCGGGCGGGAGATCGGCATCATGTACATGCACGCTCATTTGCGCTACTGTGAGGCACTCGCCCACTTCGGTGATGCGGAGGCTTTCTTCCACGCTCTCAGTCAGCTCAATCCCATCGCTGTTCGTGAAACCATTTCCAGTGCCGCGCCGCGTCAGGCGAACTGTTACTACTCCAGCTCAGATGCGGCGTTTAAGGATCGCTACGAAGCCTTCGATGAATACGACCGGGTGAAGAATGGCGAGGTCGCGTTAGAGGGCGGCTGGCGCGTTTATTCCAGCGGCGCAGGCATCGGGACAAGGTTGATTATGCAATGTTTCCTCGGACTGCGGGTAGAAACGGACGCGCTGATTTTGGATCCCGTCATCCCCGCAAGTTTAGACGGACTCAGGGTTGCTCTCCGCCTCGCTGGGCATCAAGTCACGGTGGTCTATCAGGTGAAATCCAGCGGACGTAGCCCTGTCTCCGTCGAGCTAAACGGCGTGCAACTTGATTTCACCCGAGAAGCAAACGCCTATCGACCGGGAGCCGTTCGCGTGCCGATGGACTCATTCACTCGCGGCCTGAAAGGCGATGGCGACTTGCTTGTCGTGTCGCTTGAGTGAGTGAGGTGCTTTTGCTGCGCTGCCGCGCATTATGGGCGACGCGGGTGCGCTAGAGACCTCGACAGTCTGCTAGAGAACGACCCTGCTCGTTACTACAAATATCGTGGAGCCATTGGACGGAAGCGCGAGTGCCAGCAGGCTTGATCAAGCTGGGATATTCACTTGTTACGTCCTCTCTTTCCCATCAGCCCGGCCGATTGTGGAACGGATTCCGACAGCCTTTTCCTCGCCGATGAAGATCCCGTACGAAGAAGCGGTCCAGACCTCTACCCGCAACCGCTTGTCGAAGTTCCCGACCCGCGCCGATGATCTACCAAACGGAATCTGGTGCTTGGCTGGATCTCCAGCTATCGAGCGATCACCCCGTTTCCGCAGAGCGGCTGCTGGAGCGGCGGCAAATGATTTACGACATCCACGCGCAGATGTTCGCCAGCGACTTAGTCGTCATCACGCCCGGACTCACGGAAGCGTGGTTCGACGCGCAGAGCGGCCTCTACATCCAAGACATGCCATCCCGGGCGATGGCCAAGACCCAGCCGGATCGCTTTTTCCTCGAAGTCCTCGATTTCCATCAGTGTCACGAAACGCTCGATCAATCCGTGCAGATTTTACGCGACGCGGGTACCAAGCAAATCGCTCTCACCGTCTCGCCAGTTCCACTCGCCCGGACCATGACTGCGAAGGATGTGCTCATCGCTAACACTTATTCGAAATCCACGTTGCGCTCGGTAGCCGGCCTGCTTTCCGACCAGTACGATCTGGTTCACTACGTCCCCAGCTACGAGCGCGTGATGCTCACCAAGCGAACGGATGTCTGGAATGATGACTTGCGGCACATCACGGATCAATTCGTCGGTGGTATCGTTTCCACCTTCGCGGCGGCGGCGGGCCAAGAATCCAAAGACAGCACCAGTCTATTTCTCGATTTCAATACCGCCTGCAAATC